>NZ_CAKMLL010000107.1 GCF_927797785.1 Candidatus Nitrotoga sp. BS | reverse complement strand
CCCCTAAAAACCTGTCAAGTGTTTTCTTGATTATTTATAGGGGTGAGTAGTTACTAATTCACTGGTTATTGAAAAGTTGACTCCTACTGCTTCCCATTCTTTGACCTCGGCCTGCAACGCATTTTCTGTGAGCGGATTTTGCTCAATCCATTCTTTATCGAGTGTAATGCGGTATTTTTTGCCGCTTCTTTCCAGCTGTATTTTAGGCAAGGTCACATCCGTACGACTACGACAAAACAAAACCGCTAGGCGCAACACTAATATTGCAGTCCAATCCTCTATTATTTCCGATAATTTTGGCACCTTGGAAAGTGACCCGCGTTGCGCTCTTACTTGCAACCCGAACTGAAACTGCTCCATTTTAGAAAAACCCGGCATGTCAGCGTTTTCCAGAATGTAAGCTGCATGTTTGTGATAACCACTATGTGCGATGGAAATACCTATTTCATGCAGCCTGGCAGCCCATTGCAACTGCTGCTGCTCAGCGGCAACATCAACGTCAAAGCCCTGCGCCACTTGCTTGAAAAGCAACAACGCTAAATCCTCTACACGTTTGGCTTGTAATGGATCAATATGGTAACGTCGCATAAATTGGCTCACGGTGACTTCGCGCATATCCTGGTGATGCAGACGACCCAGCAGGTCATATAACACCCCTTCTTTAAGCGCGGTGCCCGCTACGCTCATATGCTGAATATCCAATTCAGTGAAAACTGCCGACATAATGGCAAATCCGCCAGGCAGTACAGGAATGCGATCCGATTTCAGACCAAGTGTATCCAGCCGCTTGCAGTCCCCTATTTTCAGTAACATGGAACGCAGTTTTGCCAGCCCCTCTGCCGTTATACCTTCATTGCTCCAATCATTTTGCTTTAACAAATCAGCCAATGCACGTGCTGTGCCAGATGACCCAATCGCTTCTTGCCAATTTCCGCCGGAAAACTCAAAACGAATTGATTGTAGCTCCATGCGCGCAGCGAGTTCTGCCTGCCGCATGGCATCTTTAGTAATTTTACCGTCGCCAAAAAACCGCTTGCTATAGCTGACACATCCCATGTACAAGCTTTCCATGCGAAGCGGCTCCAATCCCTCGCCAATCACGCATTCGGTAGAACCACCGCCGATATCAACCACTAACCGTTGGCTTTGCGATTGTGGCATGCAATGTGCCACGCCCAGATAAATTAACCGCGCCTCCTCTCGACCAGCGATTATTTCAATCGGAAAACCCAAAGCAGCTTCTGCTTTTTTAAGAAAAGCGGGGGCATTTTTAGCCAGCCTGAAAGTATTTGTGCCCACTACCCTTACAGCATGGCTTGGCAAGCCACGTAAACGCTCGCCAAAACGCTTAAGGCATTCAAGGGCACGAAGCTGGGACTCGTCATCTAACAAATTGTCCGACGTTAACCCTGCAGCCAGACGAGCTGTTTCTTTCAAGGAATCGAGTGGATATATCTGATCTTCCACTACTCGCGCGACTTGCAGCCGGAAGCTATTGGAACCCAAGTCCACTGCAGCAATGGTATCGTATGCTTGCATAGTAATTACCTGTCAATACTAAGGTTAGTCACTCACTTAGTGTGGTACATATAACTCATCTCAATGAGAGCAGATTCCGGCGCGGAGGATTGCAATCATTTTGCATCGCCTAAATTGTTTGGTATTTTCGACAAGGCTTTTCGCGTCCATAGACTTGCTAACAAAAGCATCTTATACGACAGCCACTCAATGTTTATTTGGTCGGCCTGTTTTAAGAATTTCCACTTGCCCTACAACTTTAACCAACTCAGAATCAGTTAGCTTTGACAAGCTAAGCAACCCCGCTCGCAGCAATTCGCTTTTTTTCACATGAACACCCGCCTGCAAGCACCTCTTCTTTAATGCGGCGAATTGCGAGTATTCATTTTCTGGCATGCTGAAACTATCACGCACCATTTTAATTTTTTTAGGCTTATCTGCCTTGGATAACTTCCCCGCTTTAGCTACTTTAGCAGTTGTTACAGCAGATCTTGAGACAGGACTATCGTTAGTCATTTTGCCCACTGCCTTTGTGGGAGTCACTGTCTTTGAGGGAATCACTTCTTTATCCGTTTGAGCAGGCTTATTAGACTTATTATTCGCAACCGCTTTAGCTGGCAACGATTTCGTCGTAACTTTAGATTTAGTAGTCGGTAAGGCTTTAACAGCAGCTCTCGCTTTTGTCGTCATGGCTTGCTCCAATTCAAATAAAAATTTAAAAAATGTTACCTGTACATGATCCGTATCATAACGCTATATACAGTTTATATCCATATATAAATAAAATAATTTACTTTTACTTACGTATATTCAATAAATTAAACATAAGTATAGGATAACTAAAATCAATTTAATGCTAGTAATGAACCTAAAGATAAAAATTTACACAATCAATGAATTTGCTCAATCTGATGCATTTCTTTGAATGCTGAACCGTGAAAATTACTGTACGTAGCTAAATGTCAAGTCCCGCCTGTTTCTAAACACGTTTAACAAATAAATCAGGTTTTCTGTGCCCCATTTTTTCAATGACTGGATGGGCGTCAAGTGATTCAAAGCGCGCTGCTGAATAGGGTTATTATAAACGTTTAAATAGCGCGTCAAAGTTGTCTCCAGCCCTGTATCGGTCTGGATGTTCATCAGGCGCAAATTATGGCCTGTGCCATGATTCACAACGCGTATTTAACAGCGCCAATTCGGCGCATTCAAGCGAGATCGGCTTGAAATTGAGGCGCGGGCGGCATCATTCAAGCCGGAACAGGTCGTGATAAAAAGCACGGGGATTTAAATGCTATTGTTAGTAATCAAAGATAAGTTTGCTACCGTGATAAGCTAAGCGCCACTGAAATTAATGATAAAAACTGAATACCACATGAAAATCGCATTGTATCTACTAGCCCTACTCTCAACGCCACTTCTTGCTGCGAGCCCAGAAGCAATTTATGGCAAAACGGGCATTGTCACCTCTCGATCGGCGCTTGCTTCCGCCGCCGGACTCGAAATCATGAAGGCGGGTGGCAATGCAGTCGATGGGGCCGTTGCGACAGCATTTACATTGGCGGTGACCTATCCTTCTGCGGGAAATCTTGGTGGGGGTGGTTTTGCTGTCGTGCGTTTAGCAGATGGCAAAGTCGTGACGCTGGATCACCGAGAAACTGCCCCGGCGAGTGCCAGTCGTGATATGTATCTAGACTCGGAAGGGAATATCATCAAGAAGTTATCAACAGCGAGCCACAAAGCGACCGGTACGCCAGGTTCTGTGGATGGTTTAATCACATTGCTTGAAACTTATGGTTCGCTTTCGATCAAACAAGTTATCGCTCCGGCAATTCGCTTAGCAGAAAAAGGCTTTCCTCTAAGTCATGATCTAGCGCGCCAATTTAACAAAGTGCTCAAAAAGATGGAGCAGTATCCCGAATCTATTAAGACTTTCTCCAAAAAAGGGGCGCCTTATGAGGAAGGTGACATATGGCGTCAGCCTGAGCTCGCAAAGACCTTGGAACGAATTGCGGACAGTGGTCGTGACGGTTTCTACAAGGGCAAAACTGCAGATCTGATCGTCGCTGAGATGCAGCGGGGTAACGGAGAAATCACGCTGAATGATCTGGCAAACTATAAATCAATTTGGCGAAAGCCGGTCAAAGGCACATATCGGGGTTACGATATTTACGGCATGGGGCCCCCATCTTCCGGCGGCGCGCTTGTGATACAAATTCTAAATATGATGGAAACCTACGATGTGTCTGCTATGGGTTTCGGGAGTGCCAAGGTGATTCACTTGATGGTTGAAGCGGAGCGACGCGCCTATGCAGACCGCGCAGAACATCTCGGAGATCCGGATTATTATGATGTCCCTATTGCGAAGCTCACCAATAAATCCTATGCCGCGCAGCGTTTTTCCGATTTTAATTCTGACAAAGCAAGTAAGAGTGAAAATATAGGCGCTGGGTACTGGCCCGAGGAAAGCCCTGAAACAACACATCTTTCCGTGTATAAAGAAGGGGTTATGGTTGCATTAACAACAACGCTCAATAGCGACTACGGCAACAAGATCATTGTCCAGGACGCTGGCTTCTTATTGAATAATGAAATGGATGACTTCTCAATAAAAGAAAACTCACCTAATCAATTTAATGTGATTGGAAGAGAAGCAAATTCCATTGCCCCAGGAAAAAGAATGTTGAGTTCAATGTCTCCAACACTTGTGCTTAAGGACGGGAAGCCCTTCTTGATCACCGGCTCCCCAGGTGGTTCAACGATTATCACCACAGCACTTCAGGTGATCGTGAATGTCATAGATCATGGCATGAGTATTGAAGATGCTGTTTCTCTGCCACGCTTCCATCACCAGTGGCAACCGGACCGAATTATATATGGCAAATACGGTATTTCACCGGACACACTTGAGGTGCTCAAAAAGATGGGACATATCGAATTTAAAGAAGCCAGCAGGGCGAGAGGAATAGGCGACGCTAATTCCATTATGATTACTGATAGCGTTATCTCCGGCATCAAAGATCCGAGAAATGAGGGTGCAGCACTCGCTTATTAGGTAACTTAATACCAGACTATAGGATTTCTTTGACGGAATCTCGGGATCAACGCCAGCGTTCTAGTCCCTCTATTAGCCACCTTACAGCCTAAAGAGCACCTCTAAAACGTCTTTCACAATCAGGAGAGGCTGCAACTGCAATGCCCGTAAGATGACATCTGTCGTATTACGAATTGCCCTCTTTTCCCAAATCTTTTACTTTAGCGGTTTGGTCAGGTCTGTGGAGCGGGAATGCTTCAGGTTGCCCGAGTGGCAGACTTTCCACGTAGATCGATTGCGATGGAAATGCAAAACTGGCCTTCTCAGCTTCGACAATTTCCTTAATTTTATATGCCAAACGTTCTTTCGCTTCCAGCCACTCTCCCCATACAGTGGTTTTAGTAAAACAATAGAGCATAATGTCGATGCTCGAGCTGCCAAATGAATCCAAAAAAATGAGCGTTTTCGTAAGTTCCGGATCGGTTTCGTAGTCTCCGCACTCGTGAACATACGTCGTGATGGCCCGAAGAATATTCTGGATTTGTTGTGTAGTCGAACGGTATTCAACTCCAATCATCCAATAGATTCTCCGGTTGGTCATCCGGGAGTAGTTAATCAACGCTTCATTGGCCAATTTGGAATTAGGAATCGTGACTAGGGCCTTATCAAATTGACGAATTTTTGTTCCACGAAACCCGATTTCTTCAACCGTACCTTCCACGTCAGGCGTCTTGATCCAATTCCCTTTTTCGAAAATATGGTCTAAGAAAATGGTGAGTCCGGCAAACAAATTCTTAATAATATCCTGCGCTCCGAGGGCAACCGCCATACCGACCAAACCCAAGCTACCGAGGACTGCCGCGACATTAAACCCCCATTCTTGAAACACAGCTGCAATACCTGAGCACACCACTACAAATTTTGCGATTTTGATGAAAAAGCTTTTAATGGTTTCGTGCATGCTTTCGTTACCAAAGATCATACTGGATCGATTTAGCAATAGTGACAGCGGATCAAGCATACGAAAAATAGACCAAAAGATCGTGAAGGCAATAAGGGATCGGATGATTTGCCCAAAAATGGCATTTAATGCAGGAGATAGTTCGACGACTTGTCCTGAAATATAGAGACCAATAATTACAAAGGTAAATTCAAGGGGACGTTTAATAGCTTCCAGAATACGGTCATATACATCTGTTTCGGATTGTCTACCCAGCCTATGGCAGACATAGCAAAAGAAGCGAGAGAAAATTCGACGAACAAGCAAGAAGCTTAGAAACACTCCTATCGCAATGAAAATATCACCCAGGGTGGTATTCAGAATGCCAACACGCCATACCGTAAGAATTTCTTGCCAAAAATCATTAAGCATAAATCGAAGGTACCAAAATAATGAGGAAAAAAAGATAGTCAATCAAACTGCACAATCGCAAGTATCCATGACCGTCGCTCTCCGGTCAATTCAAAATTTTAAATTTACTTATTTAAACAAGTAGATATGAAATATAACAGAATTTCATTTGCCGGCGATTTTCTCATCAGCAGAATTGAGCTTAAGCGCGTTACTTTATGAAAACACATACAGGACACCTCTAAAAATCCAATTTTGCGAGCAGCCGCTTTGCGGCTTGCCGTCTTACCCTACTTCGTCACAATAAGGCGTTAGTCGAAAAAAATTATCGCTTACACATCAAGCAAATATCGCGCTCAAATTTTTTGTTCGCGTCTTGCCTTGCATAGAAAATTGAATTTTTAGAGGCGCCATTAATGGTTTTAGGCTGTTAACCCCCGATTTCAGGCAACTCAGCAGGTGCTGAAAACTTTGCTCGAAATGGGCTGGAATCTGTAGTGAAATTTATGGCACCATCTGCTTTATCCTCATGGCAAACTACAAAATTTCCTTTCTGATAAAGGATGAATTATGCTATTCAATCAGCTTGCTAAATTGAGTTTCTCCGCACTGGCGGCTTCGTTCAACCTTCCGTTCAATCAGAACGCCCAAAGCAAGGCAGTTGGTTAACATCACGTTATGTTTTAAAAAAAAATTCAATAGGGGAAATAGTATGACGACAGTAGACGCAATACGTTCACGCCGAGCAGTTAAACATTTTGACGCTAGCCACAGCATGACAGAAGAAGAAATAAATGAGTTTCTGTCTTTGGCCGTGCTTGCACCCACGGCGTTCAATATTCAAAACTGGCGCTATGTCGTAGTAACGGACAAAGAGCTAAGAGCACAAATCAGGCAGGTGGCTTGGGGTCAAGCACAGGTGACAGATGCGTCGTTATTCATTGTTCTATGTGCCGACCTGAAGTCATGGGAAAGGCAGCCTGGTCGATACTGGGTTAATGCCCCCAAAGAAGTCCAGGAATTTATGCTTCCAGCTATCGATAATTACTATCGAGGCAAAGACCAGGTTCAGAGAGATGAGGCAATGAGATCTTGTGGTATAGCGGCGCAAACATTAATGCTTGCCGCAAAATCGATGGGATATGACTCATGTCCAATGGATGGTTTCGATTTCGAAAAAGTTGCTGAACTGATTCACCTGCCTGACGACCATGTAATTGCAATGTTTGTTGCAATTGGCAAGGGCACTAAGGAAGCGTGGCCACGACCGGGTCAGCTAGCACTTGATGAGGTGGTTATCAAAAACAGATTTGCATAGTAATAAAGGTGAATTGACAATGTGTTGCACTTCTAACTTGAATCCGCCCACGGTTAATGCAGACAAAAAAGCATAAAAGCGAATTATTACTTATTTTAAATATAATGCATTTTAAATTCAATTAGTTGTAAAACAAACAGATGAGTGATAAAAGCTCGTTTGTTTGTGTTTTATTTTAATCTGATATGTGCACTATACTGCTTATAAAAGGTTGCTAATCTCAAGGTATAAATTAAATGGAGTCAAAGCCGAATGCCACTAAGTTAAGGGGCTTCAGCATAGTTAAAACAACCAATTAAGTCAGTATTGTCATGGGTTTCACAATAATCTAATTTGGCTAAAAAGGCTTAACTTAGTGCCATTCGGGTCAAAACCCTTTAATTAAAAGATATTAATTCAACAATTGACCCCTTGAGTCTTGTTCGAGAAAATTCCAATCCCACAGGCATTTTTGGGCAGAGACGACATTTCTGACAATGTCATCCACAGTAACCAACTGAATCTATTTGAGCATTAACCGGACAACAGTGACCACAAATCTAAAAAATATTATCAGGTCGTATCTCCGCTTAAAAACTCATGCTTTGCACTCATCGACTGTACCTCTGTCACCCGACACTCAATAGCTGGTTTCGTCTGAAAAGAGTCATTATTAGAGGTCAACTACCCAAATTTCACATGTATTTCACTGTGGCGCAGTTTTTAAAATGCATAATCTATCCTCACCAATGCCCGATCTTCTGCTGTCGCAGAAAGACCAACAGAAAATATGAATTAGTCATTTTTCGAAAATTTAGAAGCGAAAATATAAATTGACTCCATACATTATTCACCCTGATAATCAGCCATGAACTCCTTTAAAGCCGTTTTACCCAACGAAGCCCTGCCAAGCGCACATCCGCGAGTGGTGTGGCATATTGAGTATTGTGGCCTGGAGAATAGCGTTTAAGCACTGTCAGCATTAGCAGTTTCCGAAAGGCCACAGAATGTTCCTGTGGCCTTTTTGTTTTTATGTCGTTTGGAGTATCGGTATGTCGCTTCCCGCCGCATTTATTTCAGTCATTCTTATCTGGTCTACTACGCCGCTTGCCATCAAGTGGAGCGCAATGGGAGTCGGGTTTAGTTTTGCAGTACTCTCGCGTATGGCAATAGGTGCGCTGTTATGTGTCGCGCTGCTAGTTATTCTGCGCATCCGTTTCCCATTGCATCGTAAGGCGCGTCTGAGCTATCTGGCCAGCGGATTAAGTATGTTCGGTGCGATGGCACTGACGTATTGGTCGTCTCAGTATGTCAGTTCCGGCATGATCTCCGTAATATTCGGATTGTCACCGTTGATTACCAGCTTGGGAGCGGCTTTGTGGCTCAAGGAAGAGGCAATAACTCCGAGCAAGATAGCAGGTATGTTGCTCGGGCTGGTCGGGCTGGTACTAGTGTTTCGCGGTGGCTTGGGTCTCGGTAATGTTGCAGCTGTGGGTCTGGTCGCACTTTTCATTGCGGTGGTACTGCAATCTCTCGGTTTGGTATGGATCAAATGGATAAGCGATGATAGTCCGCCGCTGGCAATGACGCTTGGCACTTTGATTGTGGCATTGCCGCTGTTTTTATTGGTATGGTGCCTGGCTGACGGGCACTGGCCTGCTGTATTGCCCGAACGGGCAGTAGCGACTACTTTGTACCTTGGAGTATTCGGGTCGGTGTTAGGCTTTACGTTGTATTATTACATGATCAAGCATATGCAAGCAGGTCGGATTGCTTTGGTTACGCTCGTAACACCGGTGCTGGCATTGCTACTTGGCCATGGATTGAACAATGAGACGGTGTTGCCCAATGTGTGGGTGGGTACGGCAAGTATTGCGCTTGGATTATGCTTGCATCGCTGGGGAGGGCGGTGGTTAGCATGACAGTGGCAATGGGGTTTACACATTGAAATGTGGATGACGACCGTCGATGAAAAGCCTAGCATAACGCACTGACGGGGGTATGGCTTGTGGTGTTCGTATCCAGGGAAATTGACTTGCTCGACTCTGAAATGCCGCTCCCGTCACCTGCATCATCCGATACGCCTGCCGGGATGGTGTCAGTCAAATGACTGTGGCTCTGAAAGGTGACGAGACATTTGGATGGTTTTCCAATTAGCTTGTCTTGATCTAAGGCGACAGCGATGTGCTGGAAGAATTAGACATCGGCCATCACGCGGATGGATTTCAGGAATTCTTCAGTCGCGTCGGCAAGCTGGAGACGTTTCACAAATTGCCTGTCGTTGTAGCCATGGAAGGATGCTACGGCTATGCGCGCCCGCTGGATGGGCAGATATGTCGATACGGCTACAAGGCACCTTCAACCGGGATGTTCAAGTCTAACAACATAAATCGGGAACCCAGCCTGATTTAATATGGTTATAGGAGGTGTAGTAGATTGGGAGATAGTATAATTTACTCAATCAATTTCTTGTCATTGGATTATTAAGCATGAATTCGAGTGGTAATCTTATCCCGCACGATTGGTTACCTCCTATCGATCCGCAACGTGCTTTATTGCATAACGTGGTGCATACCCGCCCGAGCCAACGTATCCGTTTACCTGCGCTGGTGATTTATGTGACTGTTTTCAATGATGGTGTCACGATTGAGCAAGAGTTTGAGCATTTGCGCCGACTCCCCTGTCAAGAAGCGCTCGAAATTGAAAACTTGCAGAATAATTTTTTGAGCTTGCGACTACAGGGTTGCAGCTTAAGGTGGGAGCGCCACACCGAGTTCACATCCTATTCGCTTGTGCAGCATTTGCCCGAGGTTGCACAATTAGGTGCAACAGACCCTGAATTGCTTTCATTCTTAGCCCTGCCAGAGGATTGGTTAGCCGGGATTCCTGGCCGCACTTTTGCTGCTGTCAAGCTAGCCATGGTGCATGGCGACTTAAATCGCCCAGTAGAGACGCTGGCATTAGCGCGCAATTGGTTTGGTGAAAACCCCGTGGTGGCTTCTCTCATCGGCAGGAATAGCCACTCGCTCGCGGTTACAGACTTCATGCTGCGTGACAGCGGTTTTGAACGCATGCTTTTAATTGCTCCGACTGAAACATCCGAATCACGTGCAGGACGTATTTCCCAGCGTCTACTCGAAATCGAAACTTACCGCCTTGTCGCACTGCGAGCTCTGCCAGCAGCTAAGCAGCTTGCCCCCGAGTTGGCTAATGCTGAGCAACAGCTAGTCGATATCACAGCTCAGCTGGAAAAAAAAGCCGCATCTGAACAAGAATTACTTGATCGATTAATCTCACTGGCTGTATGTATCGAACGTGCTCATGTCAAAAACATGTATCGCTTTGCAGCCACGCATGCCTACGACAAGATAGTGACTCAGCGTATCACTGAATTAAGAGAAAAAGCCATATCTGGTACGCAAACCATTGGTGAATTTATGGGCCGTCGCCTCTCTCCAGCCATAGCAACTGTTGAAGCTACTGCGCAACGCATGGTTTCGCTTTCTGAACGCATTTCACAAACTAGCGCATTGCTGCGAACGCAAGTTGACATAATGACCGAGACACAAAACCAACAGTTACTCGAAAAGCTTACGCGTGGACAAGAACTACAGTTGAAGTTGCAAAGTATGGTGGAGGGCTTATCGATTGCCGCTATCTCATATTATGTGGTCAGCTTGCTACTGTATGTCGCCAAAGCAGGCAAGGCTGCTGGTTTACCGGTTCATCCTGAGTTGATTGTCGGGGTAATGATCCCGATAATCATCTGGGCAGTCTGGTATGTAACTCGCCGCATTCACGATAAAGTTATTAAGCTGGATTGATAATGTTGGGTAGTTCATATTTAAGGGCACCTCTAAAAATCCAATTTTCGTCACAATACTGCGTTACTCGAAAAAATTATCGCTTACATATCAACTATATGCCGCGCTCAAATTTTTTACTCGCGCCTTGTCTTGTCTAGAAAATTGAATTTTTAGAGGCACCCTTAACAGACTATGTCAGTTACAAATACAAATAGGATTTCCTATTTTTATCACGCACTATTCTCAAAATCTTTGTGAATATATTTAGTCAAATACCCGCTACTTAATTTGTCATACTTCCAAACCGCTCTCTTGGCAGTCCAGCGCTTCTAAGTTTGCCTTGAGAAACCATCATTATGGCTTACGTTCGATTTGCGGCAACCAGCCAGGATTTAGACCCTCTCCACCATAGGCTCCACGGACGTGTTCATTCCGCTTGCGCTTGTTAAAATCCATATCCCAGTCCTTAAAGACGCGAAAAGAGGCGGTATCGACCAGTTTTAATTTCACAATATTTTTTACTTTCGGGTAAAGATCCATCGTGCCTAATGGGGCAAATGGCTTCCATAAATAATCAACGGCATCTTCTATTTGGCCGATGCTATTGGATTCCTGCGATTTGGCTGCAATCGGTCTAGAAGCAAAGATCACATTGGCTGAGACGTGTTGAACATAATTTTCGCTGCCCTGACCTGAAATGATTGAAATACCGGTTTCAGGGGTAATAACAGTATTGTAGAAAACGTGTATAGAGCGTGGAATATCATTATGTGGCTGAATTCTGATCGCATTCCCATAGCCGTTGACGAAAAGGTTGTTATACAGTGCAAGATTCCCTTCTCCCTGAAAGAGCGCTTCGGTAGGATTTTGATAGAAGAAATTGCCATAGATTTCGTAATTATCTTTCGACCCATTCCCTTTCACGGGCCAGTGCCCCACGAGCACATTAGGCCGCGCTAACGGCCCGGTAGCAGCTCCTTTTTCCTTGCTAAAAACGTTGTGGCGGATAATGGTGACGCTCGGATCGAGAGGCATACTCGGAATCTCCGGTCGCGCGTTTTGATGCTTAATTTGCAAGTTGTAGCCTATCGTATCAACGATTAAATTGTTCTCTACCAAGCCCTCCACAAATGGTGCGTTACCATCGGAGTTGCCGAGATAAATTCCGGTGCCGGCACCCATAATTGTGTTACTTCGGATAACCCAGCTCCACGCGGGGCACTTTGTCGAAATACCGACTGTTTGTTGGTTGTTGCCATGACCTTTAATAATCAGATTTTCCAGCGTGATGTGGTGAGCCCAGTCAGCGTATCCTTCACATTTAACGCCGTCCACAGCCATACCCTGTCCGTTAAGCTCCAAATTACGGATAACAATATAACTGGCGTTAATCATGCTGATCGTGGCGTATCCAGGCCTGGCCAAAAAAACAGGTACAGGACCCTCTGGCGGGCCCATTATGATGATGGGATTGTCCTTATTCCCGTTTAGCTGGTGCACGGGCAAACCTTTTTTGTACACGCCGGGCTGTAGTAAAAGCGTGTCGCCTGGTTCCAGACGCGAAAGCAATTCACGATAATTATCGGCGTCAGCTGTAACGAGGCTGGCAGCCTGTAATATTGAACTGCACAGGAGTAAGAGGAGAGAAACTATGTGTCGTAAGAACATACAATACATATTTTGATTTGTTGCGTAGTTCAGAAATCAATATCCCGATAATTGTGGCTGAATCAATGTTTACAATTCAATTTTCGGTGAGTTGCAGATATTCTGCATGCAATATTTTGTTTTTTTAGTACTCGACGTAATTAATTGAAATAAATATTTATATATTTTTAAGCTTGGATTAACGCCCGTATAGCCTGCGTCCACGAATGCGCGCGCGGTGAGCACTGCGCTCCTCGCTTTCGGTTAGCGGTTTGGGGGTTTTATTGGCGAACGGGTTTTTGCCTGCCTTGAATTCGATCCTGAGTGGCGTTCCTTGCAGTTTGAAGGCAGTACAGAAAGTGCGTTCCAGATAACGGCGGTAACTTTCCGGTATATTGTCCAACGCGCTACCATGAATCACGATTAGCGGCGGATTGCTGCCACCTTGGTGAGCGTAACGCAATTTGGGACGAAACTGTGAGCGCGGAGGCTGTTGCTTTTCCACTGCAGCTATAAGTACCCGTGTGAGCTGAGGCGTAGGCAGTTTGGCCATGGCGGCAGCATAAGCCTCATCCACCGATTTCAATATACCGGCCACGCCATCGCCTAGAAGTGCAGAGATGTAATGTAATTTGGCAAAACTGAGGAAATGCAACTTGCGATCAAGATCGCGTTTAGTCGTCTCGCGTTGGTAGTCGTCCAGCCCGTCCCACTTGTTTACCGCCAATACCAATGCACGTCCAGCTTGCAAAACGAAATCCGCGATATGCGCATCTTGCTCGGTAATGGTCTGTTGTGCATCTACCACGAGAACGACAACGTTGGCGTCTTCTACCGCCTGCAATGTTTTTATTACGGAAAATTTCTCGACGGCTTCGTCGACTTTGCCTCGGCGACGAACGCCAGCGGTGTCTATGATGGTGTATTGCTTAGCATTACGTTCAAAATCAATATAAATGCTGTCGCGTGTAGTGCCGGGTTGATCGAAAGCAATTACCCGTTCCTCGCCTAAAAGCGCATTGACCAAGGTAGATTTTCCAACATTAGGACGGCCAACAATAGCCATTTTCGGGTGATCTGAATGTTTTTCATCATTTTCAGCTTGAGGTGGTAATTCTTCCAGTGCAAGCTCCACCATCTCACTTACATTGTCACCATGTGCTGAAGAAATAGGCAACGGCTCGCCTATTCCCAATTCGAAAAATTCATTGACAACAGCAGCGCGCTGCATGCCTTCAGCCTTGTTGACCAGGAGCATCAGGGGACGCCCAGATTTGCGCAATTGCTCGGCAATAATCCTGTCCTGTGGGGTCAATCCTTGACGCCCATCAACCAAGAACAACACCAAGTCGGCTTCGTCCACCGCTTGCCGCGTTTGCTTGGCCATTTCATACAGAATACCTTCCTTGGCTACCGGCTCCAGACCACCGGTATCCACCACTAGGAATGGCCGTTCGCCAACCCGCCCACGCCCATAGTGACGGTCGCGCGTTAGCCCTGGCAGATCAGCTACCAGAGCATCACGGCTACGCGTAAGGCGGTTAAATAAAGTGGATTTCCCCACATTTGGACGACCAACTAAAACGAGTGTGGGTAACATTTCAGACTTTCAATTAGGCGCAAACTTAATGGAGGGTGACCGAATACAAACCACCATTTTGTGTTTGCACCAACAGACCACCATCCAGCTCCATCGGAGCAGTCAGTATGGCACTACCATCGGTCTTCAACCTTGCCACCATGCCTCCATCCTCACGACTCAGCACATGCAGATACCCTTGATAATCGCCCACTATCAACTGTTCTCCAAACGCATAGGGGACTGAGGGTTGGCGCATGAATAACTGTTCGTTTTTCCAAACTGAACTTCCATTACTTTTATCCATTGCCAGCACAGCACCACTGGTATTTGTAGCATAAAGATAATTATGGAATAGCGTTATGCCTTTATCGCTGGATAGGTCTCGGCTCCATAACAAACTACCTTGTGCCAAGCCATAACACGCCACACGTCCTTGAAACGCCACTGTACAGACCTGTTCGTCATCTAGCACCGGCGAACTGGTAATGTCGCTGATGCGCTCCAACTCAGTGTTGCCACGCGGTTGAGACACGACTGTTTCCCATATGACAATGCCGGAACTCAAGCTAATTGCCGTCAGTTTGCCAGCGGGCAATCCGGCAAATACTGTGCCACGTTCAATCACTACACCTGCATGGCTGCGCACAACCAGCGGGGGCATGGCGTGTTCATACAACCACAAACGCTTGCCATCCGTGGCATCCAAGCCAGAAAGGCGTCCGTCAGCGGTACGCACTACCACAATGCCATCAACAACTTTTGCTACATTCAATACTTCGCTGGACACTTTCGTTTTCCAACGTAACTTACCATCCTCCGTAAAGGCAGCCAATTGGCCCTTTCCACCACCGACCAGCACTAAACCTTCGCCCTCCCCTACCCCGGCAGTAATGGTGAAGTCACTATTGACACGCCACACTTCTTTTCCTGTTGCAGGATCGAGTCGAAATAACTCGCCCTTGGCATTTGCGGCATACACCGCATCACTCGTTACGGCAGGCTGCAGAATAGAATTGCCACTTCCACCGATTTTGTGATGCCAGCGCACATCAAACGTAGCAGCCTGCTTGAATTCAACCAGCGCTGCCGGCTCCTTGCCGGTCTTTTCGCTGCTAAACCAGCCAGACACAGTGGAGCAGCCTGCCAGCGTTACAAGTAGCAACAGCGCAGTAATGCGAATAATCATTTAGCGCCTCCAAGCGCGTCCAATTTAATTTGAATCAAGCTGCGATATTTACTATTGGGATCGAATTTATTAAATGCAAGCTGGTAAACGGCTCGTGCTTCGTCAGCTTTACCCTGCGCGTGCAGCACGTCACCCTTAAGGTCAGCATACAAACCGTCAAAAGATTCAGGATGCTTTTCGTCCAGCAGCTTGAGTGCATCAGCGAATTTTTTTTCGTCTAACAATACACTAGCCAAGTTGAGACGCGCTACACTCTGTAGCCCTGTCTCTTCAGCATGTTTAATCACCCACTCTAATTGTGATTTAGCGCGTGGCACATCATTACTTTGAATATTAACCTTCGCCGCCAGCAGCGCCGCCCGCGGCGCGTAAACGGTAGAACCGAATTTTTCGATCACTGCTGTCTCGGCATCATTGATACGCTTGGGGTCGTTGCTGGCGAGCTGTTTTTCCAGTTCTGCATATAACATGCTGGCTTCATTCATCTTCTTATCTTTATAGAACTGCCAACCCTGCATTGCAGCAAAACCGCTTACAACCAAAGCCAATGCTATTAACAGCCATTTGCCATTGTCCTTCCACCATGCTTTAAACGCATCTACCTGCTCCTGCTCCTGCAAATCGAGTACTGCCATTTTCTCTATCCTTGTTTAATCAGTTCGTTAATTTTGGCCGGTAATTCGTCAAATGCTACCTGCAGTTGTTCGCCACCACGTAGCGGTTTGAGCGTGGCCAGCCCAGTACTCGCTTCATTGTCGCCGAGAATAACTGCAAAACATGCGTTACTGGCATCTGCCTTTTTCATCTGCGATTTAAAGCTTCCACCACTGCAATGCAGCACTACGCGCAACCCGGAATCCCTCAATCGTTCCGCAATTAAGCTCGCCATGCCATCTGCCATCTCGCCTTGATGCACCAAATACACATCTAGTGGTGCCGGAGGAGCATCCATACCATCTTCCTGCAACAGTGCCAACAAGCGTTCAATGCCCATGGCAAAACCGGTGGCCGGTGCAGGTTTTCCACCTATTTGCTCAATCAAGCCATCAAAACGACCGCCCGCACAAACAGTACCCTGCGCGCCGAGGCGAGTAGCAACCCATTCGAATACAGTACGATTATAATAATCCAGCCCTCGCACTAAACGTGGATTTATCTCAAACGCCACTTCATGGCGGTGTAAAATTTTCTGTACTGTCTCAAAATGCTTAAGTGCGTCTTCTTCCAGCTCCTCCATCAAACTGGGCGCGGCCAATATCAATTCTTGCATTGCCGGATTTTTGCTATCAAGGATGCGCAGTGGATTACTGTGCAAACGGCGCGTGGCATCAGCATCCAGTACGCCACTGTACTGCTCGAAATAGGCTATCAACTTGGCGCGATGCCGCTGCCGCGCAGCTATATCACCCAGTGTATTAAGTTGCAATGTAATATCGCGCAAGCCCAGTTTGCGCCATAGGCGTGCGCACATCAGAATCTGTTCGGCATCAATATCCGGGCCAGCGAAGCCTAATGCTTCCACGCCGACCTGGTGAAACTGACGGTAACGCCCTTTCTGCGGTCGTTCGTGGCGGAACATCGCACCACTGTAGTATAAACGCTGCGGCGCATTGTACAGCAGGCTGTGTTGCAGCGCGGCGCGCACGCAAGAAGCCGTACCTTCCGGACGAAGCGTAAGCTGATCACCATTGAGGCTATCCTCAAAGCTGTACATTTCTTTTTCTACAATGTCGGTCACTTCACCTATCGCGCGTTTGAATAACGCCGTCTGTTCCAGTAATGGCATGCGAATGTTGCGGTAACCATAACTTTCCAGCCAGTCACGCACAGTATCCTCGAACCACAGCCAAAGGCCTGCCTCTTCCGGCAAGATGTCATTCATGCCGCGTACGGCCTGCAACGGGGAATTGCTACTCATAAAACGATTAACCTTTACTTCACTCATGACTGGTACGATCAAAACAACTTCACCCTACTTCTATGTACGTTTAGGGCGCCTCTAAAAATTCAATTCTCTAGACAAGACAAGGCGCGAGTAAAAAAATTGAGCGCGGCATATAGTTGATATGTAAGCGATAATTTTCTTTGAGTAACGCAGTATTGTGACGGAAATTGGATTTTCAGAAGTGCCTTTTGCAATGTCTGAGCGCTACTTTTATTGTTTGGTGCTCAATTTATACTTGGATTTATATAGATTCTGAATGGGAACGGTCAGCTTCACGCCGCGCGTAGTTGCGCGCTACGTAATCATTTACGATTTGCTTGAACTCGTTGGCAATATTGTCACCACGCAAAGTAACAACTTTTTGACCATCCATATATACCGGTGCTGCAGGATGCTCGTTACTGCCCGGCAGACTGATACCAATGTTGGCCATCTTGCTTTCCCCAGGACCGTTCACTATACAGCCCATTACCGCCACTGTCATATCCTCAGCGCCGCTGAATTGCTCGCGCCATACCGGCATTTGCTCGCGCAAATAAGACTGGATACTTTGCGCCAATTCTTGAAAAACCGTGCTGGTGGTACGACCGCAGCCGGGGCAAGCAATCACCATAGGCGTAAAGGAGCGTAAACCCATCGTTTGCAAAATTTCCTGTGCCACGATGACCTCCTGCGTGCGATCGCCACCCGGTTCCGGCGTGAGAGAGATACGTATGGTATCCCCTATCCCTTCCTGTAGTAACACGGCAAGCGCGGCAGTAGAGGCGACAATACCTTTGGATCCCATGCCAGCTTCTGTTAACCCCAGGTGCAGCGGATAATCACAGCGCAGTGCTAATTCACGGTATACCGCAATTAAAGCTTGAACCTCACTCACCTTGCACGACAACACAATTCGATCATGCGGCAAACCAAGTCTTTCGGCGTGCTGAGCGCTATCCAGTGCAGACACGATGAGTGCTTCACGCATTACCGCTGCAGCCTCCTTCGGCTGTGCTAATTTGGCGTTTTCATCCATCATGCGCACGATCAAATCAGCCTCCAGGCTACCCCAGTTCACCCCGATGCGCACCGGCTTAGCATAACGGCAGGCAGCGTCTATCATCATAGCAAACTGGTCATCTCCCTTGCGGTTACGACCAACATTGCCCGGGTTAATCCGGTATCCCCCTAGTGTTTTGGCGCATTCCGGAAAGTCAGTTAACAAACGATGACCGTTGTAATGAAAATCACCCACCAAGGGTACATTACAGCCCATTTTGTCGAGCAACTCGCGAATGCGAGGCACTTGTGCGGCAGCTTCGGCTGTGTTAACAGTAATTCGCACTAATTCGGAACCGGCTTGTGCAAGTTCATAGACCTGGCGCGCGGTACCTGCGGCATCCACGGTATCAGTATTGGTCATGGACTGCACTACGATAGGAGCACCGCCACCTATGGCAATATTACCTACCATGACACGTTGCGTCACGCGACGCTGAATGGGTTGCTGACTCATATCTATTCCAATGTGAGGTTCACGATTCCGCCAGGTTCAGAAGGCGCAAATTCAACAAGTTTCTCTTGATAATATAAACGCACTCCGCTGGCATTACCAATAACAATAGAATACGGTGGTTTGCCTTTCAGATTTTGTTCGGTGCCGCGAGCATTAAGTTTTGACAGCAATATATTACCGTCATTGTCTGTCACTTTCACCCAAGACTCTGCATCAAACATCAGTCGGATAGCGCCGGATTGCTTGGATGCATCATTTGATTTTGTCTGTATGGCTTCGCCAGTAGCTGGGGCTTCCGGGGACACGGCGGGCGCATCAGGCAACGGCACTGCTACCACAACAGAAGCCGGGATCGTCGGCATGACGGCTGGCAACCCTACTGTTTCCACACTAGCCGGCAGCGTAATCGACTGGCTAAAATTTAACCAGACAAAGAGCAATATAATCAAGACTACAACAAAACCGACTGCTAACCAGATTAGTTTGAGCCCGCGTAACGCATAGGTATTTGGAAGCGGCACGTCAATCGCATTGCTTGCAGAGTGCAGCGATGGCTGCGTTGGCGCTATTGGCAATGATGCCAGCAAGGGCTCAGGATCCAATTGCAATAGCTTGGCATAACTGCGTATAAAGCGGCGCACAAAAGAAGTTTCCGGTAAAAGAGTAAAATTGTCAGCCTCCAGTGCCTCAATTTGGCGTGATGCAAACTTAAGACGACTTTCCACATCTTCAACGCTCAGTCCAAGCTGCTCGCGTGCTTCACGCAGCACAGTACCGACGCTGGACGGCCGCACCTCAAAACTACTGGAGGCATCGCCTAAAGTGTTTTCCGACGAATTATCCACTATTGCCCGTACTGCATAAGCTGAGTTTCACGCGCATCCGGAAAATTTGTGCGCAATTGCATCGCGTAGCTGTCTTCCGCAATTCGATCGTCTAATTTACGTTCGATACGTATCGCCAGCCATAGGTTTTCAGCTGTCAAAGAAGATGTATTGTTCCGTTTAAAGATCATGAAATAAGATTTCGCACCTGCATAATCGGCTTTAGTAAAGTAGAGATTGGCCATAGCCAGCAGTGCTTCCGGCATATTGGGTTGGGCAGTTAGAGCTTTTTGCAAAAACTCTTCAGCGTCTTTCGCATTGCCAGCCTTCATGGAACACAAGCCTGCATTCAAATAAGCTCTCCCCGGAGTAGCGTAAAGTGGGTTTTTTAGCGCTGCCATGAAGTGCTTGATGGAATCCGATACCTTACCTCGCTCACAAAGAAACCAGCCATAATTATTATGCGCATTTGAATCAGTACTATCCAAACGCAAGCTGCGCTGAAAATCCTCATCTGCCTGCTGATCTTCATGCAAAGCCATGTGCACAAGGCCGCGCACGTTGTAAGCCGATGCGTAGTCGGGTTTAGACTGTAAAGCCACCGACAATTCTTCTAATGCCACCCCGAGTTGTCCACGGTCGTAATATTGTGCAGCCAGTTCAGTATGTATTCTGGCGCTGGCCTCTTCCCGCGAAATAGCATGCTGCGGCTTACTGCCATATCCAACATTGGATTGCGTAACGCATCCTGCCATGCTTAAAGGAAGCAGAAAAAAACTCAACCCTCTCATGAGTGAAAATAATTTCATGGTCGGATCTCTAATAATCGGTGTGTTCTTTTGGTTTTATCCAGTACCTGCCCAGCCAGTTGTCCACAGGCTGCGGCAATATCATCGCCTCGTGTTTTACGTATCGTAGTGACTATATCGGCCTGCATCAGTACATCACGAAATCTGGCTATAACATCAGCTTTGGAACGACGATAATGCGTCTGCGGAAAAGGATTGAACGGTATCAGATTAAATTTGCACGGCACATCGCGCACCAAAGCAACCAGTTCGTGCGCTTGGTCTACGCTGTCATTCACACCCTCCAGCATCACATACTCGAAAGTGACAAAGTCACGTGGGGCGCGTTCCAGATAACGCTGGCATGCTGCCAGTAATACACGCAAAGGATACTTCTGGTTGATCGGCACCAGAACATCGCGCAAGCTGTCGTTGGATGCATGCAGCGATACCGCCAGCGCTACTGGGCATTCCTCACGCAGCCTGTCCATCGCCGGTACGATGCCAGAAGTAGACAAAGTTACACGACGTCGAGACAAACCGTAAGCATTATCGTCCAGCATCAGACGTAAGGCGCTTACGGTATTATCGAAATTTAGCAACGGCTCGCCCATACCCATCATCACCACATTAGTGACTGGCCACTTACCATCTACATCTTTGCCAATCTGACGGTTGGCCCACCACAATTGACCAATAATTTCAGCTACGCTCAAATTACGGTTGAAACCTTGTTTCCCGGTAGAGCAAAACGAGCAATTAAGTGCGCAACCCGCTTGAGTTGAAATACACAATGTGCCGCGCGCTGCCTCTGGAATAAAAACCGCCTCCACTGCATTGCCCGTACCAACATCCAGCAACCATTTACGCGTGCCATCTGCGGAAATTTCATCGCGCATTACCTGTGGCGCAGCCACGTAAGCTTGCTGCTGCAGCTTCACGCGCAATAAAGCAGCAATGTCGGTCATCGCAGCAAAATCTGACTCTCCCACTTTGTGCACCCAGCGCAATATCTGCCGCGCACGGAAGGGCTTCTCACCCATCGAAGCAAACCATGCGGTAAGTCGCAGCACATCAAAGCCAAGAATATTTTCGGACATCAGATGACCTTTAAAATTACGCCATCATCGCGACAGCGAGGAACCTGCTCCTCTATTAAATTGAACCCTCGACCAACTGAAGATTAACTTATTTTATGTTAAGCCTGCTGAATAGCGAGAATGACCAATTCTGAATTAGCCCACACGTTTCTTAAGCTCGCACATTGATCGTACAAGCTGTTATTTGACAAACGACAATTGAAAACGCGGCCGAGATAACACTAGTAGAAAAAAATAGCTTATAAAAACGGGTTAATCTATGAAATTTTCAAATCCGGAAAGAAATAAGCAATTTCCACTGCGGCAGCTTCTGATGAATCTGAACCATGTACTGCATTGGCGTCAATACTGTCAGCGAAATCAGCGCGGATAGTACCTTTGTCAGCTTTTTTCGGATCCGTGGCTCCCATTAAATCGCGATTTTTTGCAATCGCATTTTCGCCTTCCAATGCCTGCACCATCACTGGACCAGAAATCATAAAATCTACCAGATCCTTAAAGAATGGGCGCTCACGATGTACAGCATAAAAATTTTCTGCTTCTGTACGCGACATCTGCACCATACGCGCTGCAAGCACTTTTAATCCAGCATTTTCAAAACGGGTGTAAATCTGTCCAATAACATTCTTGGCTACAGCATCGGGTTTAATAATTGATAAGGTACGTTCAACAGCCATGCTACTTTCTCCAATGGTGATTAACAATTAAGTTGCGGATTTTAACAGGCTTCGCAGCTTATGTCGCCTTGTCCAAACAGCATAATAAGTCCAGCCACAAGGTTGCATAGGCAAAAATGTCCAGTAGTTTTGTATTCCACCACCTCTACAAGTGCCAATCGAAGACGAAACACCACTAACCCAGGAAGAAGCTAACGCAAATAATAGGTATTCTTAAGATCAAAAGATCTGACCTCCAAAGACAACTCTAAGAATTCTCTGTGATGAACCAAGAGCTGATGCAGTAGCTCAAGCAAGCCGTCGACCGAACGCCAAGGTCGTAAAGGATATTATTAACTCTTGATGCAGCCTTACCATAATTGCTGACGGGAATTCACGGATGAAACTTAGGAGCAATTTTGAAAACATCCGATTGATGTTTGGCATGACCCCAGCCTACATTTAGACAATTGCGTGAGATAGCCAAGACGCATTGCCTTAACACAAGATAGAGGGAAGTTGGACAATTTTTTGCTGTAAGCGCTATCTATACCAGATAGTTAACTTTTTTTATGTATCTGCTAAGACAACCCATAAAAACATGCTTCGGCTTGACAGCCGGAATAATTTACTGAAACCATCTGATTTAATTGCTAAGTCAGTGGTAGGCGCGATTGGACTCGAACCAACGACCCCCACCATGTCAAGGTGGTGCTCTAACCAGCTGAGCTACGCGCCTTTATTTAAGGCATGGCAGTATAACCGAATTTCAAATCGGGTTCAAACGGTATGGGCACTAACAATTGCGACAAAGCGGAGGAGTAAGCAAGCAAACTGCAAAGCAGCTGCTCGCAAAATTGGATTTATAGAGATCCCTTATATACCACCGAGTGGTTGTATGTACAGCCCTTCCACGCTTACAATCATGAAGGAATAGTTTTTGACAAATAGCGGGTATTTTACTCTGCACTAACATGGTGATCGCTACTCCTCCATGTGTACAAAGGGTACTAGGCGACAAAGCCTAGTATTGAGGTATATACTAATCCCGATGGAAATGATTACTGGGGGATCGACATGTTTCAAAGATTGATACTCGCCGTGCTGTTCGTTTTTTTCGGAAATTCCGCAAATGCCGATGCACAATTAATACACAATGCTACACGTGGCGAGTTGCTGTACTCAACACATTGCATAGCCTGTCACAGCACCAAAATTCATTGGCGGGAAAATAAACTCGCTTCTGACTGGTCAAGTCTACAGTCAGAAGTACAACGCTGGCAGGAAATTTCAAAGCTTGGGTGGCACGATGAAGATATTGAGGACGTTGCGCGATATCTAAATGCTATTTATTACCGCTACCCCATGCCGGACTAATCGAAGCTCTGCCATACCCAGATCAAGATGACGTCACCGCAGACCAGTGACACCCGTAAGCGCTTTCAAAAAATTCGTAGGAATTTCATCAAGTCTTACTTCTGCTGAAAGCTGTGTCTGATGATGGATATGTTGCAGTCCGATTTGGACGAGTGATTGCGCTATTGCAACTATTAGCGTTCACGTCAAAGTAACGATGCGCTGGGGCAGGACACCTAACGAAACCATGAATTCCACTAATTGCGTAAAAAGATTTAAAACAAAAATTGATAAACTGAATCGTGTTTGACAACTAATGCACAATCTTAAATCACTAACGGTCACATCTCTTTTGAGCTACTACACTTAATTAATTCTATGCATGATTGCATAGAAACTGCACCTTCAAAGTTCGCTGTACCCTGAACTCCCATCAACGCCAGAATAACTGATCTAAGCTTGCCTTCAAATGGCCGTCAATCACTACGAAAACTTTCCTGTTGCCTCAATTCTTCTGCCTAAACGCTTGCGGCGAGCAGTGGAAATAATTTACCATTTTGCGCGTCAGGCTGACGACTTTGCCGACGAAGGCGATCTCCTCGATGAAGAGCGGTTTACAGCACTTGATAATTTTCGTAGTGAACTACGTCGCATCGCTGCCAATGAAAAACCTCTGACCCCTTTGTTTCACGACTTAGCGGACATCATTGCGCGGCACCAGCTGCCATTGCAATTGTTCCACGATTTACTTGATGCTTTCTCGCAGGATGTGCTCAAAAAACGTTACGCCAATTTCGACGAAGTGCTGGACTACTGCCGCCGCTCCGCGAATCCGGTCGGCAGATTACTATTACATTTGTACGAAGAAGCGACCCCTACCAACTTAGACTATTCCGACGCTATTTGCACCAGCCTGCAACTCATCAATTTTTGGCAGGATGTAACGAAGGACTATGCCATCGACCGTATCTATTTACCGCAAGACGAAATGGCGAACTTCGGCGTGACTGAAACACATATCACGGAAAGCCGCGTAGACAAGGAATGGCAGCAACTTATGCAATTTCAGGTTCAGCGCGCACGTGACATGATGCGCAGCGGCGCGCCTCTTGGCAGCATACTCACCGGCCGTATAGGTCTTGAGATGCGGCTCATTATCGCGGGCGGCAACCGCATTCTCGACAAGCTTGAAGCCGTGCAATTCGACATGTTCCGCCAACGTCCTGTGTTGCGTCCATTTGACTGGGTTATCATGTTGGGCAAAAGCGCACCCTTCAGTTTTTAAAGATGAATCTAGCCAGTTACCGTTCGATCGCGAATTAACATGACTCCAGATCAATATTGCAAAGACAAGGCTGCTAAAAGCGGTTCAAGCTTCTACTACAGCTTTATGTTTCTGCCGTCGGACAAACGCCGTGCTATCACAGCGTTGTATGCTTTTTGTCGCGAAGTAGACGATGTTGTAGACGAAATTTCGGATGAGAACGTGGCACGCACTACGTTGGCGTGGTGGCGTACCGAAGTAACTGCTGTTTACGCCGGAACGCCGCAACATCCTGTTACACGGGCATTAAAGCCGGTGGTCAAGCAATACAACCTGCCACAAGAACATTTCCACGAGATCATCGATGGTATGGAAATGGACTTGCAGCAACACCAATATGCCGATTTTCAGGCTCTGCAAAAGTATTGTTATCGTGTCGCCTCGGTAGTGGGGTTGCTCACTGCGGAAATTTTTGGCTACACCGACCCTAATACGCTCAAATATGCACACGATCTGGGTCTCGCCTTCCAGCTGACCAATATCATCCGTGACGTAGGCGAAGACGCTCGACGCGGTCGCATCTATATGCCGCTTAATGAACTGGCGCTTTTTGGTGTACATGTTAACGACATCCTTGACAACAAGGAGAGTGAAGGCTTTCAGAAACTCATGCAATTTCAGGTTGATCGTGCAAAACGCTACTACAAACGCGCACTCGACCAACTGCCCGCTGCTGACCGCAAAACGCAGCGCACCGGTCTTATCATGGCAGCAATTTATCGAGCTACGCTGGAAGAAATTGTTACCAGTGGCTGTCATGTGCTAAAAGAGCGTGTCTCGCTTACTCCAATGCACAAGCTATGGCTGGCCGGGAAGACATGGGTGAAAAACTAAGAACAGGGTGCTGCCCTCAGGAGTAAGGTTAGATTGTGATCGCGAAGCGAACCACAATCTGAACCGTATAAACCTGTTCGGTGCGTATGCAGTAATGTTTAAGAAGAATTTTTCCGCGCACTTGGTCAACAGTTTGGGCACGGAATTAGCTTAGTATTGCCTAGCATTGCTAAGTTGCACTAAAAATTAATAACTGCATGATAATATAAATTATTTAAACAATAGAAAAGTTGATAACAAACGGTATCGCAACGTCAACTTCACGTTAGAAAACAGGAGGCATGTTTGGCATCTCCACGACTAGTTGCAAAAATCGAATCAGAAGAGCCATCCCTTCGGCTGGCTGTACTTATTGATGCGGATAACGCTCAGGCTGCTGTCATTGAAGGGATGCTTGCGGAAATTGCGAGATTTGGGGAAGCGACGGTCAAACGCATATACGGCGATTTCACTTCCCCTTCAAGCTCTTCTTGGAAAAAAGTATTACAGCTATACGCAATCAAGCCTGTTCAACAATTTGCATACACGACAGGAAAAAACGCAACAGATAGCGCGCTGATTATTGATGCAATGGACTTACTCTACACGCGTAAATTCGATGGTTTCTGCCTGATTACCAGTGACAGCGATTTTACCGGCCTTGCGATGCGACTTCGTGAGGAGGGGCTAACGGTTCTAGGTTTCGGTGAAAAGAAGACGCCTGATGCATTTCGCAATGCCTGTCACAAGTTTGTATTCACCGAAGTGCTTCGCCCTAGCATAGTAGCCGAGTCGGTCAGCATGCCACCAAAAGCCAGAACAGAGCAAACGAACACACCGCAGCAATCAACCACCGAAGTAGATCCCAAGATTGAGTTCCCCAGGCAATTCGTCCTAACCGCACTTGAGCAGTCAATTGACGACACTGGTTGGGCTCAACTTGGAACCTTCGGAAGTTACCTTACCAAACTAAAGCCAGATTTTGATTCCAGACTATACGGATACAAAAAACTTTCGGATCTAGTAAAGGCCAAGACCGATCTTTTTGTAACTGAAGAAAGACTAGCACCGGGGTCAAATCAGAAAGTTTTATACCTGCGTGCAAAATAGCGCGTAGGGCGCAATAACCAACGGGCATTGCGCCGCATGTTCGCGTGACATCCGATGCAATGCGCTGCGCTTATTGCACCCTACGGGGCTAAAGGGCTACGGGGCTAATCCATAAATACATTTACGTTTACGTCTAAGTCGAAGTGAAAGTAATTTCCTTCGCTACGCTCAAAGCGCACGGAGAATGGGTATCGTGAGCCATTATAAACATTACCATGTCGCCATCATTGGCGGCGGCTACGCTGGCATGGCCGCAGCCGTCACGCTTGCCGCAGCCGATATTCCGGTTACCGTATTCGAAAGCGCCAAGCAGCTCGGTGGCCGTGCGCGTGGCGTGCAGCATAATGATGTTCAGCTTGATAACGGCCAGCACATTCTGCTTGGCTGCTACCACCATACATTGCAGCTTATTGAACAAGTCGGCGGCAATATCAAGCGCGACTTCCTGCGTTTGCCGCTACAACTTACATTACATAATCGCTTTGAATTAAAAGCACCGCACCTTCCCGCTCCGCTTCATTTGTTGACTGGACTCCTCAGCGCAAAAGGGCTTTCATTCGGCCAACGCCTGCGTGCCGCTCGTTTTATGCTGGCGCTGGGTCGCATTAATTTCACCTTGCCACACGATACCAGTGTTTTCGAATTATTACGCAGGTACGGCCAAGATGACGAGCTGATACGATTACTATGGGAGCCAATTTGCCTCTCCGCACTCAACACACCAATACACATTGCTTCTGCACAAGTGTTGCTGCATGTATTGCGCGATAGTCTGAATGGTTTGCGCAGCGATAGCGACATGCTGCTGCCACGCATAGATTTCACAGCACTATTTCCAGATCGGGCGGCCGACTATGTCAAACGACATAATGGCGCAGTGCTTACCGCTTGCAGCATAGAAGCCATTATTCCACACGGCGATAAAATCGAATTAATCACCCGTCCAACGGCAACATCCTCTACACATACCAAACTATTCAGCCATGTCATCTGCGCATCCTCGCTCATTTCAGCTGCGCGACTATTCCGTACCGTGCCACAACTTGCACTCGTCGCTGAGCAGATTGCAAGCATTCCGTACCAACCCATTTACACCGTATATTTGCAATATCCAAAACAGGTATGCTTGCCACACCCGATGCTGGGTTTTGATCGCTGCATTGCCCAATGGCTGTTCGATAAAGGACAGATCGCCGGGCAGCACGGCCTAATCGCCGCCGTCATTAGCGCACAAGGGAGTCATCAAAATTTAAAACATGAACTGTTAGCGCAGAAAGTGGCGCAAGAGATCTGCGAACAACTTGGAATAATGGAAGCGCCTTTGTGGCACAAAGTGATTGCAGAGAAACGCGCTACCTTCTCCTGCGAAACAAACTTGCCTCGCCCTTCCCATTCCACACCGCTTGCTAACGTATTGTTAGCAGGCGATTACACGGCAGGCGATTATCCGGCTACGTTAGAAGGAGCAGTAATGAGTGGAATACTGTGTGCGAAAGCTATTGTAGAAACACTTCAATAATAAAATAATAATGACCTTACCCCCGTATTCTGTCTCTCTTTACGCGCTCATATTCGGCATCAATATAACTGTGCCACAAACCTCTTTTGCTCTTACTGCATCATGGAGATCAAGAGAACCATTTTGACGGGAAAAAAACAAGGGGCAACACGCCGAGAATCAAAAAAATCGCGACAATTGCACAAATTACCATGAAGAAAGTCCAGATGCTACGCCAAACACTAGTCATAATTCTCACCTTTATCAAGTCTTTTGGATGCGAGTACATCGTCCAGGGTAAGTCCAGTCAGGCTGGAAATAGTGCGCCATAAATAATAAAAAATCATCATCATCATGAGCATGGAAGGAATCGCGATCACTGGATAGCTTAGTAAAGTTAATTGTCCCAGCTCCTCATTGAAGGCAGCGCTACCTGTAGGGCTGACAACAATCCATTTTGCGAGAACGTAGTTCATCCCTGAGGAAAAGAAAAAGGTTCCGCCAAGCAGGTAGGTGGCTTTTAATAAACGGGCTTCAAAAGCTTCAGTATTGCCATTCTCAACGAGCTTCAGTGTAATTTTTTCAATATCAATAACGGCTGGGTTATACAGCAATGTCCTGATCAGCGGATAACGCGAGTAGGTCGAAAGAAGCACAGCAATACCAATCAGGCCGGGGATAGCAGCCTCTTTGATTGCCAGCCATTGGGTACTCAATGCCAGTAAACCAATACCACCTGTGAGTAACGTGCTGATCAAACCAAGAAGTGCTATGAAATTGAATTTTTTATATTTCAAAAATTCAAATGAGCCCCAGATAAGCGGAAAAGCCAAGGCTATAATTAGAGCACCGCTCGCACCCAGGCTGTCCTCGCTACTGAATTTCATCAGAATAATGGAGGGAATAAGAATGCTGACTAACAGGTCAACAAACGGACGCGGGGTATGATTCGCTGCTTTTTTTTTCTGCACGGAGGGATTGATCATAATGGTTTCCTTGAGTTTAATCCCGATTTTGAATAGCCACTTACAATAGCTATCTTGGGTAGTTCAAACGGAAAAAAGTACAAGTATGGATACATTTAACTCTTTATCATTATCAATAATGCAATTAATTATGGCGTAATACTAGCCAGTAGGCCTGATTTTTTCCAGAGTTTTATTTCACTCGCGCCGCCAAACGCTCGCCAGCCAAGGCTGCTGTTCTCGCGGTAGGTTGTCAGGGCGGTAGTAGTGGGTAAGCTCAGTGAACCCCGCGTCTAACATGAGGCACCGCCAAGTATCAAGATCATAATATACGCCGTAGCGCCCGTTGTTCCATCCTTCTTCGTTATGGCCGTGCGGATTGGAACTAAACAGAACAGCGCCCAGCTTCAGCGTCGTATGCAAATCACGTAATATCCGTGGCAACGATTGACTGGGCACATGGAAAAGTGATGCATTAGCAAACACTCCATCGAAATGATTGAATGGAAGATCGAGCTTAAGGAAATCCTGCTGCCATACTTCACAACGACTGTAGTCGCGCGCCATCGCTGCGAAACGCTCGCTACCATCCAAACCTGCCGCAATGTGCCCCATTTCGGCAAACACCTTGAGATCTCGCCCCGGTCCGCAGCCAAAATCTAGAATATTGAAAGGTGGCTCAACTTCGATGAAGCGCAACAAAGACATCATATTTTGACTGACATCGTGATTACGCGTGCCAGCAAAAAAATCTTCGGCATGCTGGTTGTAGTAATCCAAGGTTCGGACGGATATTTTTTCAAATCTTGCGGGATCAACTTCATCTTGCATCTCAATTATTGAATTATTGAATTATTGACGAACTAATTTTATTTATTTTTAAAACAGAAAGTCATTCCACATTGTTATTTTTAGTCTTGTTGTATCCAGATGGTTGAGTTTAAAGTTAAATGAGCGAATCGATTATTTTTGATATTTAACCTAATAGGTGTTTAATTTGCTCACTTTCTTTCAATAACTCACGATAACTTCTCAGCATATGCTGTCGACCGAGTTCACTTATGGGCAGATTCTGCACAATTTTGTAGTCGCCATTCTGACAAGTGACCGGAAACCCGTATACCACGCCAGCTGGAATATCGTAACTTCCATCCGACAGTACGCTCATGGTGACCCAGTCATCATGGTGCGAGCCAAATATCCAGTCATGCATATGGCCGATGGCTGCGTTGGCTGCGCTGGCAGCACTACTCAAGCCACGCGCTTCGATAACCACCGTTCCGCGCTTTTGCACAGTGGGGATAAAATCGCTTTCAATCCAGTTATGATCTGGCAGAATGTCAAGGATCTTGCGCCCTTCTATTTCGGCATGTGACATATCAGGATACTGCGTGCCGGAATGGTTACCCCATACCACCATTTTTTTGATGTTACCAATGGGCTGAGAAAGCTTGTGCGCTACCTGCGCGATGGCGCGGTTATGATCAAGGCGCATCATTGAGCTTATATTCTTCGGGTTGAGGTCGGGCGCGTTATGTATGACAATTAGTGCGTTGGTGTTAGCTGGGTTGCCTACCACTAGAATTTTGACATGAGGTGCGGCGAATGCATTGAGAACTTTGCCCTGTTCGGCGAAAACTCCAGCGTTAATCTCGATTAGATCATTGCGTTCCATGCCCTTGCTACGCGGACGCGCGCCAATTAGCAGGACAATTTCTGCATCGAGGAAAGCGACCTTGGGGTCATCGGTAACGACGACTTGCTGCAATAAGGGAAATACGCAGTCTTCCAGCTCCATCGCTATTCCGCGCAACGCCTGTTGCGCTTGTGGTACATCCAGCAGTTGTAGGATGATAGGCTGTTCGTGTTCCAGCATCTCGCCGTTGGCGATGCGAAACAATAGACTGTAACTAATCTGACCAGCAGCACCAGTGATAGCGATGCGGATAGGTGCTTTCATAGCAATCTCCTGCGCAATGTTAATGATACAGACATTCTGACAGTGTTTGTCAATCAGGCAAAGGGGGCGCTCAACAGTTCGGTTTAATGCCAAGTTTCTTGCCGACCCCAATAGGGACAAAATATATTTCTATCAAATTGAATATAATAAAAAAATATTAAATCATAATCTTCAAAAATACCCTCTTTAAATGGCGGGGCTTACTTTTTTTTAACAATACATCCGTGCAAATATAATAGATCTTTGCATGACTTAATTTACAGGCGCAAGGCATGTCATGATTTACTGTTACCTTTACTACATAAAAATTTCTTGCCAAAATTTCATCATGAAAAAAAATTTACTATGAAAAATTCATTGGTTGCCATATTTGCCTGGATTGCCGTCGCCGTTCTTGGATCTGCCGCATTGGGCGGTATAGCACTGAATCGCGGCGAGTCGATCAACGCGCTGTGGTTTATCACAGCCGCGCTGTGCGTATATGCGATTGCCTACCGTTTCTATGCTACCTGGATTACCACCAAAGTCCTGCTCATTGATCCGACTCGTGCTACACCCGCAGAGCGACTTGATAATGGGCGGGATTATGTTCCAACCAATCGCTGGATCGTATTTGGCCATCATTTCGCCGCCATTGCGGGACCAGGCCCTTTGGTCGGACCGACTCTGGCTGCACAGTTTGGTTACCTGCCAGGAACACTATGGATATTGTTCGGTGCAGTACTCGGCGGCTGTGTGCAAGACATGGTCACATTGTTTTATTCCACCCGTCGAAATGGCCGTAGCTTAGGTCAAATGGCGCGAGACGAACTGGGTGCCATCGGTGGTATCGCCGCACTCATAACCACGCTTTTTATTATGATTATTCTCATCGCAGTGCTTGGCTTGGTAGTTGTCAATGCCATGAAGCACAGTCCTTGGGCTACCTCTACTGTGGCTGCGACTATCCCCATCGCTATGTTGGTGGGCCTATATATGCGTACCATCCGCCCGGGCCGTGTGCTTGAAGGTTCTTTACTTGGCGTTATCCTGTTACTGTTAGCTGTAGCGGGTGGAGGATGGATTGAGCATCAGCCGGGCTTACGCGAACTTTTTGACCATCCCGGCCTGCCCTTAGCCTGGATGGTCATTGCTTACGGTTTCGCAGCTGCTATCCTGCCAGTGTGGCTGCTACTCGCGCCACGCGATTACTTATCGACCTACATGAAACTCGGTACGGTCATCTTGCTGATGCTGGCCATTGTGTGGATGCAGCCGAGCGTAAAAATGCCCGCGTTAACCCAGTTCGTCGACGGGACCGGCCCTATTTTTGGGGGCAAGCTATTTCCTTTCGTGTTTATCACCATCGCTTGTGGCGCAATCTCTGGCTTTCATGCACTCATCTCCTCCGGCACTACGCCTAAGCTGCTGAGCAATGAGCGCGATATTCGCATGATCGGCTTCGGTGGCATGGCACTGGAATCTTTTGTTGCAATAATGGCAATCATTGCAGCCACGGTGTTAGACCCCGGCGTGTTCTTTGCCATCAATTCTCCTGCTGGCGTGGTCGGCAAAGAAGCTGCAGATGCAGTGGCAAAAATTTCCAGTTGGGGCTTTCCAGTTACTGTGGAGCAGATGAATTTGCTGGCGCAGCAGATGGGTGAAGCTACTCTTTTCGCGCGTACTGGCGGTGCACCCTCGTTGGCAGTCGGCATGGCCAGTATTTTCGGCAGCGCTTTTGGTCAAGGCATGCTTGCCATGTGGTATCACTTCGCAATCATGTTTGAGGCCATTTTCATTCTCACAACGCTTGACGCCGGTACGCGTGTCGGCCGTTTCATGTTGCAGGACATGCTAGGCAATATTTGGAAGCCGTTGGGTCGTACCTCATGGTATCCATCGGTATTGCTGAGCAGCGGCATCATCGTGGCAGCCTGGGGCTATTTTCTATACATTGGCGTGATTGATCCAAATGGCGGTGTCAACATTCTCTGGCCGCTATTTGGTATCTCAAATCAAATTCTGGCCGCCATCGCGCTGTGCGTTGCCACTGGTATCCTGGTTAAATCCGACAAACTAAAATATGCTTGGATTACCGCCTTGCCGCTTGTCTGGCTGATTATAGTTACCAGCAGTGCAGTGTGGGAAAAGATTACCAGTACGGATGTGCGTATCGGCTTTCTAGCTGCTGCCAATGACCTTGCCACAAAACTCGCATCAGGTGTTCTTTCTCCAGAAAATGCAGCCATCGCACCGCACCTCATCTTCAATCAGCGCCTTGATGCGGTACTGTCCCTGTTTTTTATCTGCATGCTGTGGTTGATCGTGTTCGACATGCTACGTGTCTGCGTTCGCTACCTAAATGGTAAGCCTGTCCCTCCGCTGTCCGAGGTGCCACACCAGTTAACGAGCATGGTGAAAGTATGAGTAAGAAACTGACTAAAAAAAACGCGAATGACTCATTGACCGCAATAAGTGATTCTGGTTTGCCTGTGTTTGAAACTACCCTGGATATAGATCAGCGCATTGCGCAAAGCGCTACACTCAATATAAACGCAACCTGTGTCGAACATCTCCCGTTGTGGTCATATATATGGCGCGTTATACGCGAACTGAGTGGAGACGACGCTTATGAACGCTACATTGCACAACATGCCACCAGTGATCCTGACACTCCGCCACTAGCGCGCAAAGATTTTTTCCTTTACCAGCAACAACAAAAATGGAGCGGCATTCAGCGCTGCTGCTGAAGTTATTACTGACCACGGCAAATCATAGGTTAGTGGACAGTCCGTTTGAATTATTTTAAATTTGCTCTAAAGCTTTCCGTTGCACAGCCGTGATTAATCCTTAGTAACACTGTTAAAGTGGTGCAGTTATTTCTTACAGAGGTATTCAAACTATGTTGAATTTTAAAAGGAAAAAATTTGTTGAGTGCGGTTTTACATCATCAGTCAACCACGTAAATGAACTAAGCCCCCCCAAAAAAATATGTTTTGACTGAGACTGGATCAGGTAATGAATAAGCCGCTGCAGTGTGCAAATTGACAATTCAGATTGACCGGAATGGATCAAAAAATTAATTCGCTTGCCTGCAAGGCCAACCGCACTTTCCGGTTATTTATGGTGTGGCTGCACTTGCCTGAGGCAGGCCGGTAACGATAATTAATAGCAAATGGCTTCGCAACGATCGAATTACACTCGTACCTGCGGCGATCTCATCCCCGGCGTTCGTAGCGAAAAAAATAGCTGAAATATTACGTGCAATTGCTGTTGCCGATTTATGTATAGAGAATATTATTAAGGAGTTTGTATGGTTGAGGTTGGCACAAATGAGAACAAGTCGGCACAGATGATAAAGGCGAAAAATATACGGGTATTATTGTTGGACGACGACAAGTTTACACTCGAATTTGTTGGCGATATGCTGCTCGAATTAGGCGTAGCCGAAGTTATTAGGGCGGAAAATGGCGAGCAGGGGCTAGCTATATTAGCTGGGCTGTCATCACAGCCGGACATACTGATATGCGACCTCAGCATGCCTGAAATGGACGGTGTTGGTTTCCTGATGCATCTTGGCATGCAAGGTTATGTTGGCAAAATTATCCTAATTTCAGGAGCCCAACAACATCTGTTGTCCGGTATGGATATGTATTCCAGCAAGCTTGGCTTAATTCCTTTGGGTACGCTGATTAAGCCAATTGCTCGCAATGAGATGGCATCCATTATTAACCGATTTTGCCAAACATAATGAAAATTAACGTTTCAACACGATTTTGAATTAATGGCAAAATTCCATAAACAGCACTTCTAATTTACAACTGCTATTGTTGCCCTGATATACCCAGCTTGTCCTGCGCAAAGCGTTACTTGTGACGCTCATTTCTTGACTACAGGCCAGTAACAGTCGCTTCGACTTCGCGTCAACACCTTCGCAAGTCTAACTTGGATCAATCTAACGAAAATCGCCAGCGCCTATGCAAGCACGCTACTTGTTTTCCGAATTTTTCTGTTTGTAATTGCAATCTTAGAAAGATCGTTAAAGAAATGAAGTGGTTGTTCGATATATCTTCAGACAACAGCATTTACTTTATCCGGCGCAAGCTAGCTGCAAATTCAATATCGGCAATATTTTTGATATATCCATGAATGTCTATTATTTAAGAGCAAAAAATTGAATATTTGTGTTATTTGCGAGATTGATAAATCCAGTGTGGTGCATGACCATTGGCAACATACTGAATTCGACCATTATCAACCTGTGTTTGAATCTGCTCGGCCGCATCTCTTTTAGCAATGAAAAATATTTGCGGATTTGGTATTTTTGTTTGGTTTTGGAGAACCACTCCGCTATACATTCTGGCGGCTCTTCTAATTACTACAAATTCTTATGCCGACACTCAAGAACCAGCTATGGTTGTCATAGCATTCCCTTCGACTAGTGAAAAAACAATTTCTCGAAGCTCATTACGTGCAATTTTTGGTATGCGCCTCAGCAAGTGGCCGGCAGATACGCCAGTCAAGGTATTCGTAATGAAAGATGATGCGCCGGAACATAACGCCTTCAGCAAAATCCTTCTGCAAGTATTCCCCCATCAATTGCGATTGGCGTGGGATCGGCAAGTATTTTCCGGGCAGGGACAATATCCTGAGCAAGTCGCCTCTACACAAGAGATGCTCTTTAAAATAGCATCGATACCAGGGGCGATCGGCTATATCAAATCAAGCGAGGTCACTAAAAATGTGCGTATCCTTCAAATTCGCTAAGGCTGCGGCTTGGATTTTCATCCAAGGTGTATTTTTGCTTTGGACTTCGTTTGCGCATGCCGAAAACTTTATGGGCAACGAGTTGCAGTTGCATGGGTTTCTCACACAGGGCGTAGTGACCACCAGCGACAACAATTTTCTCGGTCAGAGTAACAAAAAAGCAAGCACTGATTTTAGAGAACTGGGAGTAAACGCTTCTCTGCGGCCGACTTCCGATGTGCAAGTGTCCGTCGGAATCCTTTCGCACAAAGCAGGAAAAACCGATAACGGCCAAGCGCGATTGGATTATGGGCTAATCGATTGGACAGTATCGTCGAGCGAGCGAGGCCGAGGCGGGATACGCTTGGGGCGCGTGAAGAATCCCTATGGGCTGTATAACAAAACACGTGATGTCGCTTTTACTCGTCCCAGTATCCTTCTGCCGCAATCTATTTATTTCGAGCGCACGCGCAACCTTACCGTCGCAGCTGACGGAGCAGAGCTTTATCTCGATCGCTACTATGAAGACGGCAGCCTGTTCGTAACCTTTGCCCTTGGAAAACCCCAGATTGGTAGTGAAGCAGCCAAAGTAGCCTTAATTGGCTTGACTCCCAATGGTAGATTCGAATCAAATCTGACGCCGATTTTAAATGTAATATACGAAGGAGACGGCGGCAAGTATCGTCTCGGGTTTACCGCCGTGAAAATTGATACGAATTACAATCCTGGCGCAAGAGATGTGCTACAGGCTGGACGATTAACGTCTACGCATAAGATTTTTTCTGCACAATACAACGCCGAACATTGGAGCCTGACCAGTGAATATGCACTGCGGCCGATTACAGTTCAGCGCTTTGGTCCGAATGCTCCAGATTCCACCACTCATGGCCAAAGTTATTATGCTCAGGGCAGCTATCGATTGACTCCGAAGTGGGAAGCGCTGCTACGTTACGATGTAATGTTTACCGATAAAGACGATCGAGATGGCAAGGCATTTGCTGCAGCCACGCACCGGCCAGGCTTTTCGCGTTTCTCCAAAGACTGGACCGCAGGGATGCGCTTCGATGTGACTCCCCAGCTCATGCTGCGTGCCGAATATCATCGCGTTAACGGTACAGGCTACTTGCCGATTCAGGATAATCCTAACTCTTCGACTCTGGTACAACGTTGGGACATGTTCATGTTGCTGGCTTCCTTCCGATTTTAGTGTCGCTCATGTCGGATAGCCTATCCTCTAGTTCAGGCCATAGTAAAAGATTCTTGAGCCTGAAGTGGAAAGTGCTACTAACGCTGGGCGTGGTGATGTTCTTGGTCAATGGCACACTTTCCTGGCTGCATTTCCATGATTTAAAAACTCACTTTGAAGAGCAACGTACCGCTTCGCGTGAGCGACTGATTTCTGAAGCTATCGCTGTACGCACCGATTCGGCTCTGCGTTTGCAAGCAATGGCCAGCGTACTGGCGACGGTTGGCGCGAACGGTAAATTCCAGTTGGATCCAATATCTCGGCAGCTTCATGAACACTTCGCTATTTATTGGCCTGTCTTGCAGCTCGATCTCGACATTAACTCCATGAAAGTGCATTCCAGAACCGGAGCCACTCTGGCCGCTTGGCATACGGATGCATCCTCTGATATAGAGCAGGATGCCCGTGTGCGCGCCGTAATTTCGCAAGAACGTGCCATGTATTGGACGCAATGTCGGCTGACATGCACGCAGTTTGCTGCAGCTCCAATTTTGTCGGCTGGCCAAGTGGCTGGGGTAATTGTATTGGGTAGCTCGCTGACTGAAGTGATTGTTTCCTTCAATCGTTTATCCGGAGCCGATCTTGGTGTGCTGGCCCCTGGAGGTCTTGTTTTAGATAAAAATTCGCTGCCTAACTTAGGCTTGCAGGTGGTAGCACTGAGCGGCTCAGAACGAAATCTTCCGCTTCTCCATCAATTACGGACTTTGCCGCCTAAAAAAAATAGAGCAAATTGGCAATTGGTTCCTTACCAGGACAAACAGTTCGAATTGTCGTTTGTGGCTATGGATGATGCCAGTGGCGCACATTCCGACGCCAAGCTAGTGGTAATCGATGATTTGACTCTGTCCTTAACCGAAATTCGAGAATCGGTAGTGAGCCGCTTACAGGCCGAGGTAGCGACTTCATTGCTTTCTTTGCTGCTACTGGCTCTTCTGGTGCATGCGCCATTGCAGCGTATGACACGGGCTGTCCAAGCAATTCCCTTGCTGGGGCGCAGCGCTTTTGCCGAAGCACGTACAAAAATTTCTCCACGCGGCCGACATTTTTTGGATGACGAAATTGACAGCCTGGATGAGGCCGCAGTTGCCTTGTCCTTTCGCTTGGAAATGCTCGAACAGGAAGTGGCAGCGCATGCTGGAAAGCTGCAAGAGATGTTGCACCGTATTTCAATTGAGCGGGATTTTAATGAAAGCCTGCTCGATACTGCACAGGTCATTATTCTGACACAATCCGCCGATGGATCGATACACAGCCTTAATCGTTATGGAGAATTCTTAACAGGCTGGAAGGAGGAAGAATTGTTGGGCAAGCGTTTTGTTCCGGCAATTTATCATGACGGATCGGCTGAAATAGAAACGCAATTGGCATTGCAAGATCTTGCTACTGGGGAGCACAAACATATTCAGCGCGAATCGATTTTGATGAGCAAACCAGGCGAGAAATTCGAAATCACTTGGAATCACTCAAGTCTTTCTGGCCAACCAGGCGAGACTACTATGATCCTGTCAGTCGGTATTGATCACACCAAACGCAAACGTGCCGAGCAAGACTTGCTCAATCTGAATGCAAGCCTGGAAGTTCGGGTTGAGGAACGCACTTTCGAACTAGAGAAAGCCAAGCAACAAGCCGAAGCAGCCAATCAAGCCAAGAGCGAATTTCTTTCTAACATGAGCCACGAAATCCGCACCCCGATGAACAGCATCATTGGTATGACGCAGCTTATGCTACGTACCGAACTTCACCCAAAGCAACTTGATTATGTTGTAAAAATTGACCATTCAGCGCAGCATCTATTGCGCCTGATCAATGAAATGCTCGATTTTTCCAAAATAGAAGCGGGCAAAGTCGAGTTGGACGTACTTGATTTTGAGCTATATACAGTACTGGATAACATTTCCAGCCAACTTGGCGAGAGCGTTGCAAGCAAATGCATGAAGCTTGTATTTGACATCGACCCCGACTTATCCCATCCGCTTCGCGGAGACTCGCTGCGGCTATATCAGGTGCTACTTAACTACACCAGCAACGCCATCAAATTTACTGATGCTGGTGAAATAGTCATCCGTGCCCGCATTATCGAAAATAAAACGTCCGGAGCAGGTGAAACAGGCAGCTTGGTGCGTTTCGAAGTACAGGATAGCGGCATCGGCATTAGCACAGAACAAATCGCACAACTGTTTCAGCCATTTCATCAAGCAGACGCTTCAACCACGCGTAAATATGGGGGCACAGGATTGGGGCTGGCCATCAGCCGACAACTGGCCGAAATAATGGGTGGCGAAGTTGGAGTAGAAAGTCAACTCGGCAAGGGCAGCACTTTCTGGTTTACTGCCCGGCTGGGCAGAGGCGCCAAACCTGCTACGGCTCTACAAACCGTACCATCGGTCGATCTGACTATAATCCAAGGCTCATTCATCCTGCTGGTTGAAGACAACATCTTTAACCAGCAAGTAGCCAAAGAATTTTTGGAAGCAGCTGGCGCAGTCGTTGCCATCGCCAACAACGGAAAAGAAGCTCTTGACCTGCTGGTTCAAGAACATTTTGACTGCGTCCTGATGGATATGCAGATGCCCGTGATGGATGGTCTTGAAGCTTCCCGCCAGATTCGAGCCAACCCTAAACTCGCGGCCACGCGGGTAATTGCCATGACAGCCAATGCTGGGCGTGAAAATTCGATACGCTGTTTCGACGCGGGCATGGATGATTTCATAACTAAACCAATCGAGCTCCAGCTTCTCCTTGCAACTCTTGCCAAATGGCTTGTGCGGCGATCCGATCGGATTGTGGCAGTACCTGCCGCGACCTCATGTCAGGAGATTTCAACAATGGCAGCAACCGAAATAACAGATGCAAGCGATCCAAACATTATCAATTTATCAATACTGTCCAATATATTGGGGAGTCATCCGGATAAAATCCGAAAATATGTCATGCTTTTTTTAGACTTGACTCAGAAAGCTATTGTTGAGATCGAAACTGCGCTAGCACATGGAGACATGGCGACCGTGAACGCTATAGGGCACCGCACTAAGTCATCGGCTAGAACTGTAGGTGCAATGAGATTTGGTGAATTGTGTATGACGCTAG
>NZ_CAKMLL010000106.1 GCF_927797785.1 Candidatus Nitrotoga sp. BS | reverse complement strand
GCATGTACCCACACTCGTCGGTTGTCTGTAAACTTTTAAAGAACGGGCTGCCGTAGCAGCGAGAGGGGCGCATTATACAGAGCAAATAACGATGGTCAAGCATTTTGTTTGAGGAGCCATTTGTACTGGATCAATTTTTCTTCGAGTCAGCACAAATTGATGATGCAAAATTTTGTTCAAACTATAATTCTATTGCGTTAACTCAAGTTTATTTTCCTCATCCTCCACCCCTTTTTCTCCATAATCCTGACATTACACGGATTGCGGACGTACCCGTGCTTATATCCAATAATTGCTGTGCCAACTTTACCATGCGCATGAAACTGTATAACCGTGCAAACCGCAACGCGATGCACTTGACCTTCGCTTTACCTCGAACTGGCAACTTCACCAAACAGGGATGTGTGCTTGCGTGTTCACACATTCAGCCACGATGCGCGAAGCTTGTATCTCTTTTTAGCTTCCTCTGTCGCATACGCAATCGCCAATATGCGACCGATGCACTATCATTCGCCCTGGGGCCGTGATTTCAAAACTTTTTTGTTCTTGTTCAACCATCAGTGCAAGTTGACCCCTATCGCTGCCAAGACTTGCTATTTACACGCCAGCATTCTCCCTCTTCATGACCGTTGACTCCGAATCCCTGATCCGCGCTGGCGGTGTGTGCTTCCTCTGCCTTTTTACTTTGACGCCGTTTGATTTTCTTGATAGCAGGCATGCAGTTTAATTGCGGCATGCACACGTACGCCTTCTTGCGTGACACCCTTGAATTTACGACCCTCACATCCAACATTAGCCGCGTTGCCAGTGTCAGTTTGCGAGCGCCGCACCGTGAGCAACACGGAAGTCAGGCAGCGTGAAGTAGTTAACTTGCACGCCGCCGCATATCCAGCGATAGGCGTCATGCGCCAAAGTCAATCGTGCCAGTTCGCGTGCGTTGCCAACATGGTCGAGAGTGGCATAAAGCCACAAGGCAAACACGATCTCGGACGCAATCGCGCTGCGCTACCTTGTCGTGCTTTGATGGCGTCGTACATGCCTTTGAGGTTCTGCTGTTATACGTAGCTTCAAACCAGACGTGCACGATGTCCTTCCAGCAGTAAGGATTCAAGATTGCTGGGGTGAAGCTCAACTTGCAATCGGTTGGGGGTCAACACGCGCGCAGGTGCGTTTGCGTCGTGGCGATGGGCTTTGGGGTGTTTGTTTTGCAATTGAACGGTTTCGGGTATTTCTGGAAATAGGCTCTGGAAATTTTGGTTTGGCATCGGTTGGTCTTTGTTGAATGAATACCTCACTATCATGTGTGGCCGCGATGGTTAGATGACAGGTGTGAAATGTTTTTTTGATTTTTTGACAGACTCTCAGCTAACCCGAATAGAGATCAAGCGGTAGGTCAGGCTTACTATCCGGTGCTTATACGATGGCAGAGATCGGGGCCATCAGAGTACACTACATGACGGTAAGTAGCGCAGTGCGGAAGCTTGAAGAAGACCGAAAAAAATGATGTAACGTTAGAGCTAACTCCCGTGCTTCTATTTGCAAACCACCATTATTTAACTGTTGAATAATCGCCAAGAGGGATCGATATGAAAATCATTGGATGTGGTTTTGGACGCACAGGCAGTCTGTCGATGAAAATTGCGTTGGAGCAGCTAGGTTTTGGGCCCTGCCATCACATGCATGAAGTCATTGCAAATCCCGACAAACATTTGCCTTATTGGCTCGCCGCCTCTAAAGGTGAAAAAATCGATTGGGATGAAGCCCTAGCTGGTTATGAAAGCTGCGTTGATTGGCCAACAGCTGCATACTGGCCAGCACTCGCTGAACATTTTCCCGACGCAAAAATATTGCTAACAACCAGAACAGCCGAGAGCTGGTATAGCAGTATTTCCAAAACTATTTTTAAGGTTATCAGTGACGGCGTTAACGAAGCGCCAAGTGATAAACCAAACCCTTTTGGTGAAATGCTTGTGCGTATGATTATGAAAAACACCTTTAAAGGCAACATAGCTGACCGCAGCCACTGTATTAATATTTTCAACCAAAATGTAAAGTCGGTAAGAGAAGGCTTCAAAGGCGATAAATTATTTGTTTATAATAATGGTGACGGCTGGGAAGGGCTATGTCAGTGGTTGGATGTGCTAATACCAGATACACCTTTTCCGAGAACCAATAACGAACAAGAATTTGGTAACGTAGAATTTGTGAGACCTGAGTAGTAGAAGATAATTGCCCTCCAA
>NZ_CAKMLL010000105.1 GCF_927797785.1 Candidatus Nitrotoga sp. BS | reverse complement strand
CCCTAAAAACCTGTCAAGTGTTTTCTTGATTATTTATAGGGGTGAGTAGTTACCATTAAAATATAAATACCAAAAGCAGTACAAAAGTGTCATCCCCAATATTCATACGTAAAATTTGGTAATTTCCATAAGCACATCTACTGTAATATTTCTACAACATTACAATACATGACCCCATTGCCTTCGGGCAACGCTGCATGACAAAGAAATTGATTTTAGATATGCCTTATTAAGCGAGCAGATCAATAAGAGACGCGGCACGTTCTGTGTTGATTTCTGAAATAGCGTTGTACGTATGATTAATTTTTGACGAGATACGCTGGAAGTTTGTTTCTTCCTGGTCATTATTCGTGGGTTTGTTTTCGTTTGCTCCCCGGCTCATAATTTCAGCACGGGCCTCAGCTGCCATCGCGGCTGCCGCCATCGCAACAGAACGATCTTGTGCTGAAGGTTCTGAAGGTGCCAGGGCGGCTTGTTGTATTTGTTGTGCTTTTTGCAGGGTCGTTTCCGGGTCACCAGCGACTCTGGATGTATCGATTTGCACCTCGCCACTAACAGCATATCGCTGCCCATCAGGCCCAAGTATAAATTTAAAGCTGGCACCGCCTTGGCTTATTCCCCCAGCGGCTGCAAGATGTGCTTGTTCGTGTGAGCGCACTTCTCGGTCTGTATCACGTAATTTTTGAATTTGACTTTGCAGCTCCAGTTTATTTTGTTGACTGGCTGTCGAATCATCCTGCGAGGGTTTCTGAGTATCATTTAGGGCTACAGTTTGCTTGACTTCATTACGAGCAGCTTGACTGACTTCACGCCTAGATTGTGGTGTGAAGAATGCTTGGTTGCTGGTAGCAGTTATCATTATTCTGAAGGTCTAAAAAGTATGATAAGTTGACTGTTGACTCTAGTTCTTTAGCGATTGGACGCCCATAAAAATCCAAGCTTCCAAGAGGCTGCTCGAGAGTAGAATGATCTACTATTTAAGTCAAATCAACTTCGCCCCTCGTCAATCCTAATAAATAATCAGCCTTGAAAATATTAAACTTCAGAACATCTTACGAAGTCCTTTTTAACACAAGAATTGTTTCACTTAGAATTTGAATTTACCGCATTCAGGCACGATAAAATATTGTGTCCTCAGAATTATTTATCCCGGTTCCAGCGCAAGTCTCGGCGCGGTGACGGACGCATGAATGAAAATTTTGGACTGCAGGAAACCTGCGGCGCGTCAGATTCATCGGCATGAAAAAAGGGGCTTTCACTGCAGCCTCGTTAGCCTCGTTAGCGTCTGTTAGACTCTTGTTTACTCAACCCGCTATAGGGCACCTCTAAAAATCCAACTTTCGTCACAATACTCCGTTACTCGAAAAAAATTATCGCTTACATATCAACTATATGCCGCGCTAAAATTTTTTACTCGCGCCTTGTCTTGTCTAGAAAATTGAATTTTTAGAGGCGCCCTATATTCTGAAAGGAAATCCCATGGCCCTATTTTTGTTACTACATGTTTTAAGCGTCGTCGTCTGGGTGGGCGGCATGTTCTTCGCCTACATGGCGCTGCGCCCGGTGGCCGCCAACGTACTAGAGCCGCCGCAACGATTGACGCTGTGGGCGGGTGTGTTCGGCAAATTTTTCCCCTGGGTATGGGCGTCGGTGGCGACGATACTGCTGACCGGTCTGACCCTGTTGATAATGATGGGCAGGATGCCGCACTACGTTCTCGCCATGCTGGTGCTGGGCGTGGCGATGATGCTGATTTTCGCGCACGTGTTTTTCTCGCCCTACAAAAAACTCAAACGCGCGGTCGGGGAAAAAGACTGGCAAAACGCGGTCGCCGCACTCGCGAAAATCCGCAGGTTGATCGGTATCAACCTCAGCCTGGGGCTGCTGACAATCGCGGTGGTGTTCATCGGGCGCGGCTTGACCTAAGGTTCGTCCCTCACCGCGCTTCGAATTTCAACTCGGCGTGTAGGAACGAGGGGGCTGTCGAAGCTCAATGGTGCTATGCAATGTTGAATGTGGCCAATCAACAGGGCGAGTGACCCAGCCACGTTTTACGGGATTGTAATGAATGTAATCGACGTGTCGCGCAAGATCAATCTCATCACGGATTTGATGTTCCAATATCGCCGCTGCCAGATGCCTCGCTCACGCTTGGCTTGGCGGCTGGCTCAAATATGCTCGCCTTTTGCCAGCCGCCACGAAAACCCGGCCATGATGAGCGACCCGCGCATAGGTCTAAATCCTATACCGTTAAAATTATTAACCATCTATCTCGTTATTTACCTTAGAATTTTCAACTAATTCAGGGGTTGAATTAACATTATCTATATTA
>NZ_CAKMLL010000104.1 GCF_927797785.1 Candidatus Nitrotoga sp. BS | reverse complement strand
GGTGTCTTTTCAGTAGGGGCTATTGCAATAGCCATCCCTGAGGTCACATACCAACCCATGGGTACTTCCTGACGTTATTTTCCTCGATGCCTTCTGCCGCTTCGGCCTTATCAAGAATAACTGTTTGCTCCGTACCATTGGAGCTGGTCGCTATTTTTATCTCGTCTTTCGTTTTCTCAGCAATCGATTCCGTAATAACAGGGAAAAATCTGCTAAAGAATTGTCGCCTGCCCATCACTTTGCCATTATCCATGAATAGCTCCTTAATCCAGCGATCGGACAACAAATACAGTTGTTCAGTACAGACTGCCCAAGCATCTATCGCACGGCATAAGTATTGATCGCCCGACTAATGTACAACAATATAAATGGCATGAATCATAACCACTTAATGAAGTGGTAAAGGTTCGTCCATTTCTGTGCCTGACTGTTGAGGACAATCTACAGGCCCCTCATAATCAGATTTTGGCAATTCTTTTATTCTGCTATCAACTTCAATTCCGAAAAACTTAAGTTCCGAACCCATGAATTTTGATAACAACAAGCCCAGGTTTCTGTAATAGGCTTCATTTGCTCTCGCTGCAAGATTTTCCCCGAACACGCCAGTCCATTTCCCGATATGCTGCTCGAGAAACCGTCTTTCCGCAGACAAGCAGATGTCAATGTTTTCTTCCATCGCTTGGTCCAAGGCATATGCAATCTTTAATTCTAAAAAACTCATAAACTCAAGCTCAACAATTATTTGATCAAAAGCAAGCCCTGCATCATCGTTCATGACAAAACCAAATGCTTTATAAAATCCACTGATATCGCCTAGAATATTCGGCTGATTGAAGCTGTTTTTTCCGTAGGTTGTTTCAGTCGCAGGACAAAACATACGGGTTAAAAACATTTCGGTAAAATCTGGCTGTAGCGCCGTCACGTCGACTGTCTCGATAAGATTAATAAATGCCAGAAACTCTTCCTTCATATCATAAGGAAGAAGGCTTATTGAACTATCCAGATCGGATGCAAGTTCGTGCAGTATTGCGAGCTTATCTTTGTCTGGATAGACAAAGGCCATTGATAAAAATCTGTAAACATCTGCCCTCGCGAGAGCCAACTCTGTTTCCGATTTTGTCGTTAACATTCTATCCCCTTAAATAAAAAGTGGGGCGGCGTTTTAGCGCCGCCCCCCTAATGCACATCAATTACGACTATTCAATCTCAAGCGGTATCCAGCCTCCGTTTGAATAGTTCTTGCGTGGCCCTCTGTTTCCGCCAGCACCATCATTTTTGTTTTTGCCATCCCAAGCAGCGATAGCCACCATGGTCTTGGATCCAGGCACAAGCACTGAATCCTGAGCATCGCCAGAGTTTAATGGACGCTTAATGACAACTGACCAGTAGCCAAATCTTCTTACGCCTTCGGCAGTTGCATTATTAATGGCCTGCCTGGTCAATGTTCCGAAGCCAACCGCATTTAACTCTTCCGCCGGCGTTTTCCGCTCAGGGTCGACTCTGCTGATATTTCTGAGTTTAAGGGCAGCAACATACTGTCTTTGGCCTTCGGTATAACGACGAATAGGCGTATCGATCGTTTGACCAACTGCTGGGATAACTTCAGGATACATATCATAGTTATAGTTAGGATAAGCATCTCTTACATCTTGATATCCAAACTCGATATCTCTCTCCCAAGCAGCCTTCCAATAAACAATGTGAACAGGATTGTCTTCATCACCCATCATGAATGAGGGTTCAGATCCCGCTTTCACTGGAAACATCAGGGCGATTGCATCAGAAAACTTATCTTCCATTGTTTCTGTTTCAGACTTGGTTGAATCATACCAAGTTAGCAAAAAGGCAATATCCTTGTCGTTATGAATAGACTTAACCTTGACCACCGGTATGGTAGCCACGACTAGACCAGGCATCACCAAGTTCTGCGGACCCATTGGAACTTCAGTGGCCGAAGCATCACTCCAGACCGTGGCTGGTGCTTGTGACCAGCTCTGGTTGTATTGATTCCAAGAGGTTTCCCTTACTGGATCTTCCTGATGCCACGTTCTGTTCACTGGATCCATCGGGATTTCTCCCTTTATTGCGATGGATTTGATGACGCCAACATTGTAGGTTTCGCCCCCATCCAAGCGAACTGGTGGTAACCGTTTAAAGGAACCATGGTACACATGACCCCCATACGTACCAGGGTTATCAGCAGGGTAAATTGGAATCGTCAAATCGTGTGCACCGCCGTGTGCAGCACCGCCGTGTGCAGCATCACTCCCAAAGGCAGGAGTAGCAACAGGGATCATTAAAATTGAAGCGGCTATTAATAGTTTTTTCATCATCCACCCCTTATGAGTTATTGGTAAGAAACGCGCCGGTCTTCAAGTTCTTGACCTGTCTGATATAAACTGGCTCAGTCAATGGAACCCGGACAATCTCTTTTCCTTGTGGATCGTAACCAACGGTCTCATTACCTTCAAGCTTGAACGTGTCGCATATCCGTTCGGTAACGCCAAAGAGCAACAAAGCAGCCAACAGCTCTTTGTCCTTACCAGCATTCCGATATTGCTTGATGGAGTTCTCAACGCCAGGACCAAATACTTGGGTCAGGAAGTCAGGGTTAACATGAACCGGTGGGATGTACATGTTGCTCGGCTCAGTACCAAACTGTGGATAGATCGGCAGTGCTAGCTTTCTAACGTGCACCAGGAAATCGATCGGGTTGTTTTCACGAACTTGCTTGCTCGTGATCTTGTCATAATCAGCTGACTTGAAACCAAAGATACGGATCTTTCCGATGCATTGAGTCGTACATTGCGTCATCAACCCGGCCTCTACTTTCGGATAGCATGATATGCACTTATCACTTGTACGTGTTGTGTCGTTGTAAAACGACTTCTTATAAGGACAAGCAGCAACGCACTCTCTGTACCCTCTGCATCTGGACGCGTCAATCAAAACGATACCGTCTTCTTGCCGCTTGTAGATCGCCTTTCTTGGGCAAGCTGCCAAGCAGCCTGGGAATGTGCAGTGATTACAAATCCGTGGGAAGAAGAAACCCCAGTTTTTATGAGTTGGACCCTTAATATAATCGCCTTCACCATCCAAGATCTTAAGACATTCATCTTCACCAAGGTTCGGATGCGCATAGTCCATTTCATCAGGCAGATAACCCTTGAGCCGCTGGTTCATGCCCAGATCCTCAAAGATCGTCGTCCCATTGTACTTGTTGCCTGACCACGGTTGCGCTTGCTCTCCCAGCAGGGCCAGAACCTTCACATCCCAGGCAAGCGGATAGAAACCATAAGGCTTCGATTCGACGTTGTTCCAGAATATGGTTTCCTGGCCCTTACCTGCCGTCCAAGTCGTTTTGCACGCCATCGTACAAGACTGACAGGCGATACATTTATTCAAGTCGAATAACATCGATACTTGCCGACCTGGCCTGTTTTCTTCATAGGGATAATCCATTTCCCTGCCTAGTTGCCAATTTCTAACTCTAGCCATTGTATATCTCCAATTTACAAAAAATTATTTCACAACTCCAAGAACGCCGCCCTATCATTAAGGGCGGCGGCTGCAATACGTAATTATCTGCTTACAAACCCGCCCTGGAGATAAGTCTTCATTTGAAGACTTTCATAAGTTGGCCGGTAGCCTTTAGCGGCAATATGCCAAACCCCACCGTTTACACCACCTTTTTCAGCCAGTTCAATCTTCACATACGATTCCTTTGGTGCACCATTGGCGCAGTGAACGTCATTCTGCTGACCAATAATAATTTCTTGCCCAAAGACCAACTTGTTGGCTACGGTGTCAGTTGTGTTAGTCGGATTGATCCAGGCCCGGGTGCAGCTCTGATGGTTTCCAGACCTGAACATCGCCTGATAGTTAGTCCTCGGGCTCTTGGCTAAGCCATCAGCCCTGGTCCTCGCACCTTCCATACTGCCGTATGTGGCGGCATAGGCGTTGTAATACATCCGCATGGAACCTTGGGACATACCGGGGAAGTATCTGCATCTAACCATAAACCTGGAGAGTGCGTATTCCGGTGTACCTTCTTTCCACCCTTTGTGCGGCCGATCAGCCGGGTCAGCATCAACCCAGATGTAATCGCCTTCATCTATACCAAATCGCTTGGCGTCGAGCGGATTAACGTCAACGAACCCTTCACCAACTGACGGCTGCCTCTTGTCATGACGGTAAATGTCGCCAAACGGCCCCCACCACAATGTCATCAAGTCCGTATCAATTGGTGTTGTATGGGCACCGTGCCGATACTTGGGTGAATTGAAGCAGAACTCATAACCGTGCGGCCTAAGAGGATGGGTAGTTGCCATCAGCTCTTTTGTTGTCAGAATGACGTTTCTTCCCATTCTGTTCTCGGCAATTTTAAGGCTGTTCCCCATTCTTTCCAAACCACGCATCTCTGGTGTTTCCATCAATGCAAATGCACGGCTGTTACCAACGATGACATTTGGCTCGTAATGGCTTGAATCAATCGGTGTACGATACACGGTGAGATTTTCACCACCATCGATCAACCTTGGGTCATCCATGTAAAATTCCAACCGGCCGCTCTTGGTGTACCAAGGTATACCGCCACCTTCGGCTGTTTGCTCCCAACCACTAATCCTTGGGTAAGTTCTGGCCATAAAGATGGTCGGAATACCCCGTTTAGCTTTTTCTCTGATCTCAGCAAAAACCATCCCTCTGGTGGCAGATCCACCGTTGAGTACCCGTTGCCCGTAAACCTCGGAATCCCTGTCTGACGGATTACCTGCTGGATTTGTCCCAACAAACTTGAAGAAGTCGGCAAACCTTTGATCGCCAGTAAGCGCTGTAAATGCTCTAAAGATTCCGGCTGGAACTTCAGCATCCCCAACGGTATCCTGGAATCTCCTCAATGGGGTAATAGGGGAAACAGTCAGGAATGGGTTAGAGCAAGAGCAAGCCATGTCGGTATGCTTGTTTTCTAACCAGGAATCCACACCCCAAACGATGTCGGAATATTCACAAGAAGCAGTCCAGTTCCAGTCGCTGTAAAATATCGCTTCCCATCTTGGGAGCGTATTGATGACCAGGTCATAGTGACCTTTGGCATTTCCCAGTGAGGAGTTGGAGTTAGCCTGCCACAGTACTTTGGTAGGCGATGGCATGTGCCCAGGGTCAGTCAGCAACCGCGTTCCATTCCTTAACGGACGATCACCATAGTTGTAGTAATGGGCAGATTCGTCATCCGTATAGTGAGCCAATTTGGTGACCATCTTGCGACCATCCAGCTCAGGATTGAACGGATCTTCCGCAAGATATTGACCAAACCCACCAAAGACTGACTGTCTGTAGTTACCTACATAGTTACCGAAGGTACATCCTCCAATATGACCAACGTTATCGGTCAGTGCCGATAACAGCATGAAGCCCCTATCCTTCAGGGTTGAATTGAAGTAGTGATTGGTTCCCGCGCCAGTACTGATGATGCCTTGCCCACGGTGCTTGTGGAACAGGTTGGCAAGGTCAACAATCGCTTCAACTGGAACGCCAGTCATGATCGATGTGTTTTCTGGTGTAAATTCTTCCAAGTATTCTTTGTGCAGCTGGAATGCAGTCGTAACCTTAATCTTCTTCCCATCAACCAAGGTAACTTCATAATCGCCAGTCAATGCTGAGTCAACGCCCTTTGCAGCATAGCGCGCGCCGCACTCATCCCGTGTCAACGGAACGGCTTTGTTTGTCTTTTTATCCCATACTACATTGTCGCCCCAGAATTTACGGACGTCTTCTGCAACGAAAGCCGTCGCTTGGAAGGCCACTGGTTGCGTTGGCTTCTCACCTGGCTTCATCACCTTTAGATGGTGGGTAAGATCGGCAAGCTTGTAGTCCGCAATAATGTCCGATGCCTTCAGGTTTTTCCAGTTATCTGTTCTGATCAACAGAGGCATATCTGTATTCGCTTTCAGATAATGCTCGTCATAGTGATTGTTCTTGATCAGGTGATGACACACGCCAAGACCAAGCGCGGGGTCAGTACCAGGACGCAGAATAATGACATCATCTGCCTTGTTGGAATTCGCGTGGTAATCGATGGAGATGTCGACAATATGGCAGCCTTTAAGCCTGGACTCACTCACCCAATGAAGATCTGGCATCTTGGTACAAACGAAGTTGTTACCCCAGAATACAATCAGCTTGGCATGCTCATATACCATGAACTCATAATCCAGCATTTGGTGACCTGAAACCATAGGACATCCAGGCGCCAGATCGGTATGCCAGGAATAGCTGTCGAACACTTTTCCGCCACTCGCTTCATCCGGCCCAATTTGTCTTACGTGGGCGTCCAGAAGAGCCAGCCCTTGTGAGAACCGCTTTAACGAATAGATTCTTAAAACGCCAAGCGCGGCCATACCAGCCCGGAATTTCATGGTCTTACAACCGCATCCGTGCATGGACGCAATCATTTCAGGGTCATAGCCTTGCCTAGTAAGCAACGCTGCGCCACTGTCACCGGAATAAGTCCTGGCGATGTTCTCCAGCGCGCCCGCCGCCAATGCGTAAGCTTCTGTCCATGGCAACTTGATGAATGGCTCTTTTCCGCGTTGCAGATATTTTTGATCTGGGAAGCCGTTTGCTCCAGTACGCGGGTATCCTGCATCTGCCCATGCCTTGAAGCCAGTTCTAACCATTGCACCTTTTGGCCTTCTGTCTGAATAGGCCTTCCTGTTCATTACCATACCCTTGTTACAGATCCGTGGCTCCCATCTGTGACTAGAACGGTTTCCATCCATATCTTCGGCATCTCCGTAGCCGTATGACGGCGAGATGCGGATTACAACGTCATTCTTTACGTGGGCTTTTAGTAGGCAGTTGTGAGTATCGTTTGGCGCACAAAGGAATATAAACTCGCTGTCAACATGGAACATGTCCCTGTAAACCTTCTCCCAGTCTCTATTCGGGTAAGACTTTAGAGGATTGTCAACTACATACGGCTTCAGAAATGGTGAAGCTGCAAAGGCGTTATTGGCCATGACAGCTAGTCCAGCGGTGGCGGACAGCTTTAGAAAGCTGCGCCTGCCAATGTTATTCTTAATTTCCATCATTTAGTCACCCCTATGTTAATTTAAATTAAATTA
>NZ_CAKMLL010000103.1 GCF_927797785.1 Candidatus Nitrotoga sp. BS | reverse complement strand
TGTCACCCCCAGTAATCAATTGAATCTATTCGCGTATTAACCGGACAGCAGTGATGTCAAATATTGTTCCTGTCAAAATTACAATAGTTCATCTGCCCTATTTTAGCCAAGCTGACTTGCCGAATTGTACAATGCTCGGTGTTGATTCATTATCTGATCAGTCTCAGCCGGAACAAATATTCCTGAGGAATTTGATTCAATTGCAAGTATATAAATATTCCACTTTCGCAGGTTGCTCAGAGACAGCGATTCATATTTTCAGCGATCAAAAAATTTTTTAGTGTTAAGCAATTTTACTCATGGGTCCGCCGTCTTTTCACAAGACATCAAGCTTTCCTGCTATCATCGACGATAAATTTGGCTGTGGATTATTCTACTTAGTTAAATTTTTTATTTTGGTAATAAGACATTTGTGCTTGATTTATATTCGCTCTGCAATACCTTATTTTGACGGGTTAACTGCTACCCGTATGCTTCATACTAGTGATCTATCGAACAAAGTCTTGCACATCATGATGCAAAATTTATGAAAATAAATACCATTCCATAATTTTATATATTTAAGAATGATATCTACTTCATATTCAAATGCTTTAAGAGCATCGTGTTAAATACCCAGAGTTTTGGTGTAATTATTGAGTTTAATTAAAACTGCTGTGAGGGCATTTGTATTATGCAAATGCCTGTTTAAAGTTCTCAGAAGAGTTTCTGATAAGAATAAATTACATTAGCTATATGACAATAAATGAAAAAATGCCCCAACGGGCACTTTGTAAGATAATGAATTATAGTGGTAATTTATTTTATGGTGCCCAGAAGAGGACTCGAACCTCCACACCTTACGGCACACGGACCTGAACCGTGCGCGTCTACCAATTCCGCCATCTGGGCAATAAAATAAATCGTTGCTTCTTGAGGGCGCACAAGTTAATCGTTATAGGATTTTCTGTCAATGACAAATAAGAAAAAAAACATCCGTGATCTCGACCCATTCTTGGATCGAGAGCGCGCGCAGTATGAGCACCCATTACCCAGCCGCGAGTACATTCTGCAATTACTGGAAAAGCAAGGCGTGCCGGTTGCTGAAGAAGAGTTGTGCCACATGTTGCACATTGATGAACACGAGGCTGAACTATTCACGCGCCGCCTGCGCGCTATGGAGCGCGATGGTCAGATAATGCGTAACCGAAAGCGGGCAATCTGCGTTATGGATAAACTTGACCTGATTAAGGGCAAGGTACAAGGCCATCCCGATGGATTTGGTTTTTTGATTCCTGATGATGGCAGCGTCGATCTGGTATTGAGTGCCAAGGAAATGCATAAGACGTTGCATGGAGATACTGTCGTGGCCCGTGAAACGGGTACCGACCGGCGCGGACGTCGCGAGGCCAGTATAGTTGAGGTGCTGGAGCACGCTACCCAGCGTTTGGTTGGACGTTTGTATGAGGAGCATGGCATTCAGTTCGTGGTGGCGGAAAATCGTCGCATTAGTCAGGATATTCTTGTTGCTCCAGGTGAGCACATCGGGGCAAAGGCGGGGCAGGTGGTGATGCTGGAAATTCTGCAGCAACCCAGCAAAAAAGCTCAACCGATAGGTCGCATCGTGCAGATTTTGGGCAATTATGCCGATCCCGGCATGGAAATTGAAATTGCGTTGCGTAAGCATGATCTGCCGTATGAGTTTCCAATCGACACGAAACACCAAGCTGAAAAAATTGCGCCCCAAGTGTTGCCTGAAGATTATGCAGGACGCGAAGATTTACGTCAGTTGCCGCTTGTCACCATAGATGGCGAAACTGCGCGGGATTTTGACGATGCGGTGTATTGCGAGCCGAATGCCAATGGCTTCCGCCTGGTGGTGGCAATTGCCGATGTAAGTCATTATGTACAGCCCGGAGATGCACTGGATAAGGAAGCTCTGAATCGAGGTAACTCGGTATATTTCCCTCGTCGCGTTATTCCAATGTTGCCGGAAGAGCTTTCCAATGGCCTCTGTTCGCTTAATCCACATGTCGAACGCCTGTGCATGGTATGTGATATGCAGATCAGCGCTCAAGGCGATATTGAAGCTTACCGCTTCTATCCATCGGTGATGTTCTCGCAGGCGCGCCTGACCTACAACCAGGTAGCTGATATGCTGGCTCACCCACAAGGTGAAGAAACGCAAAAATTTGCCGCCGTTCTGCCGCAAATCAATCATTTGTATACCTTATTCAAAACCTTGCTGCAAGCTCGCGAGAAACGTGGGGCGATTGACTTCGAAACCATAGAAACCCAGATGATATTTACCGATCAGGGCAAGATAGATCGCATCGTGCCCTTGGTGCGCAATGATGCACATCGCCTGATTGAGGAATGCATGCTGGCGGCCAACGTGTGCACTGCTAATTTCCTCAGCGAACGTAAGCACCCGGTGTTATATCGTGTGCATGAAGGTCCCACACCTGAAAAATTGGAAGCCGTGCGCGAGTTCTTTAAGGAATTTGGCCTTGACCTTGGAGGTGGCGAAAAACCTGAGGCTGGCGATTACGCCAAGCTACTCAAGCAGGTCAAGGGGCGACCTGATGCAGCCTTATTGCAAACTGTGATGTTACGTTCATTGCGACAAGCACGTTATTGCCCGGAGAATAATGGTCATTTCGGTCTTGGCTACGATGCTTATACACACTTTACCTCGCCCATTCGCCGTTATCCAGATCTTTTGGTGCACCGCGCTATTAAGGCTGTGTTAAATAGCGAACAATACAAACCAAAAGAGAAGTGGGATGCATTGGGTATACATTGTTCCATGACAGAACGCCGGGCTGACGACGCTACGCGTGATGTTGAAGCGTGGTTAAAATGTTTCTACATGCGGGATCATCTCGGCAGCAGCTTCGAAGGCACCATATCTTCAGTGACTGGATTTGGCCTGTTCGTTGCACTGGACGATCTTTACATCGAAGGCTTGGTTCATGTATCAGAACTCGGGGCGGATTATTTTCATTACGATGCTGCCAAACATCAGATGTTAGGCGAACGATCTGGCAAGCGCTATCGTCTGGGGGATCGCGTGCGCGTCACGGTTGTGAGAGTGGACATGGAAAATACCAAGCTTGACTTTATGCTAGATCTGCCAGCTGGGGAAGTACCAGCTAAGGATGTTAAAACCAAGAAACCCAAGAAAACCAAAAAAGCTAAAGAACATCATGGCTGAAACTCGCGTAATTCATGGTTTTCATGCTGTCACTGCGCGCATTCGCCAGCATGCGGATAGCGTGCTGGAACTTTATGTAGACACCCAACGCCGCGATCCACGTGTTCGTGATCTGTTGAAGCTGGCGGAAAGTAACAACGTGCGTGTGGTGCCAGTTGATGCTAAGCGTCTTGATGGCATGGCAGGCAATGCTCGTCATCAAGGGGTCGCCGCTCGCGTAGATGCTGCGCAAAAGGTGCGGCATCTGGACGACGTGCTGGACACCTTAACCGAACCCGCGTTATTACTAGTGTTGGACGGTGTACAGGATCCGCATAATCTGGGCGCTTGCTTGCGCAGTGCCGATGCTTTTGGCATACATGCTGTCATCGCACCTAAAGATCGCGCCGTTGGCCTGAATGCGACCGTGGAAAAGGTTGCCTGCGGCGCGGCGGAAACTGTCCCCTACATTACCGTCACCAACCTCGCGCGTACCCTGCGCGAGTTACAGGAGCGCGATATCTGGGTTGTCGGTGCGGATAGTGAGGCCGAAACTGACCTGCATGGATTTCGGCATGCCGGCGCATTGGCCTGGGTGCTGGGAGCAGAAGGGGAGGGGCTGCGTCGGCTTACCAAAGAAACCTGCGACCAACTAGTGCGCATCCCCATGCTGGGTAGCGTAGAAAGCTTGAATGTATCTGTGAGTGCAGGCGTGTGTCTGTTTGAGGCGAGAAGACAACGAATGGCGTAAAGTAGAAAAAACTAGACGGAATAGTGCAGGGCAGAGTATGTACTGAAAGTTCTGAGCCTCATTATCCAGTTATATCCTTATTTTCAATATTTGGTCAGCTTAACATCGCTTTCAATCGCGCTAATTTCGCCATACCCACATCTTTGCTTACTTCGGTTGTACTGCCTGTTGGTAATACACCCGAATAAATTAGTTCATCTACGGGTAATTCTTGCAAGAAGCGGCTTGCTTCGCATACTCGCCATTCTTTTCCAAGTTTGCGTTTGGTGCAGTAGCTGATTTGCAGCGAGCGTTCTGCGCGAGTTATGCCTACGTACATCAGGCGACGTTCTTCCTCTATCTGTTCCGGTTGCTCACTTTGGTGGTGCGGCAAGGTACCTTCTTCCACGCCCACCATGAATACATGGCCGAATTCCAGACCCTTGGCAGCATGTAGAGTTGATAAGGAGACCGCATCTGTTTCTTCTTCGCGAGATTCAAGCAGGTTCATCAGCGCGATGGTTTGTGTCATCGCCAGTAACGTTTTGTCGTCAGCTTCCGATTTGCGGTTAATCCAAGCGACAAAATCCGTAACATTCGCCCATTTACTTTCCGCCTGACGTGGTTCATGGCTGTCGAACAGCCATGCCTCGTAATCGATTGCGCTCATTAAATCTGTCATCACCGTCACGCACGCTTCCTTGTTGGCACGTGCTTCCATGCGATTAATGAAATTGCAAAAGGTGAGTAACTCTTCATGTTGTCTCGCAGGAAGCTGATGTGCCATGGCGCTCTCGAAAGCCGCTGCGAACAGGCTGATGTTGCGTGCACCGGCATAGCCCGCAAGTTTCTCCAGTGTCTGGTTGCCAATACCGCGTTTAGGCGTGGTAATGGCGCGAATGAAAGCCGGATCGTCATCCGTGTTTGCAATCAAGCGCAAATAGGCAGTGAGATCCTTGATTTCCGCGCGATCGAAGAAGGAGCTGCCGCCACTGACGGTATATGGCACTTTCTGTCCACGCAGTTGCTCCTCAAAAGTACGCGATAGGTGATTGCTGCGATATAGGATGGCGTAGTCAGAGAAGCGCGTATTGTGTTCAAATTTATGTGCCAACAAACGCATGACTATGGACTCTGCTTCGTTCTCGTCGTCCCTGGCTGCGAAAATGCGGATAGCGTCGCCCGGGCCATGGTCACTCCACAGTTTTTTCTCGAATAACTTGGTGTTGTTGCGTATTAAATGATTGGCGCAGGTCAAAATGCGTTGCGAAGAGCGATAGTTTTGCTCCAGTTTAATTACGCGCAAATTCACGTGATCATTTTGTAAATTCTGCAAATTCGCGATACTCGCCCCGCGCCAGGCATAAATCGCCTGATCATCGTCGCCCACTGCCGTCAGTGCTGCGCGACTACCCGCCAGCAAGCGAGTCATTTGATACTGGCAATCATTCGTATCCTGATATTCGTCGATCAACAAATAACGAAAACGTTGCTGCCAGCGCAACAGGGCTTCAGGAAAATCCTGAAATAAATCTACTGGCAAACGGATCAAGTCATCAAAATCCATTGCTTGATAGGCGCGTAATGTTTCCTGATAACGCGCATAAAGTAGTGCTGTGCGTTGATCTGCCTCGTTTTCTACTAGCCTTAACGCTTGTTCCGGCGAGGTGAAAGAGGATTTCCACTTGGACATGACACTTTGTGCGATACGGATATCTTGCTTATCTGGTGCACCCAGTAGCTCGCTAATAATCTTTGCTGTGTCAGCACTGTCGAAGATAGAAAACTGTTTTTTGTAGCCGAGCAGACCAGCCTCCTCACGCAAAATTTGCATGCCCAGTGCATGGAAGGTGCTAATGGTTAGCCCCTTCGTGTTGCGCCCGGCTAACAGCTTACCCACACGCTCACGCATTTCATTCGCGGCCTTGTTGGTAAAAGTGATTGCGGCGATATTGCGTGGCGCATAGCCGCATTGCTCGATCAGATAGGCCAGCTTATGAGTGATAACGCGCGTTTTGCCGCTACCTGCGCCAGCCAGGACCAACAGGGGGCCATCCAGATACTTAACTGCTTCGTATTGTGAAGGATTGAGTTTACTCAGCATTAGGATACCTTAAAAATCTAAACTCATCCCCGTTGACTCTGTGAAAAATGGACAATAAAGCGTATTTCAGGGGCGGCAATAAATGCCAGCTGGAAGAGACGCTAGCTATTCATATTCGCTCATGCCTATAAATTAAGCATCAACTGAGTGAATAACTCTAGACAGCGGGCGATTGTAATCAAGTTTGGCTACGCGTGGGATAGTGTAAGCGACCCAACATCACAAACTACCCGATACAACGAAGGTATAGCTAATCCATGATGCACTATCAGCTAATTAGGTGCAGCCTTGTGGGGCAGAATCAGCGTAATGGGGCTGATAAATATACCGGCATATCCTGCTAGAAGATGGCATGTCGCAAGTTAGGGTTGTCGCATCATCGAGATGCGCTGTGGCAATTCGGTGGTGCTGCTGTGCTTGTGTTGTCTGAGCCAAAAGTAATCAGTGCACTTTAAAATGCCTGCGCGGATAAACCCCAGTCGTTCCAAACCGTCAGTCAAATAGATTTGGCGGAGCAAAGCTTATTTACTAGTTATCAAAGTATCGCTATAGCTAATTGATTGTTGGTGCCCGGGGCCGGACTTGAACCGGCACAGCCGTTTCCAGCCGACGGATTTTAAGTCCGTTGTGTCTACCAATTTCACCACCCGGGCGATATTAAAACAAGTTTGGAATGAGTGATGCGAACAAATTCATTTCACAATGCGCATTATACAGATATGCATATCACGTTAGCAAAAACATCGTAGTCCTCATCAATCAAGCTGGCTAATTCGCGATTACTTATGCCACTTTCTTGACACGGATAGCAATATCACTATAATGCGGACTTCGATTTTTGCGGGAATAGCTCAGCTGGTAGAGCGCAACCTTGCCAAGGTTGAGGTCGCGAGTTCGAGTCTCGTTTCCCGCTCCAACTTCTTGGGAGAGTATCTTGCTTTCCCATTTTTTCCCTAGAGTACGCGCAAAATGGCGGGGTGGCAGAGTGGTCATGCAGCGGCCTGCAAAGCCGTGTACGCCGGTTCGATTCCGACCCCCGCCTCCATCTTCAAGCAAGTGTACTTAATGAAAACTTTTATTTGTTGATATTTTTGCTCTGTTATAATTCTCATCTTCGGGGCGTAGCGCAGCCTGGTAGCGTACTTGGCTGGGGGCCAAGTGGTCGGAGGTTCGAATCCTCTCGCCCCGACCAACATAATAAATGGTTTGCAACCTAACGGTTGCAAACCATTTTATTTTCTGTCTCTTTTCTATCTATGGGTACAAATAACAAATTTAGCTGGTGCATTTTCTCAAGCGGCAAGTAATTAACTACATTGGTATTACGATACTGAATCATCGCTAAATCATCATCTGCTGATATGGATTCATGGTGACTCGTTAACAAAATTTATGTAATGTCTAGTAAAACTAACTGTCTGTATATTCACCTGAAAAGGTTTGCCAGTTCGTTCAGCTCCATGTATCCAGGCTCCAACCCAATGATTAATTATATTAATTTCTCATCGCCAAAAACAGGAACTGGCATTGCATAAAAATCCGAAAATCTCGTTTTTACGACATCTAGAAATGTTGCTGATCGATTACATTAAAGAAAATTCATCGGTAGCATGGACGACATGATGCGCACTCTTTTAGTAGTAGAATACGAACAGATGCTTTTCAACCTTCTGATAACTAAAATTTAGCGAATAAACAGTTTTTTAACTTCAACAGCTTATGATTAAATCGTATAAGGATATCTGTGGCAAAATTGCCTAATCATTTTCTTTTTGGTCGCTGGTTTTTATTACTATTATTCTTGACTATTATTACGTTTACTAATCAGCCTGCATCAGCACAATCATTTCTGCAAGAATTAACACAACCCTTATTTCAAAAAAATAATCCATCCAAAATCACACTGTCAGCACCAAGTTCAATTAATGCCTTGCTCCTCGAACATTTTGAACTACCCGATGCACCACTCGTTGATGAAACATCAAAGCAAGTTTTTTTACGACGAGCTAAACGTGAGATAAGTGGATTGTTAGCTACAGAGGGCTACTTCTCGCCTACAGTAGCGCTAAGCCGAAAATCGTCGGAAGACTTAGAACTTATTATTAAACCTGGGCCACGCACACACGTCAGTGAAGTAACCATTGAGTTCAAGGGCGAAATCACGGTCAATACAAAAGCACAACAAGAACGAATAACACAGTTACGTAAGGCATGGCCATTAAAAACAGGCAAACCTTTTCGTTCTCACGATTGGGAAGAAGCTAAAGCCAAGTTACTGTCAGAAGTAAAGTATAAAGATTATGCTGCAGCAGAGATCATGGATAGTCAGGCTATTGTAGACCCCGAAAATAAACGTGCACAACTTATCGTCGTAGTTGATTCGGGGCCTGCGTTTTACTTTGGGGAATTAATAGTTACCGGTCTGGAGCGTTATAAAGATACGAAAATCGAGAATTTTTCACCTTTTAAACCTGGTGATCCTTATCGCAGAGAATTACTTTTTTCTTTTCAAGATTCGCTACAAAAAGTGCCCAATTTTAGCTCTGTCTCTGTCAGTATTAATCCTGACAGGTCATTGCACAAAGCTGCGCCTATTTTCGTCCAGCTTAGTGAAAAAAAATCAAAAAGCATAGCTCTAGGCGCGGGTTACAGCTCAAACAATGGTGGGCGAGGCGAGATCAACTTTCAAAACTATAATTTTCTTGATCGCAATTTAAATCTCAACTCCACATTGCGTTTAGAACAAAAGCAGCAAACATTTTTTGCGGGTATTGATACCTTGCCAAACCAAGATAACATCCAATATTCTTTAGGCTCACGCCTACAACGAACAGACATTGAGGATCTGGAAACCATCAATCAAAGTATCAACTTGACAAGAAGGTATGTAACCAAAACTACTCAACGTCAACTAGGCTTAAGCTGGCAACGAGAAAAAAGACTCCCTTCTAGTGGTATCAGGGAAAACAACGAAGCACTCGTCATAGATTGGCAGTGGCGAAAAAACAAAGTCGACAACCCACTCAATGTTCGACAAGGGAATATTTCAGAAATACGCATTGGTGGTGCCAGTCGACAGGTTTTGTCTGACCAGAATTTTTTACGCACCTATGCGCGCCAACAACTCTGGTGGCCTTTTGCTAAACGTGATGTTCTATTCATACGTGGCGAAGCAGGTTTTACCGTGGCTGGCTCACGTTTTGGTATCCCACAGGAATATCTATTTCGGGCAGGTGGAATTAATTCGGTGCGTGGTTATGATTTCCTGAGTTTAGGCGTCCATGAAGGAAATGCCATCGTGGGTGGACGCACAATAGCAACCGGCACCATAGAATACACTCACTGGCTAATTGACCAATGGGGTGGTGCGGTATTTACCGATATTGGTAGCGCTGCAGATAGTTGGAAAAAATTCAATCCTTCAGTTGGATATGGCGTGGGTTTACGCTGGCGTAGTCCGGTTGGTCCATTGGCACTGGATTTAGCTCGAGGGCATGACACAGGCATGTTTCGAGTTCATTTTTCTATTGCTGTTTCTTTTTGATTTTGGCAAAACAAATAACCACAAGTCCAGCCCCTATCAAAAAGAAACGCAGAATACTGCGCTGGATTGTTGCTGTATCGCTTGTTATGACATTATGCGGCACAGCCTTTGGTATCTGGGTATTTACCACCACCCCTGGCTTGCAATGGTTACTTGCTACGGCCTCATCCATCAGCTTAGGAAATTACAAGTTTGCAGGTGTAAGTGGCACTTTCAGCACTATTAAGATTCAATCAGTTCGTATCGCCAGTGGAGATAAGCAATTCAAACTTACCGAGTTTGCATTTGACTGGCAACCGAGCGCACTTTTCTCAAAGAAATTATTGGTCAAGCAATTATCTGCGCGAGAAGTCGAAATACTCGTGCCGCCTTCTTCAGACCCATCATTGTTACCTGAGCACATGAATCTACCGTTATCTATTTCAATACAAAATATTGAAGTAGATTCTTTAAGTTTTTTCTCCAAAATTAAAAAAAATGCTGATTTCTCCATATCAAAGTTGAAAGCAGCGCTAAAAAGCGATGGACAGCAACATCACCTGCCTCATTTAAGTTTCAATTCAGAATTTGGATCATTCTTTGCTTCAGCTAATCTAGAAGGAAATAAGCCCTTTAATCTAACCGCTCAGGCTAAGCTCGTTGGCTTAACAGAAATTGCACAAACATCATTATCAGAGACCCGTATCAACGCAGCTATTAATGGCAACTTATCTCAACTAAATTTATCCATTACAGCAGCGGGCGATGTTCTTAATGGTGACGGTGATATATTAATACAGCCCTTTGCATCATTTCCGGTCGGCGCATTGCGTTTATCTGTTGATGGATTTGATCCCCAACAGTTTTCATCCAAAACACCCAAAGCTGATTTATTGCTGTCTATTGACTTACAAAAAAACAATCAGTCGGAATTAGCTGGCAATTTACTGATTAAAAATAAATTAGCAAAGGCTTTAGATCAAGGAGGCTTGCCGGTACATGATATTAAAGCGCGTCTAAAAATATCCCGAGATTCACTACAATTTGACGATCTTTTGTTACATTTGATAGACGAAGGAATAATCTCTGGTAATTTTGCATGGAACACTAGCCTATCTTCCGGCTCAGCAAATTTAGAGATTAAACAACTTAACCCACTTGCGTTGGATACGCGTTTAAAAGTTGCACGGCTTAATGGTCATATCAAGCTGGAGGGCAATACAGAAAAACAACATGGCATCATTGCACTTAAAGACGAAACACTCAATCTGAACGCACAATTAACACATGCGGCAGCAACCATCCATTTACAGCAACTCAAGCTAAGTCGCAACCAATCTATACTGACCGGACAGGGTGAGTTTGGCCTTGGCGATCAACAACCGTTTAATTTTAACGGCCAGCTAGCGCATTTCAATCTCGCTGAATTTATTCAAGCGCCTGAATCTGATCTCAATGCGCAACTAACCCTGTCTGGTAATCTCAGTCCACAGCCAGCCGGTTCATTAAGTTTTAAATTCGAAAAAAGCCAATTTGCCAAGCATTCAGTGGCAGGCCATGGCGATATTGATTTTGACAGCATTGACCGAGCCAAAGCGGCTGTTGAGTTTTCCATTGGTTCAAATTATCTTCGTGCACATGGCAAAATCGGTGCACCAGATGACCGTATGCAATTAGAAATAAGGGCGCCTGAACTGGCTCAAATTGGCTTTGGAATCGGCGGCACACTCAACTTACAAGCTAATTTTGGCGGTACTTTATCGTCACCCGCCTTACAGTTTGATCTCACGGGCGATAAGTTTTCTCTACCAGGCGGACATTATCTCAACCATATAACTGCGCAAGGAAATCTACAAAATACTGCCATTAAACTTAATCTACAGGCGAATAACTATCGCAAGTCAGATAACACGCTTGCGCAACAGCTGAACATCACCATTGCAGGTAAGCAATCTGATCATCAGATTAAAGCCATGCTACAACTTAATGACGATAATAAATTAACTTTGCAAGCAGCTGGTGGATTATTACAAACTGATCAAATTAATCCCACATTTTATTGGGCGGGTAAGTTAACTGAACTGTCTTCAAGCGGTGTCCTGCCCCTAAATTTACAAGCTGCAACAAAACTCGATGTCAGCACGAAGCACGCATCACTAGACGCCGCTCAGTTATCTATTGGGAAGGGTGAGATACGATTGAACACCACCCAATGGACGCCCGATAAATGGCATACTCAGGGTCGATTTACCGGAATTTCTTTACGCCATGGAAGTGATACTGAAGAAGCTCAAGGAACGCTAGAGCTTGGCGGCGAATGGGATGTGAAAGCGGCCAAGCAATTGACCGGCAGCTTACAAATTACACGTGAAAAAGGCGACTGGATTCTGCCAGGAGAACTCCCGTTTCCATTGGGTTTGGAACAATTACAAATCACCGGCCATGCAAATAATGGCATCCTGACGGGTGAATTAGTCGCCAAAGGCAAACACATTGGCACCAGCCGTGCCAGCATCGCATTGCCACTCACGTTATCCGACTCGGGCTGGACCATCTTACCTGACGCCGCGCTTAAAGGTCAGATCGCCATCGAAATGGATGATATTTCGCGCATTGGCGCAATGCTGGATGACAATATAAAAAGTGGCGGTCAGCTTGACTTACAAGCAAAATTAAGCGGCACGTTAAAGAGCCCGCTGTTCTCAGGCAATGTTAAAGGAACAGCTTTATCCTTTGCATTATTAGACCAAGGATTGCAGCTACAGCAGGGCCAACTTGATGCCAATTTTGACCGCAACGAACTGCATATCAATGTTTTTAAATTTACATCACCTTTCGTACCCAATCCCCGTGATAACTTACTGGCGAAAGTAAATGTCCCAAAGAAACCTGGCAACCTTGATATAACTGGCACGATTGGTTTAGTTGGCAATGCTAGCCATTTAAAAATTAAACTCGACCATCTCCCCTTAGCGCTAAAATCACACCATTGGATTATTGCTTCAGGAAATGGACAGGCCAAGCTCAGTGACAATACACTGACATTAGACAGCAACATTATTGCAGACGCTGGTTTTCTGATACGACCACCCAGCGACCGACCACAGTTAGCTGATGACATTATTATACGCGGCCAATCATCACAAGCTACACAGAAATTTAACCTTAATTTAGATGCGACCATTGATCTGGGTAAACAGTTTTATCTACGTGCGGCAGGACTTGAGGGGCAACTAAAAGGTGCATTACATCTAAAAACAAACGACAAGAACAAGCTAACGGCGACAGGCGCCATTGCAACTGACAAAGCAAAATACTTGGCTTACGGGCAGCAATTAACCGTTGAACGCGGTATTGTGAATTTTAATGGCCCTTTGGATGATCCCGGATTGAATATTCTTGCGATGCGTAAAGGGCTCACTATTGAAGCAGGCGTTGAAATTTCGGGTTCAGCACGTCGTCCTGCCATTCGCTTGGTCTCCACACCCAATGTATCGGATGCAGAAAAACTTTCTTGGATTGTATTTGGACGCGCAATCAATTCAGGCAATGTAGACACAGCACTGCTACTCACTGCCGCTGAATCTATTCTCGGCGGTCAACCATCAGGCGAAGGATTCACGCAACAATTAAGCCGAACATTAGGCGTTGATGAAATATCCTTCAGACAAGACAGTAGCAGCAGTAGTAGTAACCCACTCACCAGCCAAATTGGCACCGTCGGCAAGCGCATTTCTTCACGCGCTTATCTTAGCTATGAACGTGGCCTCAGCAGCGCAAACATTGGTATTACAAAACTCACTTACAATCTCACGCCCAAAATTAACGTTGTCACTCAAGCCGGATTAGATAGCGCGGTTGATGTATTTTATGTAATTAAATTTGATTGATAGAAATTTTTCCCAGGAAAAACTGAAGTGATAAGTGCCTCTGTCGAATATTGAAACAAGATCAAGCAGAGTTTAACGGGTCAAGTCGCGTGAGCAATACAACATTGCCCCGTTATTTTCGTAGTCTTAGTTTAACCATGTTTATTAGGAACATGACTGGAAAAGACAGTCACCATACCCCCAAATAACTGATCCTAAAACGATTTCAATATGTGCAATGTTGAGTGTGGTCAATGAACAGGGGAGTTTGGTATCATGGGCGCTGTGGTGTTATTGTCCCTGTGTGCGTTCATCATCTTGCGTGGGCTATTTTCGCCGACCTCGCAGGCCAGTTTCGGTCTTTTGCTGGTGTCGATCAATTCGCATTGTCGGCTATTGTCAAAATAATAGTGACAACCAATAACAACCAACTTCAATTAATTTCAATCAACCTCAATCAATGACTATCAATAAACATCGCTCACTACTTCTGCTGCTGTGCCTAATACCCTTAACGGTTTTCGCGAATTATGACGAACGCGCTGATGTGCAGGAGTTTATCGCGCAAATGTCTAAAAAACACAGTTTCGACCAACAGAAGCTGCATGATCTGTTCTCGCGGGTTGAGAAAAAAGACTGGGTGCTTGAAGCCATCGCGCGGCCGGCCGAGAAAACCATGACCTGGGCCCAATACCGTTCAATTTTTATTACCGACAAGCGCATCGACAAGGGCAGGGAATTTCTGCGCCGACACCGGGATACGCTGGCACGCGCTGAAAAGACGTATAGTGTGCCGGCAGAGATTATCACTGCGATCATCGGCGTCGAAACTTACTACGGTCAGCGCAGTGGCAAAACGCGGGTTCTGGATTCACTGACGACGCTCGGTTTCGATTACCCGCCGCGCAGCCGTTTTTTCCTCTCCGAGCTGGAGCAGTTTCTGCTGCTTGCGCGCGATGAAAACATCGATGCCGGTGAGATTGTGGGTTCCTATGCCGGCGCGATGGGTATGCCACAGTTTATATCCAGCAGCTATCGGCAGTACTCTGTTGATTTCGACGGCGATGGTAAACGCGATCTGTGGAACAATCCGGCCGATGTGATCGGCAGTGTCGCGAACTATTTCAGCGTTCACGGCTGGAGCAAGGGCGAACCGGTCGCCAGCCCCGCCAGCGTCGCCACCCCCGACGGCATTGATAATATTAATACACTCAAGCCGCATACCAGCGTCAGTGTGTTAAAAAACAAAGGCGTAAAGCCGCAGCAGTCACTCGGCGACGATGAAATGGCGGCCTTATTTCATTTTGAAGGTGAGAACGGCGACGAGTACTGGCTCGGGCTGAACAATTTTTATGTGATCACTCGGTATAATCACAGCGCAATGTATGCAATGGCTGTGTACCAGCTGAGTCGTGAAATCCTGCGGAATGAGACCGATAAATGAACAGCGACGTCGAGAATTGCTGGGCCGCGCGCGAGTGCTGGCGTCCTGCACGGCTAGGGACGAGACGCTGCACGGAATGATTCGCAACACTGGGAGTGTCCCGACCCGTATGGACATATCCCAGTCCGTGGCTGGCCACTAATTAGAGTCCGTCTGTTGATGCGAGACAAGATTGAGTCATGACAGAGAGAGATAATCTTGAGTGAAGACCAACCATGCGCACGAACAAATCCTTGAACGCGATCTGAATCAATACTTCGCCTGCAAGTGTCACGGCAGGCCTATTTGCAAATCGTCACTGTTGCCACAGTACGCAAGTGGAAAGGGTGCGAAAACTTTCAGGATCGTTCTTATTGCTCGCACATACTCAAAATACAACACTGATGCCGACACAGGAATTGCTTGTCGACGAGCTGTGCTGCATTCTGAGTGATGGCATCTTTTTAAGAACATTTACTGCCGACTATGGAGGCATAATATGATTAATCGAAACAAAAGCAGTTTGCTGAATATTATTCTGATTCTTATCGCAATTTGCGGCAGCATTTGTTTACCTGCACCAGCATTCTCACAAAGCAACATCGGCATTGAGTTCAAGGACAAAGGTCGAATTGTTAATACGTTGTCTTTAAGCGATATTGCTATTGTTGCTCCAGCAGTTTCGTTAAAAATTTTCGAGATCCACGAGAAAAAAGAGCATATTTACAAGGCATATTCCGCCAAAGCGCTCTTTGACAAAACATTTGGCAAAGATTGGGAGAAAGCAGGGGAGATCGTATTCATTTCCATGGATGGATATCAGGCGAGTATTCCGGTAACAAAATTTCTCTCCCATGATGCCTATTTCGCTTTTGCTCACGACGATGGTTCGCCATTTACGATGACCAACGTACTACAAAATAACGAGGTCGTACAACTCGGGCCACTCTACTTAATCTGGGACAATATAAAATCAAAAATATTACTTGAGGATGGCGCGTCTGACATGCCTTATCAGGTAAAGAGTATCGAACTCACAGAGTTTGCGACTCGCTTTCCGAATCTTGCCCCGCCAGCCACGGCATCTGCAGAAGTGCAGCGTGGTTTCTTGCACTTTCGCAAGTATTGCATGGCATGCCATATGATCAATGGTGAAGGCGGCAACAAAGCACCTGAACTTAATTACCCGACAAGTGTGATCGAGTACATCAAGCCTGAATACCTGACACGCTGGATCGAGAATCCATCGAGTATTCGATACAACACGCTGATGCCGGGGCTTGCACAAGAGATTCCTAATAGAGCGAAAGTCACAAAAGAAATTGTTGCCTATCTCCTGGCAATGAGTACAACAAAACGAAGCCCGAAGCGACAAGACATCCGCTGAGCGCCAGCTTGATTCTATGGAACGAGAGAAGTAAACCCCGGGTAGAACGAGTTTTCTTCTCAGCTGATCTTGTTGTCGAGCATGCCAAGAACTTATTTAAAGTTATACTGAAAATACACAACTGTAAAAGCTAACGATGAAAAATGTCGATTCTTCAAGTTCAAAATTAACTGGCTTTGCGATGGATACAGGACAAATTAGCACTATCACGCTTTGCTGCGTGGACTGCGTCAATCATGAACTTGCCATCAAGGCATTGAATAAATCTAAAGAAAAATTTGACTTTGACCGCGTACTTTTCCTGACGAACCGAGATTTTGCCCTTCCAGGTATTGAAACAGTCGAAATTCCACCGATTCGCTCACGGCAGGAATATTCGATGTTTGTACTGCATGAGTTACATCATTATATTGATAGTGATTTCGTGCTTCTTGTTCAGTGGGATGGCTACATTATTAACCCCAACGCATGGACGAATGAATTCCTGAATTTTGACTATATCGGTGCGGTGTGGGGTCATCACAAAGATGAATTCAAAGTTGGTAACGGTGGTTTTTCGCTGCGGTCGCGTAAATTGTTACTTGCTACGCGGGAAATTCCGTTAGATGAAGAGTTGGTAGAAGATGAACTAATTGGCCGCAAATATCGCCCCATGCTGGAGGAGCAATACCAAGTGCGGTTCGCGCCAGAATCTACGGCAGAAAAATTTTCCTACGAAACAACTTATCCTACCCGCCAGACTTTCGGTTTTCATGGCTTATTTAACATGTGGATGGCCCTTGCTCCGAATGAAGTGGAAGAGTTTATTAATAGCCTGCCATCCAATGTTACAAATTCCATCCAGTTTTTTCAACTCGGAATAAATTACCGGGATCTGCGGCAGTTTCGTTTCGCTGAGGCAGTCTTTCAACGCATCCTTGAATACAATCCTGCGCATTCGGAGGCTCGCAGTCAATTGACGGCAATGGCAAGCCTGCCTGCTTCAAAACCGATAAGTCGAAATGAGACATGTCCGTGTGGTAGCGGTGAACGTTACAAGAACTGCTGCGGAAAAATTGTCGTGACACCTGTGCCACGCGGCGCAACACGCGAGGCGGACATTCAATGGATGTTGTCCGTCGCATTAAAGCACCATCAGCTGGGTCGTATCGTTCATGCCAACACAATTTATGGCTTGATTTTGCACGAACAGCCGCAAAATGCAGTTGCGATGCAATATTCGGGAGTCATTGCTTATCAGTCAGGTGTCCACGAAAAAGCCTTGAAATTGATTGAGCAAGCCATCCAGATTCAGCCTTCGATTCCGGATTTTCATAATAATCTAGGATTGGTGTTTCAAGCCATGGGTGATCATCAACGAGCTACTGAATGTTATCGTCAAGCAATCGCTCTTAACGTCAACTACGTGGACGCATATAACAACTTGGGCTTGATTTTCGAAGCCACAGGACGTCCTGCTGAAGCAGTTACGTATTACGAAAGAGCTATAGCCTTACGGCCCGATTTTGCTCAGGCACACTGGAACCTTTCACTCGCGTTACTCGTAACGGGTAATTTTTCGCGTGGCTGGGATGAGTATGAGTGGCGTCTGAAGACGCCAGAATTGGCTGGTGAAGGAAATCGTTTTACGCGCCCGTTATGGAATGGCGAAGACCTTCGCGGTAAGAAATTACTTTTGCACGCAGAACAGGGTTTTGGCGATGCGATACAGTTCATTCGATATGCGCCACTGCTGGCTTCGCTTGGGGAGCACATCTTGTTTGAATGCAAGCCTGCCCTGAAACGCCTGTTTAAAGGGGTAAAAGGCATACATGAAATCATCTTACGAGGCGACCCTCTACCCCAATACGACTTCCATTGTCCATTACTCAGCCTGCCATCCAGGCTACGCATAGCTGAGGGGGAAATACCAGCAGCGGCTCCTTATCTTTTCCCGGATGAAGGTTTGGTTGAAGGTTGGCGAAAGCGCATGCCAAATACAGGATCAGCATTAAAAGTGGGGTTGATGTGGGCTGGTAGTCCCGGAAACAAGAACGATCAGAATCGCTCCATATCTCTCCGTCAACTTGATTTGCTGGGGACCGTAGAAAATGTGGTGTTTTTTAACCTGCAAAAGGGCTTTGGAGAGGCTCAAGCTAATGATCCGCTTGCCAATCTCCATTTTATCGGCTTGACGGAAGACATCGGAGATTTTGCGAGTACAGCGGCATTAATTGCCAATCTTGATCTCGTGATTTGTGTCGATACATCGGTTGCGCATCTTGCGGGTGCTATTGGCAAACCGGCATGGGTGTTGTTGCCATTTGCGGCAGACTGGCGCTGGTTGCTGGAGAGGGAAGATAGTCCGTGGTACCCATCTCTTCGCTTGTTCCGACAATGCAATATTGGCAATTGGGAAGAGGTAGTGGCGAGAGTGCGAGACGCCTTGAGCAAGATGGCAGCGTAATCGCTCATGAGAATTTTATTTCGTTTCTGGATTTAAATTAAAATACTCACAATTTACTTTCTGCCACCAACGCCGGATTCAACTGCGGATCGTTGTACATTTTGAATTGGCGATAAACTTTGAAGTATGCTCGGCCCGCTTGTGTATCAACTAGCAACTCGTCCAGGCAAGCACCCAAGTCGCTGCGCTGCTCATTCAACCGTTCTAATTTTCTAAGACACGTTAAACGATGAGCTTCATCAACTTCAAAACGCTCGGTTTGCTGACGCATGGCGCATATCTTCAGTGCGAGGATCGACATTCTGTCGATCATACTGCCAGCGGTCTCGCTATTCAAACGCGCATTATTTGTTACTTTGCTGATCGGCGAATCAGTTCGTGCAGAGGCAGCATCCACCAGCTCAAGGGCGATTAATAACTGTTCATCAATACATTCAATGGCATCATTGCGGGCTTGATTGTAGCGATCAATAGCGCGTTTATTGTTGGCGATATCAATGTCGCTGACCTTAACACGGCGAGCCAAATCTTCCTGCGCCCAAAGCAGACAATTGTTGAAATGATTCTTGATGATCCACTTCCATAACTCAGTTCCATCAGTATTATGTATGAGTGAAGATTCAGAACAAGATGGGTTAGCCAAGTAAGAGTCGTGAAACGTGGCGACAAAGTTACTTGTAATCAGGTACATATTAATTTTCTTTGTTTTTTGCAGAAGGATATTTGAGTGGATTTCGCTGTTCGCTTGTAAGCGCGAGTGCTTGGCAAGCACACTGTAATTCTACTACGGGAAACTTTGTGGGTAGACTAATTATCGGCGATTAAACAGAATCTTCTTTCTAATGTGAACCAAAAATAATGAGGTCAAATATTTATATAAGATATTGAAAAATAATGTGTAATATGAATTTAATATTTAAGTTTATTTATCTAGGAAACTTCAGGAACAAGTAGTGTAACTGTATGTGGATGATGGACTGCCGATGAAGAGCTGATGCGCCGATTACTGATTCGTAGCAAATGATTTAGATAGTATTTGACACCATCAAGTATGTGATTAATTTTCGGCAGTTGTGGTGTGGGGTTTGAAACCGATCGGCAATGAATGGAATCCGGCCGACTTTGTATGGAACATTAAGCCAGTGATGGCGATTGAAAATATACCGTTCCGATAGGCTCGCTTGTGGGCTAAGTAAACCGACAATTCATGTGCTACAAGTGCTGATAGTATATTGCTCGCTACAGAATGACAGTTTTTGTTGCCCCCCCCTGCAATTTTAAGGGACAATTTGACTATGTTTGCCCGTAACGTATTTATTTTTTTGCAAGGAAAATGTTGGTATGTCCGAGATCGCCAAGATCTATCAGTTTACTCAAGCTCTCACACAACCGCCATTGCGTTGGTATTTCGATCCGAAAATTTTGGAGATTGAGCAGCGCATATTATTCGATAATGGCCCTGGCTATATCGGGCACGAACTGTTGGTTCCAAACCTCGGCGATTACCATGTTCTGAACTGGATGGATAATGCCAAAATGTTGGTGCGTAATAAAAACGGGGTGGAGCTGCTCTCCAATATATGTCGCCATCGTCAGGCCATCATGCTTGAAGGCCGTGGTAGCGCACATAATATTGTGTGTCCGCTGCATCGCTGGGCGTACCAACTGGATGGTCAGCAGTTGGGCGCACCGCACTTTCCACAGAACCCCTGTCTGCACCTAGATAAAACTCCGTTGCAACACTGGAATGGTTTGCAATTCGCTGGTAAACGCGATATCACCAAAGATCTGGCGGATATACCTGTTCTAAAGGAATTGGATTTTTCAAATTATCAACTGGATCGTGTAGAGATAGATGAATATGCTTTCAATTGGAAGACTTTCATTGAGGTATATCAGGAGGACTACCATGTAGCGTCGTTTCATCCCGGCTTGGGTAAGTTCGTCAATTGTGACGATTTGCATTGGGAATTCGGTGACTGGTATAGCGTGCAAACTGTAGGCATCAATCATGGCCTGCGCAAAGCTGGCAGTGTTGCCTACGGCAAATGGCAGGAGCAGGTACTGCGTTATAACAACGGCACGTTACCCAAATATGGCGCGATCTGGCTCACTTATTACCCTAACATCATGGTGGAGTGGTATCCCAATACATTGGTGGTTAGCACTGTTATTCCGCGTGGTGTCGATGCCTGCACTAACATTATGGAGTTTTACTACCCCGAAGACATCGTGCTATTCGAGCGTGATTATGTCGAAGCGGAAAAGGCTGCCTACCGAGAAACCGCGCTTGAGGATGACACCATCTGCCTGAAAATGCATCAGGGGCGCAAATGGCTGCACCAGCATGGTATCGAAGATGCTGGGCCGTATCAGTCTCCGACCGAGGATGGCCTGCTGCATTTCCATGAGTTTCTGCGGCGCCAGCTTGATCCGCATTTAGGAGAGTGATCATCATAATCGCCATTAGAAAATTCCGCGTATTGTCTTGCCCGTGCGGGCGAGACTCCTATTTAGGTAAACGGTCAGATTCCCTTTTGCGCGAGATTCGCTATTTTTTAAGCTCCCGCTTATATAATCCGTAAGAATGGGCGCACTATGGATGCTGGTTGCCGGGTTTCTTTTCGGCTGCATGGGGGTGTTTGTCAAACTTGGCGCAGAATATTTTTCTCATATTGAGTTAGTATTTTATCGTTCTATTCTTGGGTTATTGATGATCTACGCCGTCATCCGCCAACGAGGGCTGTCGCTGTCGACCCATCACTTGAAGCTGCACTTATGGCGCGGCATTTCAGGGACTATTGCGCTGATGCTATATTTTTACTGCATCACCGTGCTGCCGCTGGCTACCGCAGTAACGCTAAATTACACTGCACCACTCTACCTCTCTATCCTGACGATGCTAGCCTTTAAGGAGCATTTCCGCCCGGCTATCTCCGGCGCCATCCTGCTGGGATTTTGTGGTGTAATATTGCTACTGCATCCGACGTTGGCTCAAGATCAACTCATCCCCGGTCTAATCGGACTAATTTCCGGCCTCTTGGCTGGTATCGCTTACCTCAATGTCAAACAGCTTGGGTTAGGGGGGGAGCCTGGATGGCGTGTGGTGTTCTATTTTAGTCTGATTGCCACTATTGGTAGCGGTGTCGGCATGTTATTCGGAACCATTAACCCGATCACTGCGCCTGGTTTATTTATCTTGCTTGGACTCGGCAGCACTGCCACGTTAGCGCAGCTAGCCATGACCCGCGCCTATCACACCGGAAAAACGCTAGTGGCGGGCAGTTTGTCCTACAGTACCGTTATATTCGCGAGTATATTCGGCATGATCTTATGGGGTGAGACATTGCCACTGATGGGATGGATAGGCATGGGACTCATCATTGCAGGCGGTGTGTTAAGCTTGAAGTTGGCTCCCAAGCACGGCGGCGCATAACTAACAACGAAGAGACTTAATATGATCACAATTGAACAAACCCACACCCTGCTCAATGTTGCTGTGCTGGGAGAATTCACCTTGGCCGATTTCAAGCAGTTCGAGGAACACGCGCTCTACATGCTTAAATCACCCGGCACGGTCAATCTTTTATTCGACCTACGTGACATGATCAGTTACACGGTGGATGTCGCATGGGAGGAGATCAAGTTTTTCAACCGTGAACACCTGCATGCCTTCAGCAAGATTGCGGTTATTACCGACGATCAGTGGATTACATGGCAGACTTGGCTATCGCGCATGTTCGTGGATGCTGATATACGCGTATTTACCGATTATGAACAGGCAAAAATCTGGGCGGCTACAGCTTAATAAGCTCTTAAATTATGCTAAAATTCCAAGTTATACTTTACAGCCGATATTTCAGGAGATAGTAAATGTTTTCAGGTTTTATTGATTTGCCATGGTGGGGCTATATCGTTGTTGCACTGACCTTAACCCATATTACTATTGCATCGGTCACCATTTTTTTGCACCGCCATCAGGCACATCGCGCACTGGATTTGCATGCTATTCCCAGTCATTTTTTTCGTTTCTGGTTGTGGCTAACCACCTCTATCGTTACGAAGGAATGGGTCGCCATCCACCGCAAACACCATGCTAAATGCGAGACAGAAGAAGATCCACATAGCCCGGTTATTCTTGGCATCAAGAAAGTGCTATTGGAAGGTGCTGCTCTCTACCGTAAAGAAGCCGAGAATCAGGCAACATTAGACAAATACGGCCACTGCACACCGAACGACTGGCTGGAAAACAATCTTTACAGTAAGCGCAGCGAGGTCGGTATCGCGCTGATGCTGATCATCAACGTGCTGTTATTTGGCCCTCTTGGTTTAACCATATGGGCCGTACAAATGGCATGGATACCTATTAATGCTGCTGGTATTGTCAACGGTATTGGACACTACTGGGGTTATCGCAATTTTCAGACAGAGGACGCGTCCACCAACATCGTGCCATGGGGTATTTTCATCGGCGGTGAAGAGCTGCACAACAACCACCATGCTTATGCCTCCTCCGCCAAGCTTTCCAGCAAGTGGTATGAAATCGACATCGGTTGGTTTTACATCCGTGTTTTAGAAACATTCGGTCTAGCACAAGTGAAGAAACGTGCCCCGCGAGTTCGCCTGAACCAAGCCAAGACCTCTTGTGATATGGAGACACTGCACGCCGTTATCGCTAATCGCTACGAAGTTGCAGCCAGATATGCCAAATTATTGAAAAAAACCTACTCGACGGAAATAGTCCAACTCAAACTGCAAGCCACAGATAAAATTGATGTGGCACGTATCAAACACTGGCTGCATTTGGATGAAAGCGTTTTGACTGAACAACAAAAAACGAAACTAGGTGTGGTAATTAAAGCCAGCGGTATCCTACGGACAACCTATACCTTACGCCAAGAGCTGACCGCCATCTGGCAAAGCTCTACGGCCACCAAGGAGCAGTTAGTTAAACAACTGGAAGACTGGTGTCATCGTGCGGAAAGCAGCGGTATTGCAGCGTTACAGGAGTTCTCTCAACGACTACGTTGCTACGCTTAGGGATGAGAGAGTGGCCGATATTCCGTTTTTTGGGTACTGTCGAGATGCCGCCTAGGTGTTTTGAGTTGCAGCACACAAAAGCGAGGAAAAATGACGCAATGCGCTCGTCAGTGCATCCAAAAGCATGGTCTTTCTTGCATCCTCATCCTTTAGAAGGTTTCTTGTGCAGATGTAAATAAAAAGTAAATAAAAAACCCGCCTAGGCGGGTTTTTTATGCGTCTTAACAAAGCGAATAGCTTACTTTAGCTTGGTTTCTTTGTACATCACATGTTTGCGTACTACTGGATCAAATTTCTTGATCTCAAGCTTTTCCGGCGTAGTACGCTTATTTTTGTCCGTAGTATAGAAATGACCAGTGCCGGCGCTGGATTCGAGCTTGATTTTTTCACGCATCTTTCGTTACTCCTTAAACGTTTTCGCCGCGAGCGCGCATTTTAAACAACACCGCATCGATACCATTTTTGTCAATGGTACGTAACCCAGCATTTGTTAGGCGCAAGGATACCCAGCGATTTTCAGTTTCAACCCACAAGCGACGACGCTGCAAATTCGGCAGGAAACGACGCTTTGTTCTATTATTGGCGTGAGATACATTGTTTCCCACCATCGGGCGTTTCCCCGTTACTTGACAGACGCGAGCCATAGCTATTTCTCCAACTAGTTTGCAAAACCGTAATTCTACTCTAAAACCTCCTGCCTGATCAACTTGTCGTTATCGTATCAAGTTAGCGGGATTTGCATTGCCCATTTCCTTTAATGGTATACCTTTCAAGGCATACCAACTCGGTATTCCTATTCTTTGTTTACACACTTAATCTGTATTGGGAAAGCCTTCACCTTTTTCTATTAATTCTACTTGTGCCCAACCATGTGCGAAGGTGATGTCGAGGCGCGCGCCTAAAGGCAAAGCAGTACTGTCCATAATAATTGCACCGCGCGCATCACGCACCATACTGTAGCCGCGCGCCAATACCTGTTGTGGATCGAGATGGTCAAGATGTTGCTGCAGGCTACCTAGCCGCGCATCGTAGCGTTCCAGTAAGCGTTGCATGACTTCAAGCAGGTCGCGCGCCAAAGTTGTCTGTCGTGCACCAAGCTGCTCAATGTTTGGGCGCACCGCACGTAAACGCCGCTGCATCGACTGCCAACACCATTGCTGGCGCTCCAACATATTGACTAGCACGTTTTGCAAGCGTCGCTGCAGATTGTCGAGGTGCTGAGTTTGTTGTTGCACTCGCTGAGCGGGATGAACTAGACGACGCTGCAAATAGTCAAGCTGCTGCATCACATTTTCGAATTGACGCTGTTTGCCACGTGCTAATCGCTGTGCCAAATGACACATGCGTTGCAGCAGCTCCTGCCGTTCCGGCACAATCAGTTGTGCTGCCGCAGTGGGTGTCGCTGCGCGCTGATCAACGACAAAATCAGCGATAGTAAAATCAGTTTCGTGGCCAATGCCGCTCACTATCAGAATACGGCTGGAGAAGATGGCACGCACGACAATTTCTTCGTTAAAGGCCCATAAATCTTCAATACTGCCACCCCCGCGACATAACATTAGCACGTCGCACTCCGCGCGCTCATTAGCCAAGCGAATGGCTTGTACGATTTTTTGCGCCGCTCCCTCTCCTTGTACCGGTGTGGGATACAGCACGACCGAGATACTTGGCATACGCTTAGCCAAGGTAATCAACACATCGCGCAATGCTGCTGCTTGCGGCGAGGTGATAATGCCAATTTGCTTAGGAAAAAAGGGCAGTGGCCGTTTTCGTGCAGCATCAAACAGGCCTTCGACTTCCAATTTGTGTTTTAGGCGCTCGAATGCATCATACAGCGCACCCAGTCCAGCTGGCCGCATCTGTTCAAGCGTCAATTGAAATTCACCACGAGCTTCATACAGCGTGGCCAGAGCCAACACTTCTACTTGCATACCATTTTTTGGTAGCCAGTCAAGGTACTGATTTTTGTGGCGGAACATCACGCAGCGCACTTGCGCCTGCTCATCTTTCAGGGAAAAATACCAATGCCTGGATGTGGCGCAGACAAAATTTGAAATCTCACCGCGCACCCATAGCAGTGGCAAGCCATTTTCCAATAGTTGCTTAGCTGCCTTGTTGAGCTCTTGTACACTGAATATATGATTTTTTTCATCTTCAATTAATTTAAAAATCATATTGACATATCTTTGAATAATCCGTGATTTGAAAAAGATGCCCTATCCAACACCAAAATTATAGCGCAACACTTTTGTGGTTTATAGTATCTATCTGTTTTTACTGTATTTTATAAAAGTGAATGAATTTAGTATCACAATTCATTCACAATGACGCTATGAAGCATATCAACATAATTGATATACAAAGTTACAGGGACATTCGGGTTAGCGTGTCTGGAGAAATCTTGCTCAAACAAGAGCGACCAGATACAGTTCCGCTTTATTAATTTAAGCATGTTTGGAGAAATTCAGTGTATGTCATTGTAGAAGCGGCTGGTTGGCCGATTTGGTTTTTGATAGTTGCATCTGTGATTGCCGTTGGGATAATTGGAGAACGCTTGGTGAACCTACGCAACAAAAAAATCGCACCAGCAGAGCTATTCGATGAAGTAATCAATGAACTTAAGCAGCGCGGTGTCAGCGATGCCATGCTTTCCCGCTTGGAGGCAGGATCCCCGCTCGGGCGTATCTTTGCCGCTGGCCTTAAGAATATTAAAAGCCCATCCACAGTGATGAAAGAATCTGTCGAGGAAGCAGGGCGCGCCGCAGCGCATGAGCTTGAACGCTTTCTAACCACATTAGGCACAGTTGCTTCAATCAGCCCTCTGTTAGGGCTGTTCGGCACCATGGTGGGAATGATAGAAATTTTCGGCGTGCAAAATTCCGCAGGAAATGCCCCCGCCGCACTCGCCCATGGCATTTCGATAGCCTTGTACAACACGGCATTCGGCCTGATGGTGGCTATCCCGAGTATGATTTTCTATCGCCATTTTCGCGCTAAAGTGGCTAGCCTTACCATCGAGATGGAACAGCAAGCAATCAAGCTGATTGAAACCATACATGGCGCACGCCGAGGTTAAGCCATGAATTTTCAACGTGGTCGCATGCGTGAGGAACCAGAAATCAACCTGATTCCAATGATAGATGTATTCCTGGTAGTTATAATTTTTCTAATGGTGACTACCACATACGCAAAATTCTCAGAACTACAGATTAACCTGCCGCAGGCCAGTGGTGAGGAAACAAACTCGAAAGCAACACAAATCAATGTGTCAGTCGATGCTTCGGAGCACTACGCTATTAACAATGCGGCCACAACATTCAATAGCGTACAAAATATGTCTCAAGCGCTGCGCTCAGCAGCAGGCGAGCAAAAAGATCCTGTCATCATTATTAACGCTGATGCCAAGGCGCCGCACCAAGCCGTAATTAACATCATGGAAGCAGCGCGTCTTGCTGGTTATGGCCGCATTACCTTTACCACCAGCCGGAAATAACGGGCGGCCAGGCTAAAGGAATGCAGGGGCTAGAGCAACACTGGTATCGCATCACTCCGCTCCATCTCATCCTGTTGCCTATTAGCTTCATATTCCAAGTGCTCGCGGCAACCCGCCGTGTGCTTTACCGTAGCGGCATTTTAACGAGCGTAAAGCTGCCGGTACCTATCATTGTGGTGGGCAATATTACCGTTGGTGGCAGCGGTAAAACACCGCTTACACTATGGCTGGCACAGCAATTAATCGATAGCGGCTGGCATCCTGGCATCATCAGTCGTGGCCACGGTGGCACCACTAAATCTCCGCTGGCCGTGTATGTGTCGAGCAGCCCCATTGAGGCTGGCGATGAAGCAGTGCTGATGGCGCAACGCAAGTTGTGTCCGGTGTGGATCGGGCGCGACCGCGTTGGCGCAGCTCGCGCGCTGCTAAAGGCTCATCCCGAATGCGATATCGTACTGAGCGATGATGGCCTGCAACATTACCGCTTGCAACGCGATTTCGAAATCGCAGTAGTGGATGGTGTGCGTCGCTTTGGTAATGGCTTTTTGCTACCAGCGGGTCCGTTGCGTGAACCACTTTCACGCCTGACTCAGGTGGATGCCATAGTCGTTCACGGAGGTGCAGCCACCGAAGACCAACACAGCATGCAACTCTTTGGCCAAAGTTTTTACAATCTGCTCAATTCGAATGCCACCGCACAAGCTGCCGATTTTTTCGGCCAACGTCTGCATGCCCTTGCCGGGATCGGCCACCCGCAGCGATTTTTCACGCATCTAAACCTCCTTGGGTTGAAAGTACAAGCCCACCCTTTCCCAGACCACCATCGCTTCACGCCCGCCGATCTGGACTACATTGAGGCAGACGCAATACTCATGACGGAAAAAGATGCGGTAAAATGCGCAACATTCGCTAATGAAAAATGCTGGGTGCTGCGCGTGGATGCACAGCTGGATTCCTTGATTACCCAACAAATCTTAGAAAAGGTTACTCCTGATGGACGCCAAACTGCTTGAAATCCTGGTTTGCCCGTTGTGCAAATCCCCACTGGTTTACCGCAAAGCCGAAAAGGAATTAATCTGCAAGGCGGATCGCCTGGCATTTCCTATACAGGATGATATTCCCGTGATGCTGGCAGATGAGGCGCGCAAACTTACCCCGGAAGAAATCGAACAGCTTCGATGATCGCTTTTCATGTCGTCATTCCGGCACGCTTCGCCTCTACTCGCCTGCCGGGTAAGGCGTTACTGCCGATTGCCGGCAAGCCTATGGTGGTACGAGTTGCCGAGCAATCCGCGCAGAGCGGCGCGCAACAAATCTGGATTGCCACCGATCATCAGTCCATCGTGGCTGCCGTGCATGAATATGGCTTCAAGGTCTGCCTGACCCATGTTCACCACGCCAGTGGTACTGACCGTATTGCCGAAGTGGTGGAGCAACTTGAGTGGCCCGACGACACGATTGTAGTCAACGTACAGGGCGACGAACCCCTGATGCCACCCGCACTGATCAGTGCCGTAGCGCAACACCTGCACGATCACCCGGAGTGCGCCATCGCCACTGCCTGCCATCCCATCCATGATGACGAGGCCATGCGCAATCCCAACATTGTCAAAGTGGTGCTGGACAGACAGAGCAATGCCCTGTATTTCAGCCGCGCCCCCATTCCTTATCCACGTGATGCGCTTACCCCTGGCGCTGCGCTACCGGAAAATCTTATGGTAATGCGCCACATCGGAATTTATGCCTACCGTGCCGGTTTTTTGCGTGCTTTTCGCGAACTCGCCCCTGCCGCCATTGAACAAATTGAGGCGCTGGAACAGTTGCGTGCGTTGTGGCACGGCTACAAAATTGGAGTTGCCGTTAGCGCAGAAGCACCACCCAGTGGAGTGGATACCGAACAAGATCTGCATACTGCCCGCAAGCTGTTTGACAGCAAGCGTATAATCAACGACCAAATTAACGGAGCACCATTATGAAACTTATTCTGCTAGGCGCACCTGGCGCCGGTAAAGGCACCCAAGCCAACTTGATTAAAGAGAAATTCAATATCCCTCAAATATCAACCGGAGATATGTTGCGCGCGGCAGTCAAGGCGGATACCCCGCTGGGACAAGCAGCCAAAAAGATAATGGATGCAGGTGGATTGGTATCTGACGACATCATCATCAACCTTGTGAAAGAACGCATCAAAGAAGCAGATTGCGCCAATGGCTTCCTGCTGGATGGTTTTCCGCGCACCATACCGCAAGCTCAAGCAATAAAAGATGCCGGCATCGACATTGACTTCGTGGTGGAAATCGAAGTGCCGGATAGCGACATCATTCAGCGCATGGATGGCCGCCTCGCCCATCCCGCTTCGGGGCGTACCTACCATATAATATTCAATCCACCCAAAGTACCGGGCAAGGATGACATCACCGGTGAAGACTTGATACAACGCCCGGATGACCGCGCAGACACCGTCAGAAAACGTCTTGAGGTTTATCACGAACAGACCAAACCACTCGTCGAGTACTATTTGGCTTGGGAGAAAAGTGGATCAGCCAAGGGCAAATGCGACAAATCAAACGCGCCGCACTGTATCAACATTCCCGGCATCGGCAGTGTGGATAGCATACGTGACCGAATATTCAACGCATTGGCAGCACATCAGCCATGATCAGCAAACCCATTCTCACACTTGACGATGCCAAAAAAATAGCTGCGGCTGCCGAGGCCGAAGCACTGCGCAACGCTTGGCGAGTCGTGATTGCTGTCGTGGATGATGGTGGTCATCTGCTCTACCTTCAACGCAACCATGACACCCAGTTTGGCAGTGTGGAAATCGCCATCAAGAAAGCGCGGGCAGCGGTTGCCTTTCAGAAGCCTACTAAGGTTGCCGATGACGCGGTGCTGAATGGTCGCTTGGTACACCTTGTCCTGCCGGGCGCACTTCCCGCTGAAGGCGGTATACCACTCATGCATAACGACCAGATCATCGGTGGACTCGGCGTCAGCGGCGTACGCTCGCCTGAGGACGGGCAGATCGCGCAAGCTGGCGCAGCGGCGCTCGGCTGATTCATGCTTTACACCTTGTCAGGCCGTACGCCGGAATTAATCGGACAACAGCATTACGTCGCGCCCAATGCCAGCGTCATCGGCTCGGTCATACTCGAAAATAATGTCAGCATCTGGTTCAACGTAGTGATACGTGGCGACAATGAACCCATCCACATCGGCGCCAACAGCAACGTTCAGGATGGAGTAGTAATGCACACCGACCCCGGTGCACCGCTCACAATTGGTAACAACGTCACTGTCGGCCACATGGCGATGCTGCACGGTTGCACCATCGGTGACGGCAGCCTGATCGGCATCCACAGCACCATTCTTAATCACGCTGTAATCGGGCGCAACTGCCTGATAGGCGCGCATACTCTGATTACCGAAGGCAAAGTAATCCCCGACAATTCACTGGTGGTCGGTTCTCCCGGCAAAGTAATGCGCAGCCTGAGAGAAGAAGAAATCGCAGCCCTGCATGCCAATGCTGGGCGTTACGTGGAGAATCTTGGTCGCTATCGGGACTCGTTGGTGAGCATTAGCTAATCCCGCGTCGCTGACAAAATAGTTTCGGCCCTCGCTGATAAGCGGCGAAGTTCAAGTTGGCGATGTGGAAACAATGGAGTCGGCTACCGTATGAGTGCAGCAGTCAAAATCGCCAACTGGATTGAAAAAAACCCTTAATCTTGATCCGCTTCGATGAGGCGTTTTCACAGTCCTTGCTCAATGCTAGACAAGGGTTTGAACATCTTACGATTGTAAAACCACACTCGGTATTACAAGATTTCAAGCTGCCTACGCTTTGTTTGCTCGAAATCCAAGACCACGCTAAAACCAAGTGCTACCTGGGCACAGCGACCAGAAAGACCGTCGTCAGCACATTCGACTCCAGATTAACCATCAAGAAGCTTCGCTACATTGCGCCTTCTTCGCTACAGGAGATCGAGGCAAAAGTTACCGATAAGCGAATGAAACAACTTCTCGCTAGCAGAATCCCCGTCGATGGTGCTTTCTCAAACCTATCACCGAAACTCAGCGTTTATCTCATCGAGTTGTTGGCGCAATTTCCCGACAAACATGCCGCGCTTGATACTGCGCTTGCTTTGCTGCCTGGGTTGCGACGAACACCCCATATCAATTGGGCTCAGGAAGATGCTATTAATACTGCCATGACTGCTTTCGGCATCCGGCTCAATGAAGTCCCGAATGAAGTCACTTTGAAACGGGGCGCCTCATCCGGCCTCGGTCTAATTGGCGCTCACCTCTATGAAGATAATGTTATTCATGCGGATGCATCCTATCTACCAGGCTTTGATGTGATTGCGCCGGACGTTACGGGGCGGGCAGTTTTTAAAAAACGTGATGAGCGGCTGGTGATCTACACCGCAAACAGGCTTCCTCTGGAAGAGATGCTTGGAGTTGATCTGATCTACATCAACGAAACCAGGGGCAATATTGTTATGATCCAATACAAAATACTGAAAGAACCACAAAATAATAGCGGGAATAGAGACTGGATTTTTAGACCCCATAACGACAAAAATTTTGCTTCTGAAATCAAAAGAATGTCACTTCCAGCTTTTCAAGGAAAAATCACAGATTACCGCCTAAGTCGTAATCCCTTCTTCTTCAAATTTGTGAAGCGAAAAATCGTAGATGACTCGCATCAGTCCTTTCTGGTTTCACTGGATCACCTGAATCAAATATTGACCTCACCTGAGGCCAAAGGGTCAAGGGGTGGAATTCGTCTTAGCTATGATGCCTTGGACGGAACATATCTGCGCGATGCCGACATGATCAGCCTGATCCGCTCCGGGTATGTCGGCACTCATCGAGCGGAAACCGAAGCATTGACCACGATTATTTCTGAGGTTGCCAACGGCAATAGAGCGTTGGTTCTGGCTTGGCAAACGAAATCTCAGGAGTTGGTGTGGTGAGCAAATGGATTAGGCATGTTAAAACCCTCGAAACCCTCCGCGGCAACCTGCTGCCCAAATTGATGAACGGAGAAGTGAGGGTGGTGGCATAGCGTGCTCAAGACGCGCTTGAAATAGGAGGCAGTTAACTGAAAATGCCAGTGACGAATTGCAAGCGGATGCGGTTGTCCGGAATTTCCGGATAACTGCGGCAGACTGTAAGTAATAGAGGCAACTTTCCGGTAATTCCGGACAGTTCAAGGGTGATCAACAACAGGATGGTTGCCATGTTTACCGCTTAAGAATAATATTGCTGGCAATATGACAATAATTCTTGACACCAATGTTTTAGTGGCGGCTGTCCGCAGTCCCACCGGGGCTGCTGCGGAAATCATGCGCCGCATCTTGCAGGGCGATATTAAAACGGTCGCAAGCGTGCCGTTGTTTATGGAGTATGAGGCGGTGTTGCTTCGCCCCGTTCATTTAAAGGCGGCGCGGGTATCGGCAGCAGACGTGAATAATTTGCTGGATGTGTTGGCTGGCGTGGTTGTGCCGGTTGAGGTGTTTTATCTGTGGCGTCCGCAGCTCAAGGATGCCAACGATGACATGGTGCTGGAGGCGGCGGTGAGCGGACAGGCTGATGCCATTGTGACGTTTAATACCAGGGAGTTTTTGCCCTCGGCGGAAAAATTCCATATCAGGGTGTTGAAGCCGAGTGATTTTTTAAAGGAGCTACGCGATGGGAACCACTAGCAATTACGCTTTGCGATTGCCCGCTTCACTCAAGCAGTCCGTTGAGCAGGTCGCGCGGGATGATGGCACTTCGCTCAACCAATTTATTGTGACTGCGATTGCCGAGAAACTGGCAGCGATCAAGACGGCTGATTATTTTCAGGAACGTGCAAAGAGCGGTAATCTGGATGCGGCGCTGGCCTTGTTGAACCGCACGGGCGGCGTGCCGCCGCAAGCAGGCGACGAGATTTTATAGGCTATGCCTCATAAGCTGACCAAAAACGCCATCGAAGATTTCGTCATCAAACTGATGAGCGGAGAAGTGCGGGTGGTGCTATGAGAGGTTTTTGCCATGACCGAAAATAGTCAGATCACCATCTACCAAACGGCTGATGGTTCCCCCCAGATCGAGGTGCGGCTTGAACAAGACACGCTGTGGCTGAACTTGCTGCAACTGGCGGAGTTGTTTGGCCGTGACAAGTCCGTTATCTCCAGACACCTGAAGAAAATTTTCGATACGGGAGAGCTTGCACAGCAGGCACTGGCGTTGATCCGCAAGGCGGCGCGCTCGCCTGAAATGTCCGCCGAGGAGGGCAGTGGGCTGGTGGAAATTGTCAGCCCTTACACGCAAACCTTTCTTTGGTTGCAGCTGCGGCATGGCATTCAATCCTGACATTCATCATCGCCGCTCCATCCGGTTGCGCGGATATGACTATTCGCAGACTGGGATGTATTTCGTGACTATTTGCACGCAAGATCGCCCGTGCCTGTTTTGAGATATTGTGGATGGCGTGATGAATTTAAACGATTCGGGAAAAATGGTACGCGCCACATGGGATGAAATTCCGGCCCATTACGCAGGTGTAGAAATCGAGCAGTTTGTCGTGACGCCAAACCACATCCACGGAGTTATCACCCTTGTAGGGGCAGGCCCCCGTGCCTGCCCTGATGGTGCTGGGCAACCACAGATTGAAGTTGAAGGGCAGCCACAGGGGGTTGCCCCTACGGGGTATTCTTTATCTGATGTCGTGCACCGGTTTAAGACTATGACCACCAAGAAATATACGGATGGCGTTAAACAAAATGGCTGGCAACCATTTCCCGGAAAATTATGGCAGCGCAATTATTACGAGCACATCATCCGCAATGACGAGGCGTATTTGAAAATAGCGGAATACATCCAGACCAATCCCCCAGCGTTGGGAAGAGGACACCTATTATGTCTAAGCTCACCGAATCCGCCATCGAAGATTTCGCCATCAAGTTATTTGAACGCCTGGGCTACAGCTATGTTTATGCACCGAACATCGCGCCCGATGGTGAGAACCCGGAGCGCAGTCATTATGGTGAAGTGTTGCTGACTGGGCGGCTGACGCAGGCGTTAAAACGCATCAACCCCAAGCTGTCGCCTGCGATGTTGCAGGATGCGCTCAAAGAGGTGCAGCGCATCAGCGCACCTGAGCTGCTGGCGAATGACGTGATCTTTCATCACTTGCTCACCGAAGTCGTGAAAATTAATCGCAACAAAATGCGAGGTCAGCGCGGCTGATCAAGCATAGCTGATCGACTTTGCGAATCCAGAGAATAAAAAATTCAGAGTGATCGCTGCGCTCAATTACCGGCAAGAAGCTTGCTCATTGAGCAAATATCAAATAAGGGCCACAAGCAAAAATAAACGCTCTACCAAGTTTTAAAGAACATTATTTGATTATCTGAGCCCTTAAAAAGGGAGTAAGATAAATTTCTGCATTACCAATCTATGGCTGGAAAATCAATAAACTCATAGGGAGTTATCAATCACATGACAAAAAGAAACGTATTTTATGCACAATCCGGTGGCGTAACCGCAGTAATCAACGCATCGGCTTGCGGTGTGATCGAAACGGCACGTGTCCATAAGGACAAAATCGGTAAAGTCTATGCTGGCCGTAACGGCATCATCGGCGCGCTGACTGAAGATCTGATCGATACGACCAAGGATACCGCCAAGTCCATTGCGGCACTGCGCTACACTCCGTCCGGCGCATTCGGTTCCTGCCGCTTTAAGCTGAAAGGTATTGAAGAAAACAGATTGCAGTATGAGCGGCTGATTGAAGTTTTCAAGGCGCACAACATTGGTTATTTCTTTTATAACGGCGGCGGTGATTCCGCTGATACCTGTCTAAAAGTTTCACAGCTGGCTGATAAAATGGGTTACCCCATTCAGGCAATCCATATACCCAAAACAGTCGACAATGATTTGCCCATCACTGACTGTTGCCCTGGTTTCGGCTCGGTCGCCAAATACGTCGCCGTATCGGTACGCGAGGCCAGTTTCGACGTTGCTTCCATGGCCAAGACTTCAACCAAGGTATTTGTGGTGGAAGTGATGGGCAGACATGCCGGCTGGATAGCCGCTGCCGGTGGTTTGGCCTCGGATGTGAATTGCGAGTTGCCGATTGTCATCCTGTTTCCCGAAATCCCCTTCAACAAAGAAAAATTTCTGGCCAGAGTCGATGCTATGGTGAAGCAACATGGTTATTGCTCAGTCGTTGTGTCAGAAGGCGTGCAAGGTGCAGACGGCAAATTTCTCTCCGACCAGGGGCTGCGAGATGCTTTCGGTCATGCTCAGTTAGGGGGCGTAGCGCCGGTGGTGGCCAACATGGTGAAGGAGGCGCTGGGTTTCAAATTCCATTGGGCGGTGGCTGATTACCTGCAACGTGCCGCGCGCCATATCGCTTCCAAGACCGACGTCGAACAGGCGTATGCGCTCGGTAAGGCTGCGGTGCAATTGGCGTTGAAGGGCGAAAATGCCGTCATGCCAACCATTGATCGTCTCACCGACAGGCCCTATAAGTGGAAAATTGGCGTTGCCCCGCTCAAAAAAGTGGCTAACGTAGAAAAAATGATGCCGCGCAACTTTATCACCAAGGACGGCTTTGGCATCACCGACAAGTGTCGTGCCTACCTCGCTCCGCTAATCAAGGGCGAAGATTACCCCCCTTACAAAGACGGTTTGCCACAGTATGTTCGGCTCAAGAATGTGGCGATACCCAAGAAACTGGACGACTTTAAAATATAGGGCATCTCTAAGGAGAAGCTTATGTCTGATGGTCTGATATTTACGCTGTTATGCGTAATGGCGGCGCTCATATATGGAGCGCTTTCTATTAGATGGATTTTGGCGCAGTCGAGCGGCAACGATCGAATGCGCGAGATCGCTGCTGCAATACAGGAAGGTGCTTCTGCCTACTTGAACCGGCAATACAGAACGATAGGTATCGTCGGTGTCACTTTGTTTCTGGTCATTTGGTTTATACCGGAGCTGGGTTGGAAAACAGCTATAGGTTTCGCCCTCGGCGCGATTCTGTCTGGTCTAACCGGCTATATCGGTATGCACGTGTCGGTGCGCGCCAACGTGCGCACCGCGCAAGCTGCACATGCCGGCCTCAACGCAGCTTTGAACATGGCTTTCAAGGGTGGAACCATTACCGGCATGTTGGTCGTCGGTTTGGGTCTGCTGGGCGTGGCGGGTTACTTCGCCTTCCTCACTATTTCAATGGGCAATACCCCTATGGAAGCGACCCATGCCTTGGTTGGCCTGGCTTTCGGCGGTTCGCTGATTTCTATCTTTGCCCGTCTGGGCGGCGGTATTTTCACCAAAGGGGCTGACGTAGGCGCAGATCTGGTGGGCAAGATCGAAGTGGGCATCCCCGAGGACGATCCGCGCAACCCGGCGGTGATTGCCGACAACGTTGGCGACAATGTTGGCGATTGCGCTGGCATGGCTGCCGACCTTTTTGAGACCTATGTTGTGACCATCATCGCCACCATGCTTTTGGGTGGCTTGCTGATGGCCGATGCCGGCTCAAACGCGGTGATCTACCCACTGGCATTGGGCGGGTTCTCAATCATTGCTTCCATCGTCGGCACTTATTTTGTGGCAGCACGAGAGGGTGGCAAGATTATGAACGCGCTCTATCGCGGCCTGATAGTAACTGCCGTGTTGGCGCTGATTGCCTTCTATCCCATCACCCAGTGGCTAATGAGCGACAATGGCGTTTATTCTGTTAACGCGCTGTATGGTTCGGCACTCATAGGACTAACGCTGACGGCCACACTGGTGTGGATCACCGAATACTACACAGCGACTGAGTTCAGCCCGGTAAGACATATTGCTGAAGCCTCCACCACCGGCCATGGCACCAACGTGATCGCCGGCCTGAGCGTATCAATGAAATCTACCGCTGCGCCAGTATTGGCGGTGTGCATGGCCATATGGAGTGCCTACGAACTGGCCGGTTTGTACGGAATCGCTATCGCCGCGACCTCAATGCTTTCTATGGCGGGAATCATCGTGGCGATTGATGCCTTTGGCCCGATCACCGACAATGCCGGTGGTATTGCCGAAATGGCCAGGCTGCCGGACAACATCCGTAACATCACTGATCCCCTCGACGCGGTAGGTAATACCACCAAGGCCGTGACCAAGGGCTACGCCATCGGTTCAGCTGGCCTCGCGGCACTTGTGTTGTTTGCTGACTACACTCATGCGCTTTCTGCTGATCACCCGGGCTTGACGTTCGATTTATCTAATCACCTGGTAATCATCGGCCTTTTCATCGGCGGCATGGTGCCCTACTTATTTGCCGCCATGGCCATGGCCGCAGTAGGCCGCGCCGCCAGTTCTGTAGTGGTAGAAGTGCGCCGCCAATTCAAGGAAATTCCCGGCATCCTGGAAGGTACCGGCAAACCTGAATATGGAACCTGCGTTGACATGTTGACCAAAGCCGCTATCAAGGAAATGATGGTGCCCTCATTGTTGCCGGTCGTGGTTCCGGTAATCGTCGGCTTAACTCTTGGCCCACAAGCATTGGGCGGTGTGCTCGTTGGCGCCATTGTGACCGGCATCTTCGTGGCAATTTCCATGACCAACGGGGGTGGCGCATGGGATAACGCCAAAAAGTATATTGAGCAAGGCAATTTCGGCGGCAAAGGCTCCGAAGCCCACAAGGCAGCAGTAACAGGCGACACCGTCGGCGATCCCTATAAAGATACTGCTGGCCCTGCCATCAACCCGTTAATTAAAATCATGAATATTGTGGCGCTAATGATTGTGCCATTGTTATAAATCGCATTCAGCAAATCCATTCAGGGGGCTATCACCAAGTTCCCTTTTTCTCGCCCTGATCTTCTATGGACTGAATGTTACAATTCGCATCTTTTCAATACACACAAAAAACTCGCATCATGAGTTCGAGTTGGTCAAGATTCAGGATTTTTTTCGTTGAATAAGCCTACTCAAAATCATGATCAAGGTTGCCAACAATCAAGTGCATCAACAAGATATTCGTTTTAAATTTCAAGGAATAGAAAAATGACAGCTCATATCATTGACGGCAAGGCCATCGCTCAGGAATTACGCACCGAGTGGAGGGAGCGTGTGGATGCGCTAAGGACGCTCGGCATTACGCCGGGCTTGGCCGTCATCATCGTGGGTGAAGATCCTGCCTCAAAGGTGTATGTTGGCAACAAGGTAAAAGCCTGCGCCGAAATCGGCCTCTACTCCGAACATATTGCGATGCCCGCCGACACGCAAGAAACAACATTGCTGGCGAAGATTGCTGAATTGAATGTTAATCCGGCGATCCATGGTCTGCTGATACAGCTACCCTTACCCAGTCATATCGACAGTCACAAGGTGCTGGAAGCCATCAGTCCGAACAAGGACGTAGATGGATTTCATCCGATGAATGTTGGCGCATTGGTTACCGGAACCACCTTATTTCCGCCCTGTACACCTTCTGGTACAATGAAATTGCTGGAGAAAACGGGTATCGAAATCGAAGGTAAACACGCTGTGATAGTTGGCCGTAGCAATATCGTCGGCAAACCAATGGCACTTATGCTGCTGAACAAAAGTGCCACAGTTACCATTTGTACCTCCAAGACGGTGAATCTTGGCAAGTACACGCGGGATGCCGACATTCTGGTGGTCGCTACTGGCAAGTCACAGATGATTGCTGGAGATATGATCAAGCCCGGTGCGGTCGTAATTGATGTCGGTATCAACCGTCTGCCCAACGGTAAACTAGTGGGTGACGTTGATTTTGAGAGTGCAAAAGAAGTGGCCGGCTATATCACCCCTGTGCCTGGCGGTGTCGGCCCAATGACTATTGCCATGCTGATAGTGAATACTATACAAGCAGCAGAACGTACAAAAAAGCAAGAGTAACCGTTATTTCAACACAAGCAGAAGTGACGAAACCTAAACCAAATCACAAGGAAAGAAATGACTACAATCACCACCCCATCCGGACTGCAATATGAAGACATTACCGTTGGCACTGAGAGTGCTGAAGCCCAAGGAGGACACACCGTTACTGTGCATTACACCGGTTGGCTTACAGATGGCAAAAAATTTGATTCCAGCAAAGATATAAACGATCCTTTTCAATTCACTATCGGCGCAGGAGAAGTAATAGCTGGCTGGGATGAAGGTGTGCGAGGTATGCAGGTCGGTGGCGTACGTAAACTGACTGTTCCTCCATCACTGGGCTATGGCGTGCGTGGTGCAGGGCGCACCATTCCTCCAAATGCAACGCTGGTGTTTGAAATAGAGTTGTTGTCAGCGTTATACGCGCGCTGATCGATTCACAAAGCGTGTATGTATTGGCATACAAATCGAAGTAGCCGAGGGTTAAAAATATAGATATAGCGTGGCAACTTTAGTCCGCTCTAAAATCTGATGTTTTGTATTACCGATGTGCAACCGGACAATTGAAGAATTGCCCGGTTTTTTTTACGCTTAAATAATCCTGTGGGGTTTATCTCCTCTTTAAAATTTTTACTTACTAAGGAAAATACCATGCCTTACGTCAATATTCGCATTGCCGGAACACTTAATCGCGAACAGAAAGCAAAGATAGCAGCAGAATTTACCGACACTCTGGAACGCATTGCACATAAACCGAAGTCTTACACTTACATTACTTTTGACGAACTGCCGGACGAAAACTGGGCGGTTGCAGGACAATTGTTGGATGAAAAATAAATTGAACGTCAAGTCGGTTGCCGTTATTGGAGGAGGGCCAGCGGGGCTGATGGCTGCAGAGATATTGATTCAGGGCGGCGTACGGATCGACCTTTACGATGCCATGCCTTCTGTGGGACGCAAGTTTCTGATGGCTGGCAAGGGCGGCATGAACATCACGCATTCCGAGCCATTTGAACCATTCCTTTCGCGTTACGGTGCAAGCCGCGCCCAGATCAAGCCGTTGCTTGACAATTTCGGGCCGGAGGCACTGCGGGAATGGGTGCACAACCTCGGCATCGCGACATTCGTCGGCTCGTCCGGGCGCGTATTTCCGACAGACATGAAAGCAGCGCCACTCTTGCGCGCCTGGCTGCACCGCCTGCGTGAAGCAGGTGTGCATTTCCATATGCGCCATCGCTGGTGTGGGTGGAATGAAAATGGTGCGCTACGCTTTACCACGCCACAGGGCGAGCACATCGCGAATGCCGATGCGCTAGTGCTGGCACAGGGTGGCGGCAGTTGGCCGCGGCTCGGTTCCGATGGCGCTTGGGTGCCGCTGCTCGCGCAGCGCGGCATTCCCGTTGCGCCATTACAACCCGCAAACTGCGGTTTCGATGTTGGCTGGAGCGAGCACTTTAGCTCAAGCTTCGCCGGACATCCGCTAAAAGCGGTGACGGTGACCTTTACCGATGCAGCGGGATGCCTCCATCGCCGACAAGGTGATCTCATGGTGACGACAACCGGCATTGAAGGCGGCCTGATTTACGCTTTGTCTGCGATTCTGCGCGATGAAATTGCAGCCACAGGCGGGGCAGTCATTTACCTCGATCTCACGCCGGGAAAAGATTTGCCACGCGTTATCGCTGAGATAGCGCATCCGCGCGGTTCCCGTTCGATGTCTAGCCATTTGCAGAGCCGGGCAAATATCAAGGGGGTAAAAACCGGGTTGCTGCGCGAACTGGTACCGCCATCCGATTTCGCCAACCCCGAGCACCTTGCGGCCTCGATTAAATCATTGCCGTTGCGGCTCATTGCACCGCGTCCGCTGGATGAGGCTATCAGCAGTGCAGGGGGCGTTGCTTTCGAAGCGTTGGATGAATGCTTAATGGTGCGCGCCATGCCCGGTGTTTTCTGTGCGGGTGAAATGCTTGACTGGGAAGCACCCACCGGCGGCTATCTGCTTACCGCTTGTTTTGCAAGCGGGCGAACTGCAGGTTTAGGAGCGCTGGCGCACCTAGGAGGCAGTCGGACTTGAAGAATCGAAGCGAAAAAGTGGCCGGGCGAGGTCAGATTTTGCGAGCTTTCACCTTTCGGCGAAATGCCTGCTTACCCCACTTGACGATTTTGCAGGCCAATAGATATTTCTATTGGTCAAAAAAGCGGCGAAATATGAACCGGCCAGGCGCTTTCTACATATGAGGGGATAATAAATCTGACCCCTTTGTTTTGTTGCATGTAACAGAAAATCTGGTTACCATGCGTTTCATGTAACGGTTAAATTTAGAGGATGATGATGAGTGCAGCTACATCACTACGGGTACAAAAGCACCGCGCTGCATTGCGGGCTTCCGGGCTGCGTCCGGTGCAGATTTGGGTGCCGGATACGCGACGCGCGGGCTTCGCCGAAGAGTGCCGCCGTCAATCGCTCAGCTTGCTCGACGATGCGCATGAACGCAAGACCCTGGAACAGCTTGCCGCTGTGGCGGACACAGAAGGCTGGCAGTGAGGCGCGGCGACCTGGTGACGATTGCCTTGCAGGGTGATCTGGGCAAACCGCGCCCGGCCTTGGTTATCCAGTCCGATTTATTCGATGCACATCCTTCCGTAACCATTTTGCCGGTGACGGGCGAGTTGCGCGATGTGCCGCTGTTCAGGATTCCAGTGCAGCCCAGCGCAAGCAACGGTTTGAGCAAGCACGGGCAGGTCATGGTGGATAAACCGCAGTCAGTCGCACGCGAAAAAGTTGGTGCGGTAATTGGTCGGCTGGATGATGAGAAGATGATGGCAGTGAACCGCGCGCTGGCAATCTTTATCGGGGTTGCATGAGGCGGTGGTGGCGCTGAACAACAATTCGAACATAGCTCCTTTGATCCTGCTGATCTCTCAAATACGATGAAGAGAAAGTGGGTCAACTAAAGGGGGGGGCAAAGCTCTTTAAGGGCTTCAACCCCTTTAGTTTAACTTAGTGCCATTCGGCTTTGACCTCTTTAGCTCTAGGGGCCATTACTTACTCTAGCAATTATATGTTACGTCCCCTGAATTATTGAAGGATACATCAATTGAAAAAATATAGCGCAAAACTCTTCTACAGTTACTGCCACGCTGATGAAGATATCAGAGACGAAATGGAAAAGTCACTGGTACTTTTGAAAAGAAATGATCTACTCCGAGAATGGTACGATCGCAAAATTATTGCGGGCGAAAAATGGTCAGCAAAGATTCGGAAAGAGTTAGTGGCGTCAGATATTGTCGTATTTATAGTAACTCCGAATTTTTTGTATTCCGAAGCATGCGTTGAGGAGTGGAATATAGCGAAGTCCATACCCAAGATAACTCTTGTAACGGTTATAGCTAAAGATTGTCCATGGTCCGATTTTGACGAAATGAGCGATTACCAGGTATTGCCAAAGGGCGGCAAAGCGATAGCGCTTTGGGATGATAGAGATACAGCCTGGAAAGATGTCTATCAAGGTTTGAAAGCTCTGGTAGAGGAGGTGCAGAGGACTTTCGTCCTTGATATTGAGTTTGAGCAACAACTAACTCGTATCGAATTCTGTTCGCAGACAAAAGATGTTACTCAACTAAAAGATGTATTTGTATTTCCGCAGCTGTATACATTCTTTCGATTTGCGGATACCGAAAAGCAAATTCAAAATGCAGATCAACTTCTTGAGAATAAGCTGATTCTTATCCGAGGAGAAAATCAGAGCGGAAAAACTAAGCTTTGTGCACACCTTTTTCTCTACTTGGTGGAAGCTAGCAGCCCCGCGCTCTTTGTAGATCTAGAAGAGATTAAGTCGAAATCGCCCAACCTAAAAGTCTTCGAAAGCAAATATAGAGATGAATTTACTGGAGATTTTGAATTATGGATGAAGCAAAGAGACTCAACAATAATACTCGACAACCTGACTCATAACGGGCACTCACTAAGGCATGTAGCGCTAGCAAAGGAGCATTTTTCTAGGGTGATAGTTGCAACCTCCACCGATAGCTATAATGCATACTTTAAGGATGAGGTATCACTCGGCCAATTCATCAATGTTCGAATCGGCCACTTTGGTCACAGTAAGCAAGAAGAACTTATAAAAAAATGGATAGAGCTATCATCGGATAAAAGTGAAGCGTCTCGTGAAATAGAGCACGCTAGAGTCGACAAAATTGAACGTAATGTGAACAGCGTGCTCATAAACAATAAAGTGGTGCCCCGGTATCCGTTCTATATCCTCTCAATTCTGCAAACGCATGAACATTTCATGCCCCGTGATATGCAGATTACCGCTTATGGGCACTGCTACTACGCGCTTATCATTGCTCATATGATTAAGTCAGGGATAGAGCCAACTGACGAAAACATCAACCCTTGCTTCAATTTCGCAAGTCATCTCGCCTTTGCGATCCATCTGTCTGGGAATGAAGAATACAAGTTGGATATGGCTGAATACGCTAGCTTTCTGGAAGCTTATAAGGATAAATACTTAATAAAGCAATCTTTGATAAACAGATTATGTGGTCCGAACGGTATCATTAGTAATAATGGAAATGGGTTTACCTGCTTTAGTGTTCCATACAGCTACTACTTTTTTTAGGTAGGTATTTAGCGCAAGCCTACGAAAAAAATCAAGAGAGACTTTTCGAGATGATGAGCAAGAGCTACGTAAGAGAGAATACTTTGGCTCTGACATTTGCAATACATCATGCCCAAGACTCGAAAATACTCGATGATATTTTAACGCACACAGTATGTAGCTTTGATAAGTTCGAGCCAGCCAAGTTAGATCGTCAAGAGACGAGAGTATTCAATGAGCTCCTTGATGCTATACCAAATCAGATACTTTCTGAAAGATCGATTGAGGAGGAAAGGGCCGCTGAGAGAGATAAGCTGGATAGTAAGGAATTAGAGCAGGACGATGATAGTGTGGCCAGTGACACCAACGACACCAACGACTCATCAGATGGTATTTATGTGTCTCAGAAAAATATTGAGATACTTAGCCAAATTCTGAAAAACAAAGCGGGCATTCTTGAAAAATCAAAGATCGAAGAGATAGTACAAATAATTTGTGATGCTGGACTTAGGCTAATAAGTGTATTCTTATGTAATGAGGAAGAGCTAAAGGACCTGACGCAATTTGTAGAAGAAAAGTATGACGGGCTAGTTGGGTTTAAGAAAACCGATGATTATGAGAAAAATAGGCAAGGACTATCTAAAGCCCTAAGATTCACGATATTTCTTTTGACAATTAATAACATAGAGAAAATCGTTTCAGCATTGAGCAAGCCGGAATTGCGAGAAATCATGCAGCATATCAGGGACAAGAATGACACTCCCGCATTTGATGTTATCTACTATTTCTATTCTCTAGATGTTGCAAATTCCTTCGATGACCATCAAAAAAATGAGCTACGGCGACTCGTAGAAAAGTATGAGGGTAAAGAGATGCAATTTCTTCAGCGTATTCTTTCCTTACGTACGCAACATTATCTAAATACTCACAAAGTACGAGCACCAATAAAACAGGCAGTTTCTTCTTTGCTAAAGATAGAAGGGCGTACGGAAAAAATGCTGAACTAGGAAGACATTGCGACTACAGAAACTTCGTGAACATAAAGAAGGAGAATCACGGGGTTAGTGCGGCTAGGCAAGGTCGAACATTCCAGCGGGTGAGAATCCCGTCCCAGCAAGCGTGACCGCGCACTGGGTAGTGAACTCTGGGTCGGCGACAGCAATGTCAACACGGTTAAAGGGGTCAAAACACGGTTAAAGGGGTCAAAGCCCTTTTACCTCAATGCGTTGTTGCTATTCTTATTAAAAAACAACGGGGACAGATTGCAAGTAGAAATAGGGTCAGATTCGATTCAAGTAGAAATAGGGTCAACCCGCGTAAGACGCAATACGCTTTGCTTATTGACGCCCTACATTGTTGAAATGACGTAGGGTGCAATAACCAACGGGCATTGCACCGGATGCTAATCATCACATTTCACCTCATCCTCATTACCACCCGCCCAATTCATCTGGTAGATTCCCTTTTCGATCAACCGAAGAAAGTTTGAATAAGGCCAATTCCAACACATCTGATCAAGCCGTGATTCACTGGGTTGATATGCACGTAATCCATATGCGCCCGATAATCTCGCTCATCTCGAATCAGGTGTTCCCAATATCGCCGTTGCCCTATTCCCCGTTCGCCGCGTTGGGCGCGCACGGCGTTCGCGCATCGGATGAACGCATACCCTGACACCTTTGCGGGGTTTCCAGAAGCCCGATTCAATCATGAGCTGGCGGGTGCGCTCGACCGAGAGGGTAATGTCGTGGCGTTCAAAGAGCTTCTCACGGGCCAACGTCGGCCCGAAGTCACGGTAGTGTGTGCCGATCAGTTCAATCGACAGTCGCTTGGTCACTTCATTCAACCGACGGTTTGAGGGAGTGCCTCGCTTCTTGCTCATCAGCCCGGGCAAGCCCTCTGTGCGGTAGCGCTGCACGATGCGCCTGATCTGACGCACGCTGACCGACAGCCACTTGCCCGCTTCCTTCTGGTCAACTTTATCTGCCGTTAGGTGCTCCATCACTTGCGCTCGTATTGCTTCTTTTTGACTCATCGTTATGTCCAATAAAATTGCCCGCCTCTCGTTTTTACAGGCACTGAGTTTACTCACTCAGGGGACATTTCTATTTGGGGGAAAGGGGACATTACTACTTAGCGCTGACAAGGTTTTAACTGATCAATGTTCGATCCATCTTCGTCGCGTTATAATCCCGCTCTTTCTTTTCAGGGCACCTCTAAAAATCTAATTTTGCGAGCAGCCGCTTTGTGGCTTGCCTGTATACCCCGTTTCGTCACAATACGACGTTACTCTAAAAAACTATCGCTTACATATTAAGCATATGCAGCGATAAAACTTTTTACTTGTGCCTTGTCTTGCTTAGAAACTTGAATTTTTAGAGACGCTCTTTACTTATAAGTTTTCATTCGGAACCCTCACCATGTCGCATAATTTATTCAACACTCGTCAAACATTCGCTCTCGCCAACGGCAAGACTGGCACGCTGTATTCTTTGAAAGCACTCGAGACAGCTGGGCTGGGCAAAGTTTCACGCTTGCCAGTTTCCATCCGCATTGTGCTGGAAGCGGTGCTGCGCAATTTCGATGACAAGAAGATTAGTGAAGCGCACATTCGCCAACTGGCGAACTGGCAGCCGAATGCACCGCGTACCGAAGAAATCCCGTTCGTAGTGGCACGTATCGTGTTGCAAGATTTTACCGGCATTCCGTTGCTGGTTGACCTCGCCGCCATGCGCGATGCCGCTGTGAAGATGGGCAAGGATCCGATGGTCATTGAACCGCTGGTGCCAGTGGATTTGGTGGTGGATCATTCGGTGCAGGTGGATTATTACAATAGTCAGGACGCGCTGCGATTGAACATGGAACTGGAGTTTGAGCGCAATAATGAGCGCTATAAGTTCATGAAATGGGGCATGCAGGCATTTGATACGTTCAAGGTTGTGCCGCCTGGCGTGGGCATCGTGCATCAGGTGAATCTGGAGTATCTGGCGCGTGGCGTGTTGCAAAAAGACGGGGTTTATTATCCCGATACGCTGGTCGGTACCGACAGCCACACCACTATGATTAATGGCATCGGCGTGGTCGGATGGGGGGTGGGCGGCATTGAAGCGGAAGCGGGCATGCTCGGCCAGCCGGTCTATTTCCTCACCCCGGACGTGGTGGGCGTTCATCTCACGGGCAAGCTGCGCGAAGGTATCACCGCAACCGACCTGGTATTGACCGTCACCGAACTGCTGCGCAAGCAGAAAGTGGTAGGTAAATTTGTAGAGTTTTTCGGTGCAGGCACCGCTGCGCTTACCCTGCCGGATCGCGCCACGCTAGCCAACATGGCGCCAGAATATGGCGCAACAATGGGCTTCTTCCCGGTGGACGACGTTACGTTGGACTACCTGCGCAATACCGGACGCAGCGAAGAAGAAGTGGATGCCTTCCAGTCCTACTTCAAAGCACAAGGGCTGTATGGCATACCTGAGGCAGGTACAATCGATTACAGCAGTGTGGTAGAGCTGGATTTAAACAGTATCCAGCCTTCTCTGGCCGGGCCAAAACGGCCGCAGGATCGCGTACCGCTCTCCGAGATGAAAGAAAATTTCAATACCTTGTTCAGCAAGTCGGTAGCAGAGAATGGCTTCAACCAGCTCGCTGAAAATCTGGGAAAAACTTATATTACCGATTTGCCTGATCTGAGCGATGACGTTTGTGTACCGATCATTGGTGGCGGCCTGCAGGATCAGGCATCTGCACCCACTGGCAACGGCAAACAAAGCAACACCAACACCGTGTCTGAAATCGAGATGATGGACAACCACCCGACACCCAGCGTGCGCTGCGAAACAACCGGTAAGATGCTGCCGGCAGTGCAGCTCCACCATGGTGATGTATTAATAGCGGCCATCACTTCCTGTACCAACACCTCCAACCCCGGTGTGATGCTGGCGGCAGGTTTGCTGGCGAAAAAAGCGGTGGAAGCGGGCCTGCGCGTGCAACCACATATCAAAACATCGCTCGCCCCAGGCTCGCGCGTGGTGACGGATTACCTGACCCATTCTGGTCTACTACCCCATCTGGAACAACTTGGCTTCCGCTTGGTGGGCTATGGTTGCACCACTTGTATCGGCAATTCCGGCCCTCTGAGAGCACAAATCGAAGATGCCATACTCGCTAACGATCTGATCGCCGCAGCAGTCTTGTCTGGTAACCGAAATTTTGAAGCACGCGTCCACGCCAACGTCAAGGCCAATTTCCTCGCCAGCCCACCGCTGGTAGTTGCCTTCGCGCTGGCGGGCAAAGTAAATATTAATCTGGATAGTGAGCCGCTTGGCATGGGCCGCAACAATCAGCCAGTCTATTTGAAAGATATCTGGCCAAGCAGTGCAGAAATCCACGCAGCCATGAAATTTGCCGCCGACCCAAAAGTGTATCGCAAGCTATATAGTGACCTTACACGAGACCTGCCACTTTGGAATGCCATTGCCGCCCCTACCGGCAACCAGTACCACTGGGACGACTCCACCTACATTGCGCATCCACCCTATTTCGACGACTTTGGCATGACTGTCGGTAGTGCTTCCGATATCCGCAATGCCAAACCGCTGGGCATTTTTGGTGACTCAGTGACCACCGATCACATCAGCCCTGCTGGCAGCTTTAAAGCGACCACCCCGGCTGGCAAATACCTGCAAAGCAAAAGCGTGGCCATCAAGGATTTCAACAGTTACGGCGCACGACGCGGCAATCATGAAGTCATGATACGCGGCACTTTCGCCAACGTGCGCATCAAGAATCTGATGCTGCCTCCCAATGCCGACGGCAGTCGCGTGGAAGGTGGCTACACACTTTACAACGGCGAACAGTCAGCAATCTACGACGCCGCGATGAAATACATTGCGGATGGCACGCCCACAGTGGTTTTTGCCGGTGAAGAATATGGCACGGGCTCATCTCGGGATTGGGCGGCGAAAGGCACGCAACTGCTCGGCGTAAAAGCGGTCGTGGCCAAGAGCTTTGAACGCATCCATCGCAGCAATCTGGTGGGTATGGGCGTGCTGCCTTTGCAGTTCAAGGGGAATGACAGCGTGGCCACACTCAAACTGACCGGCGAAGAAACTTTCGATCTCACCGGCATCGCAAATTCCATTAAGCCACAACAGGATGTAATGCTCACCATCAAGCGCCAAGACGGCAACACGCAAGAAGTTGCGTTACTGCTGCGGATCGACACGCCCGTTGAAGTTGATTACTACCTCCACGGCGGCATTTTGCCTTATGTACTGCGCGAGCTGGTAAGTCAGTAACGCCAACGCTTGATTGCAACAATAAAAATGTTTCATGTCAGGGCGGGTTCAGAGCGTTTTAATCACCTGAATCCGCCCTTTCAACTAGCCTAATCAAAGCTGTTTCGGATTAGACGGGAATGACAATACTAAAGCTTGACTGGCACCACTTTGCTGGCGGCCAGCTTGGCGCGCATTCTCGCTTCGTTGGTATCGATTCCGTTTGCCAACGCCACGCCCATGCGCCGTTTGGAAAACGATTCCGGTTTACCAAACAAGCGTAAATCACTTTGTGGAACCCGCAGCGCTTCATCGACACCCGTAAAAGCGATAGCCGTTTCTTCCATTTGTCCATAGATCACTGCACTCGCCCCCGGTGCACGCATAGCGGTGCTTACAGGCAAGCCAAGTATGGCGCGAGCATGCAGCTCAAACTCACTCTGCACCTGGGTACACATCGTTACCATGCCGGTGTCATGCGGACGCGGGCTGACTTCACTGAACCACACATCATCGCCATTGACGAACAGCTCGACCCCAAAGATGCCCAAGCCCCCGAGATTGTCCGTAACTTTCCTGGAAATATCGCGTGTGCGCCTTAAAGCCAGCTCAGACATAGCCTGCGGCTGCCAGCTTTCAACATAATCACCATTAATTTGTACATGCCCGATCGGTTCACAGAAATGCGTTTCAACTTCGCCATTGCAGCCCATCGCACGCACAGTGAGCTGGGTTATTTCATATTCAAAATTAATAAAACCCTCGACGATTACCCGTCCCTGGTTCACACGGCTACCGCTGGCGGCATCATTCCACGCCTGCTCCACCTCTGCCGCGCTGTCGATTTTAGACTGCCCCTTGCCGGAGGAAGACATCACCGGTTTTACCACGCAGGGATAGCCGATCCCGTCATCGATCGCCGCACGTAACGCTTCCAGACTGCTGGCGAAAGCATAGGGAGAGGTGGGTAGACCAAGGGTTTCTGCCGCAAGCCGGCGAATTCCCTCACGGTGCATGGTGAGTTGAGCGGCGCGTGCAGTGGGAATAACCCGCGCCAATCCCTCCCGCTCAATCTCGACCAGCATGTCGGTGGCAATCGCTTCGATCTCGGGCACGATGAGATGCGGCTGTTCCAGTTCGACCAGATCACGCAATGCCCCCGCATCCGTCATGTTGATGACATGTGCACGATGTGCCACCTGATGTCCCGGAGCATTGGCATAACGATCCACGGCAATCGTCTCCACACCCAAGCGTTGCAGCGCGATGATAACTTCCTTACCGAGCTCGCCGCTGCCCAGCAACATAACTTTGGTAGCGGAGGGACTAAGTGGGGTACCGACAGTGAGTTGTTTTTTCATAATGGATACGAGTTCATATTCATAAAGGGTATTTGTAAAAGTATATTGTAAAGTCTTTAAAGCTCAACCGACTCAATCGTTCAAACGAGCGTTGAAATGTCTGCCTCGTACCGCTTCTCATGGTCTGGCTAATCGAAAGGCCCATATTGGTACCCCGCAAGGCAGTAGCTGCACCCCAGAAATATTTTTTAGCTCTTGCTGGGTCATTATTGTGCTGATTTTTCGACCTCATTATCCATATGAGCGGTGGACACTTGAAGTAAATTTATAAACTGCGATTTGAGAGCTTTGCGGCGAGTAGCCACAAAATTGATAAAATCTTCAAACGCAAGAGAACCACCCGTATTTACATAGTGCTGCAACAGGAAACTTTCCCGATCAGATTGAGATGGATATGCAAGCGTTAACCACTCTTTGAAATGCTTGTCATTTTTCTCAATATTTTGAGTGGCCTGTAGCAGTTGCAAGTTTGGCAAGGCGTTGCAGGCATTTAAATAGGCATCTACTTGTTCTTCCGCTAAGTGTAAGTTGCGCAGATTCTTCTTATTGAAAAAGGACTGCGGATGAATGTGATCCTGATGATATTTAAAATTGTAATTTAAACCAGGGTACAAGAGCGTGAGTGCGCAATATGTTTTTGCGTTGCCATATCGCAGATCAAGTATATTTTCAATGTCGTCTTCACTAAAGCTAATTGATTTTCGACTGCCGCGATAATGAGCTATGGTTTCCTGCAAAGGAAACTTACCCAAATTCTCATTAACGAGGTCGCGCATCTTGGGATAGATTGAATCTGGCTGACCACCAAACGTACCTTTTAATAGTACGCGAGCCAACCACTCCTTTACTGCCTTTCGATCATTTTCTCGCTGAGCAGCATGCAAAACACTCTGTTCGAATCCATTTTTATAAATAAAGTATGCAATTGGAATAATAGTATTCATAGCAGCAAGGTTGTCACGGTTATAGCCAAGCTTTGCAACCAATTCGATTGCGGCCCGCATAGCCGCAGAGCTATGCTCCCAATTATTTTCAATGACAATCATGTTTTCTTTAGTGAAGTTATCTACTTTGAACTTCACATCAAAATCTGCAAGTACTAAACAAGATTTCAACACGATATCTTTGTTGAATGAAAACCCGTCACCTATTTTGTTAATCTCATCAACAAATTCATGGATAACTTCGCGAGCATCTTTATCTTTCCATTGGGCTGTTGCTATTGAGAGCAACAAGTCGGAATAGCTTAATTTGGTACCACCACTGTTAATGCGGATAAATATTTGCAGTACTTTATCGAGCTCTTCACCTTCCTCCAGGTAGTAGCTGATGGTGCCTTTTTGGTGAATGACATTGAAGAACTCATTTAAGGTATTAATAGCAAATTCTGATTCTTTCTCCGTATAGACTGAGGTGTCCATAAGCTTGTTTTTCATCAAATACATGGATGTCTTACTCATGTCCGTGATTTCCAGCATTTTTCCACACTCAAACCAAAAGTAACCGTCTTTCTTCTCTGCTTCTATATTAGTGAGGAATTTAAAATCGTATTCTATTTCGAGCTCATCTGATGGCTTTAGTAAGTTTAAATATAGCTTTTTTGCAGGAAACGCATTCGGGCTTTCCCATCGGTAATAAGGAATTTTCTTCGAATACGAACCAGTCAATGCTACATACATTGAAGTCATTCTCTGCTGGCCATCAAGCAATGCAATGATGTCTTCATCATTCGATAGATCTGCTTTACGATTGTGGCGACTATCTTTCTCGTGATAGTTTTTCAAGAACTCATAGAACTGAAAGTCTTTGATCTTGCTCTTATCTACCTTCCAAAATAAGAAAGTGCTTATTGGGTAGTCGCGCATTAATGAATCAAATAGAGTCTCTATTTGATCTGTATCCCAAACAAACTCACGCTGAATTGATGGCAGTACATAATGACGCTTTTTGATATGATCAATTGCGCTTTTAATGGTGATGGGTGTTTGATAAGCCATTACAAGAACCTTTTTAATGTTTGACGGATTGGATTTAACTTTGAAGTGCAACCGCCTTTGCTGACGCGGCATAGCGTTTGGTTTTGTTAAAGAATACCTCGAAAGACGATCTAAATCCCAATATTTTCCTAGGGCAATGATTGAGCGCAGTGACTGCCGCTTACACTTCTATTTCCGTAACGATTTCAAACAAAGTGCCTTTGGGGAAGTAATGCCGTAACAACTAATTGATAGTTTCGTTCATCCCCCAGGAAAAGTAGGGATGAGGAAAGTACACATCCATCTCCAATTTTTAAGCAATTCATTATGCTCGGCAAACTCATGGCCGTTATCAATCGTGACTGAGTGGTACTTGCGATTTGTGGCCTTAGCAACTTTGTAACCGCTGCCATAGCGCCATCGGCATGCTTGCCGGTCAGTATGCAGCTCAAGCTTGATCAGCATATCGGTTGCAATAGTTTCGATCCGGCCACTATAAATGCTGTTGAAAGTGTGTTGTAAAGTCTTTAATGCTCAAACGTCTCAATCATGAAATGAGCGTTAAGATGACTGTCCTATACCTCTTTTCTTGGTTTATCAATCACTGCTGTCCGGTTAAATGAATGGTCAAATCGCTGGAAGCCATGATTGACG
>NZ_CAKMLL010000102.1 GCF_927797785.1 Candidatus Nitrotoga sp. BS | reverse complement strand
GCATGTACCCACACTCGTCGGTTGTCTGTAAACTTTTAAAGAACGGGCTGCCGTAAATGCGTTCGCATTTTGGTTGCGGGGGCAGGATTTGAACCTACGACCTTCGGGTTATGAGCCCGACGAGCTGCCAGACTGCTCCACCCCGCGTCAGCTAAGATTTGAACTATAGCAAAGTTGATATCGCTCGTCAAATATTATTGAGCCCCCCCCTACAAACCTAACGAGGCTGTAGAAAAAGCCCATTCTGAACACCTGATTCAGTCTTGGGTAGAAATTTTTCAAACCAAACTGCCATCTTCATTTCATGTTCCTTATTTTTCCATCGAACATCTTCATTGCAGACCAATCTAGTCTGACAGGCCTATGCATGCGATTCATAGGCGAGGATGAATCCTCTTGGCATCCTTATCTCGCATAACCATGGTTTGCTAGCTTTTCAACATTATGCACCGGGCTGTAAAGTTTCCACTGCCCATCCACCTTGGTTTTCCGCGCAGCGTAAAGCGGTGCAATCGCTTGTTGTCGCGCAGGTTACCAAATACCGGTTCCACTATTGCAAATCGGCGCGTGATCATCTCTCGGCCTATTTTCGAATCCATTATTACCTTCATCCGGTCGGTGTGATTTTCCTGAATGTCTCGTTTGCCTTGTAGAAAAGAAACTTGCCGCGTATCCGTTTTATCGGGTGTGCGCAGGCAGTCATTACGTCGCTTGCATGGTACGCAATCTTGTTTGGTAGCAGCAAACTTCATCGCCGCATACTCATTGATTGTGCAATCGGATCCATTGCCATACAACCGTTTGCCCGCTGAGCAAACACAGTGGGAGCAATCTTCTGCCAAGTGGGAATCGGCAGACCTGAAACACTTGGGTTTTTTTGCTTCTTTGGTCTTGTTCTATAGCGGCTCAGGCTTGGCAGCATGCACGTATTGATCGGCATAACTTTCATCACGCTTGCGATATCTGTTGTCGGGCACATAGGCATTGATTTCTGCTCGGCCAATGTCTTGAGATTGGCTTGCGAATGATAGCCAGCATCGGCGCTGATCACCCTGTCAGCGTTGCTTAATGTCGCAGTAGCCTTAATTACTGGTAGCAGCAGCTCTTGCTCCGAGCCCGTGCCATGCGCCTGCGCATCGACGATGATTTGTGTCTTCTCATCGACTGTCGCGACACCGGTATAGCCTTGAATCACGCCTTTGCCGGTGGCCATTTTGGCCGATTCGGTGTCGGTATGATTGTATAAACGAATACTGCCCTTGCTGCCCTTACGATCTTCCGGGTTCTTTCTGATGTTCAACTTAAGGGTCTAAACAGTGGCAAACTTCGGACGGAAGTATGATCACACTGGATAAGACAGCTACAAGCGTTATGCGCAGCATTCTCAAACAATAAATGCAGCCGCTACCAACCAAAATTCACCGTTCCCATTCCTGGAATCACCCGCAATAGTTCAATTGCAAAACGAACACCCTAAAGAATTACACTTTTAAACAGTAGCAGCGCTAATTTAATGATTAAGTAAGATGTTTTTTGAGTGTTTTAAAGATGGGGCGAGTTGACGCCACACTTCAAATCCTTACAATCTCGATAGGTTCAGTTCTGCTGTGGTTCAGTCCAATAATATTTATTCGCCGCCAAATGTCGCGGGCTTCACAAGTTTGGAGTGGGCAGCAGATAATTACTATTCGTAGAAGACGGGCTCACGGTTCCAACTGCTGGCAACGACAAAGCATCGTTTGCAGGCGCGCAACAAGTGTGAGTATCCAACTTGATGGCTATGCTTAAAATATCAAAGACCTTGAAATTACAACGTCACCCGAAAATAAATTAATTTATGCCTGACTTGCATGCAACTTCGAAATATCTTCAGCGAAAGTCAGGGGATGACTCGCTCAGCACTTCCTCATCTCACTTTCCCATACTGGCTCTTGCCGTTGCATATACGCTTTTTGTAATCTACGGTAGCCTCGTGCCCTTGAATTTCCAACATCATTCATTGAAGGAAGCTGTTGAGGCATTCAGCAACATTCGCTACCACGATTTGAAAATCGGCAACCGCGCAGACTGGGTGGCAAATATTCTGTTATTCATTCCATTGGCTTTTTTTTGGAGTGGCGTACTGTGGTCAGCGCGTGGCCTGATCGTTCGCATGTTAATTTCTCTGTGGGTATTTATTGCTTGTTTAGGGCTGAGTGTTGCGATCGAGTTTGCCCAGTTGTATTTTCCGCCTCGCACAGTGTCACTCAATGACATTTTTGCGGAGTGTATTGGCGCTGTTGCGGGTGTAATGGCATGGTGTATTTTCGGGCACCGCTTGTCAGAGTGGCTGGCAGGATGGCGCAGCGCAAAGGGATCATCCACCTTATCCGGCCGACTGTTGTATCTCTATGTATTTGTGTTGTTCACCTACAATTTGCTGCCGCTTGATCTCACACTCAGCCCAGTTGAAATTTTTCACAAATGGCGCGAAGGCCGAGTGGTGTTAATACCGTTCTCTTTTGTTTTTGAAAACCCGGCCGAAGCGTGGTACGGACTGTTAACCGATGCATTAATTTGGATGCCGGTTGCATTTTTGTGGCGTTTATCGCCTCCAACTGTGCGCCTGAAGTCGTTGTTCGCGGTTATATTGATCGCAACGTTCCTTGAGTTTTTGCAGCTGTTCGTCTACTCACGCGTAAGTGACATTACGGATATTATTACTGCGGCAATCGGTGCAGCGATGGGTACCTGGTTGAGCAAACACTGGGTAGGACAAGCCCGGCAGGCAATACAGGGAGACACCGCATCACGCTCTCAGGCTTGGCTGTGGCTGGGTTTTGCGTTGATGTGGGTCGGTTTGTTAGCAGCAATTTTTTGGTATCCATTCGATTTTCAAACCGGGCGCGCATTTATAACGGAGCGCCTGCAAAGCTTGAATAGGGTGCCGTTTGAAACGTATTACTATGGAACAGAATATCGAGCGGTGACGGAGGTGCTGCACAAAGTCGGCTTCTTTATACCGCTGGGCATTTTGCTGGCGCTGGGAGTGGCTCAAATCCAACATTATTCCTGGCGACAAATCGCGGGGTGGGTTGCTTTGATTTCGATTGGGCTGGTTGCATTCGGGATTGAACTTGGCCAATTATTACTGCCCAGCAAATTTGCAGATATTACGGACTGGGCGCTGGAGGTATTTGGGGGGTTGGCAGGCTATATCGGCACAACGATTCTTGGCGAACGAATGCGCGATACTCATCGCAGTAAAACGAAAGCCGGGCAGTCCCGTGTATCAAGTGCTGATTTGACCACAGAGCAAGACGCTCTACATTTTAGGCAATCAACTGTGACTCGGGACAACGGCCATGCGTGATATAGCCTTACTCACCATTCTCGTTGGTCTATGCTGGCTCGCCTTGTTGCGTCCGTGGCTTGGAGTGGTCGGCCTTGCAATACTTGGCGCTATGCACCCGCAATCCTACGGCGGCGAGTTTATGTCTCAGCTTCCGATGTTCAAGGTATTGTTTCTGTCCACTAGTCTCGCGGTGGCAGTAGATTATTGGAAAACGCGGCAGTGGCCCAAGGTTTTTTGGGACTGGCGCTTGGTCGTGTTAGGTTTGCTTTTTGCCGATTTTGTGATTACCACACAGTTTGCGTTGTTGCCGGACACGTCTCGAGGCAGGTTACTCGAGGTAAGCAAACTCGTTCCGCCATTACTGCTTACGCTTTGGCTGATAGATACACGAGAAAAACTGCATTACTTAATTGCTGCGACTGCGGCCGGTATTGCGCTGGTAGCCTTAAAAGGTGGTTATTGGGCAGTCATGACAGGGTTTGGGGATCGGGTTTATGGCCCGCCAGACAGTCAGATTGGCGGGAACAATGAATTCGCTGTCGCTTTAGCCATGATTATTCCGCTCTTGATACTTTGGTTGCGCCAGACATCAGATTCAGCACTTCGTTGGGCAATCGTGGCTGCGGTGGCTCTGTGCTACATCGCCGCTTTGACCTCATGGTCGCGCGGGGGGCTTGTGAGCTTGACTGTAATGAGTGCGATGCTGGTGTGGCATAGCAAACACCAGTTTTTGGCGATCATACTTGTTGCGTTGGGTGTGGGGTTGGCGTTAATAAACCTGCCAGAAGAATGGCACACACGCATGGAAACCATCTCGACTTATCAACAAGACTTGTCCTTTCAAAGCCGTCAGGGGGCATGGGAACAAGGGTTATCGTATTTACAGAGCGACCCGTGGACAGGCTCCGGCTTCGAAGGGTGGCGCGCAATCAATGCAAAGTTTCAAGGTTTCGGCGATCCAGGTACACTGGATTGGCACAGCGCCTATGTGGAAGTGGCTGTTGAGCATGGTATCCCTGGTTTTTTACTATGGAGCACACTGCTAATAGGGACTATAATTTCTCTTTCACTCATGATCAGGCGCGGAATCCGTTCTGGGGAATCATGGGTAGTAAATCATGGTGCCATGCTTCGTGCCTCGCTTGTTGCTTATGGAATTGGGGGGGGCACACTTGGAATCACCTATTGGGAACTCATGTTCCAGATCTTGATTTATTCAGTCATTGCTCTGCGGTTATCCAAGGTGCCGGACGCGATTGCGCAAATCCGATCGCATGAAACACCTAAATGAAGTGTCGAATTTTTTTACAGTAGTTATTTTTTGCAGCTTTCTAAAATATATAATACATTGTTAATATAATACTATTTATAATGGTATAAAAATTGCTTGACCTAATTAGAAGGTTAAACCTTATTATTTCTTAGCGAGTACGGCAGAGATAATTCAATTTAGTGGAGTATGTAGAGCATGAATACATTTTCGGCAACACAGTTACTCAAGTGCGCAATGTTAATGGGATCCCTCGTTATACCGGCTGTATCGTGGGCCACTGATCACTTACTCAGCGTTAATGGCGCGACGGTAACCCAGCCAGCCATCGTCCCACATTCTGGGGCACTTACTCAGCCAATGGTTCTTAGCAATTTCGATGGCAACGCGACACTTACTTTGGGGGCGACTCAGCCACTGTTCGTGGTAAGCGCGCCCGTGAAAATTTGTGCGCTCGGGACTAAAAACCAGTTGGAATGGTTAGACCAGGGAAATTCGGTTGTAGGTGTCACGGGAGTGTTGGCTGGAACTTCCAGTCTTTTTCTCTATCAGCTGACACTAACTATGGCCAATATAAGCGACACATATGCCGCATCGAATGGGCCGTGCACCGTTTCTGGCGCAAAAACTTATACATACACAGCGCAAGCAGAGATGGATAAACAGAGTATCGGCGGTGGATTATTGATAAATAGCCATGCCGGTGATAACAAAGATAAGAACAGCCGCGACGACAATGATAAGAACAGCCGCGACAGCAAAGATAAGAACAGCCGCGACAGCAAAGATAAGAACAGCGGCGACAACAAAGAT
>NZ_CAKMLL010000101.1 GCF_927797785.1 Candidatus Nitrotoga sp. BS | reverse complement strand
CAGCCATATCAACACAATTATCTGAAAAATGCTTGACTTTAAAGACGGTATCTACATGGCTATAAGCAATTTGATCAATTCAAAATCCTTCGATTTTGCGTATTATTGACAATAAAATTCGTTCTCTTTCTACTCTTCGCGATTTATCAGATGTTGATCTTGTCGAAACTTCAGAATAGATCTTGATATCAGGATTTTCAGCATCAAAGTCGTCTACTTTAGCTCTATTTACTAGTTGATTGACATCGTGCTGGATATCAACAATTTTTTGAAACTGTATTTTTCCAGTATTTCTGTAGTACTCAACACACATGCCAAACAAAGAATAAAAATTTCCTTTTGACTTAAATACTGTTTGGTTGTTGATATTAATTAACGACCGAGACAAATTGATACATATATTAAATTCATCTTCATAAGTTGCTTCCATTGGAAATTCTTCATCAAATTGAATATAAAAACTATCTAACAAATCCTTTTTATTTGTAACTCCTGCAACTTGGCGCACAAGAAGTTCGCTGACATATTCAATATCAAGCATTCGCCTAACGTCCCTTGGAGTAAAAAGCCCTATTGTTTGAAAAAACGGATTATCTGCAAGGCGTTCAGCTAGCTCTTTGAAACGTCCTGTGTATCTTGCATTTCGCAATTCTTGGTCATTTAGTGCAATGTTGTTTGTATTAAGCTTAGTAAAAAGACTTCTAATTTCATCATCACTGGCCTGTCTCAATGACCGCACCACTATTTTGTAATCCCAAAATGCAGACTTAATTTCAGCCGCTAAATCACGAAAATATTCTCCACTCCATGTATCGTTGTTTGGCAACGAAAATTCATTGTTAATAAATTTCAGGATAGAAGTAATTCTTTGCTGACCATCAACAACGGCATATTTCTGTTTCCCAGTTTCGGGATCGGTTTCAACATGAATGTAAATTTCTGGAAATGGAAGTTGGCTTAAAATAGTGTCGAGTAGTAAAACCCGTTCCTTTTCTAACCAAACAGCTCGACGTTGAAATTTTGGACTAATTTCAAGCGATTCATCATTACTTCTCTCATTAAACCAAGCAACAGTTTGAAAACTAACGTCATAATTCATATTTTATTTCCTATTGTCTGTGAAGGGCTTTTTCTTTGGGCAAGCTTAAAACCTCGTACGTAATAATCTACAGCTTCATCTTTGCTTTTGAAATACATCACATTCACAGTCCTGTGCCCGACAATTTCATTTGAATAATTATTACAATTTATATTATGGTTAAATTTTGCGAGCGATTTTCCCGGTATCCATTTTGGAGAAACGAAGCCAGAGTAGACATTCTGACCATTTCGCTTTAGCTGATCCTTTTTATTGCTAGGAAGTAAATAAAAATTATTCCTATGATAATCCCTTAATTCATCCCAAACTTGTTCAAAACTCGCGCGACAAATAATTGCAACATCAATATCTGATTTTTGGCTGTATGCGCTAAAGTTCTTAATTGGATTCAAGCTAAATTTCCAATTCCCAGAACCCATAATCGCAACGTGCTCTGACGACTGTTGATTAGCTCTTACCAATTCCAAATACGATTTATATATGGACTCGTCTGGAATGGCATGAACAAAATCACGATATAAGAACTCAGTAGCCAGATCAATTGCATTCGTTGATTTAACATGCGTTAAAAAATCTTCCAATGTCATAAGGTTTGTTCCGTTCCAAAAAGACGAAAAAACACACCTTTAACTAAATTGTTTTGCCAAACCGATTAACAAAAACAAAAATTTGACTAAACCGATCTAATAACAAGGAGCGCACAAACACACACAAAAGTGTCAGGTCCAACATCCATATATAAAATAAATGAACATAGAAAATCAGGGCTAAAAAGCCTCGAAAATTCCCGCAGCACCCATACCAGTACCAATACACATAGTAACCATACCGTATTTCAGTTTGCGCCTGCGCAACCCATGCAGCAAAGTAGCAGTGCGGATCGCGCCGGTGGCACCCAGTGGGTGACCCAATGCTATCGCCCCACCCAGTGGATTTACTTTGGCAGGGTCCAGGCCGAGGTCATTTATTACTGCTAATGATTGCGCGGCAAACGCTTCATTGAGTTCGATCCAGCCAATGTCATCCAATTGCAAACCAACTTGCTGTAATACACGCGGAATGGCTTCTTTTGGGCCGATGCCCATAATCTCTGGTGGTACGCCCGCCACCGCAAAACCTAGAAATTTTCCTATGGGCGTCAGGTTGTAACGCTTCAGCGCAGTATCGCTGACCAGCAACACTGCACCCGCACCATCCGACATTTGCGAGCTGTTGCCCGCGGTAACCGAGCCATACTTCGCAAACACGGTTTTAAGTTTAGCCAGCGCTTCCAAGGAGGTGTCTGCACGGGGGCCTTCGTCCTGTTCCGCCATGCTTAACCGCACGCTTGCTTCGCGACTTAATAAATCCGGCACATGGGTTTGAATTTGATATGGCGAAATTTCTTCCTTGAATTCGTTATCTGTAATCGCTTGCAAGGCGCGGCGGTGGCTTTCGTAGGCGAAGGCATCTTGTGCTTCACGGCTTATTTCCCAGCGTTTTGCCACTTTTTCCGCAGTCACCCCCATGCCATAAGCAATGGCGATATTCTCATCGTGAGTAAAAATGGCTGGATTCATCGTAATCTTATTGCCCGTCATCGGCACCATACTCATACTTTCGGTACCTGCGGCAATCATCACGTCCGCTTCGCCGAGCCTAATTCGGTCTGCCGCAAGAGCCACAGCCTGCAACCCAGAGGCACAGAAGCGGTTAACGGTCATTCCAGGCACAGAATTTGGCAAGCCCGCCAGCAGCAATGCAATTCGCGCCACGTTCATGCCCTGTTCAGCTTCCGGCATAGCACAGCCGACGATGACATCAGCTACTGCAGCAGCATCAAGTGAGGGACATTGTCCCATCACACTTTTCAGCACGTGCACCAGCAGATCGTCCGGTCGGGTATTGCGGAACATGCCTCGCGGCGCTTTACCCACCGGGGTGCGGGTGGCGGCTACGATATAAGCTTCCTGAATTTGTTTAGACATGAGTTACTCCTTTTGAAGACCACTTCTATCCCCAATGCTGTTCACTTAACCGTTCGTGGTGAGCCTGTCGAACCACCAATCATAGGCATAAAGCCCTTCGACAAGGCTCTCCTGAGCGCAGTCGAAGGGCTCAGGGCGTACGGATTTTTGTTTAAGTGAACAGCATTGCCTCTGTCCCAATGTTTTACAAGGGAATACCCGACAAGGGGGAAATTTTTAATTCCGTAATGGCTTGCCATTTCTCAGCATGTGTTCAATGCGTTTCTGGGTTTTTTCCATCGCCAGCAACTCAAGGAAATTGCGCCGCTCCAGATCAAGAAGCCATTGCTCATCGACCATGCTGCCGACTTCCACATCACCACCGCACATTACTTCAGCCACGCGGCAGCCAATAGTGTAATCATGCTCCGAGATGAACTCCCCTTCCAGCATGTTCACCATAGATGCCTTGAATGAGGCAATGCCCGCCCTGCCCGCTACCGGAATTTGACGCTGTACTAGGGGCGGGCGATAGGCCGTGGCAATCAGCGCCAGCGCTTCTTGCCTGGCCACATGAAGCAATTCAAAGTGGTTCATCACGATACGATCCGAGGCTCGCAAATAGCCCATCTCTCTTGCCAGCTCGGCACTCTTGGATACTTCACTCATGGCGATATTCTGGAAATAGCGGCGCAGGAACGGAAAAATATCGCCGCCTTTTGCTTCCGCCGCCGCGCGTTGCGCCATTTCTTTACAGCCACCTCCGGAAGGTAGCAAGCCAACGCCGGTTTCTACCAGCCCGATATAACTTTCCAGCGCAGCAACAATACGCGTGCAATGAATCGAAATTTCACAGCCACCGCCCAGCGCGAGACCGTCTATCGCCGCGATAGTAGGTAATTGTGCATATTTCAGGCGTTGCGACACCAATTGAAATTTTATGATCACGTCTTCTACATGCGGCACATTGCCGGTTGCCGCATTGACGATCTCGCTTAATCCACCGCCACCCGCCACGGTATATTTGACACGCTGAACCGCGCCTTTAAACTTGCCGAAAAAACCATTGGGTTTTTCTTCGTCAACTTTCTGTACCCCTTGCATCAGTTGCAGCAAATCGGCACCGGCAGAGAATGGTGATTCGGTCTGCCATATGATTAATGCAAGCCAGTTTTCTTCGGCTTCGTCCAGCGCGCGCAGAATATCGTCCAGCAATTCGCTGCTGATAATATGCATCTTGGATTTAAAACTCAGAATGGCAATATCGCTGCCGGTGTGCCACATACGTACCGATTCGGTTTCGAAAATCGTTTCGCCAAATTGGGTTTCTTCACCCAGCAATCGGTCTGGAAACGCCTGACGAGCGTACACCGGTAATGTCGATCGAGCTTGATATTGATTGCTGCCCGGCGAGTATGAACCCTGTGACCCATGCACCTCCTTACGTGTTGGCTCTGTTACCCAGTCTGGCAGCGGTGCGGACGACATTGACCAACCCGCTGCGATATCCTCTTTCAGCCAACTCACACCCTGTTGCCAACCTGCTGCTTGCCAGATTTCTAATGGTCCATTGTCCCAACCAAAACCCCAGCGCATGGCAAAATCCAGATCGCGCGCATTGTTGGCTATGCCTTCCAAATGTACCGCGCAATAGTGAAATAAGTCACTAAACACCGCCCACAGAAACAGCGCTTGCGGACGTGCGCTGGCACGCAAGGCGGTAAGCTTTTTCGCCCAATCTCGCTCGCGCAATATTTTTTTTACCTCATCATCAATTTTGTCTTCCGACAAGCGATAAGTCTGCAAATCCAGATCGAAAACATGAATTTTTTCATCCACTTTTTGATAGACGCCACGCTTGGTTTTCTGCCCCAGCGCGCCCTCCTCTATCAGCTTGCCAAGCCAGTCTGGCTGCACAAAATATTTGTGCCAAGGATCGTCAGCAAGGTTCTCGCGCATCGTGTCGACCACATGTGCGAATACGTCCAGCCCAACTACATCCAGGGTGCGGAAAGTAGCGCTTTTGGGTCGCCCTAGATAACGACCGGTCAAGGCATCCACGGTATCGAAGTTCAGCCCCAAGCGCTGTGCATGATGCAGCGTGGCCAGCAGAGAAAATACTCCGATGCGGTTGGCAATAAAATTGGGCGTGTCCTTGGCGCGTACCACGCCTTTACCCAGTGTGGAGACCAGGAACGCTTCCAGTCTGTCCAGCATCGTAGAGTCGGCGTCGACACAGGAAATCAGCTCGACCAGATGCATGTAGCGCGGCGGGTTAAAGAAGTGAATTCCGCAGAACCGATCACGCTGCGCTTCTGGAAACGCCTGAGCCAGCTCGTTGATAGATAGCCCGGAGGTATTACTGGCGAAAATGCAATCTGCGCCAAGATAGGGGGCGACCTTGCGGTAAAGATCTGACTTCCAGTCAATTCGCTCGGCAATCGCCTCAATTACCAGATCACAGCCGCGCAACAATTCGAGGTGCTGCTCGTAATTTGCAGGCTGAATAGTGGTCAGCTTGGCGGGTGATGCCAATGGACTGGGTTCGAGCTTCTTCAGACTTTCCAACGCTTTGGCTACATTGCCATTTGGATCACCCTCGTTAGCAGGCAACTCAAACAGCAGCGTTTCAACATTGGCGTTGACCAGATGCGCGGCAATCTGCGCGCCCATTACCCCTGCGCCCAATACAGCGACCCTACGTATATTAAAATTCTTAGGCATGTTCCATTTCCAAAAATCCAAAAAGCATGTTTCTTTCCTTTAATGCACTCAATTGTCTGGTGGCACAATGCGTGGCCTGCGGTCCTCTCCCACCGCCACATAGGTCAACATGGCCTCGGTTACTTTGGCATAGATCGGCTTAACCGGATCGCGCTGCACATACACCTCGACCTTTACGGTGAGGGAGGTGCGCCCTACTTTCTCCAGTTCTGCATAAAAGCTCACCACATCGCCCATAAACAACGGCTGCTTGAATACAAATGAATTTACCGCAACCGTCACCACACGACCGCGCGCACGAGTGTGGGCGGGAATACTTCCGGCGATGTCGACTTGCGCCATTACCCAACCGCCAAATACGTCGCCAGTGTAATTACAGTCGGATGGCATGGCCACCATACGCAATGTAGGCTCGCGTTGCGGTAAAAGGGTCAACACGGGTTCATCCATATTCAGGGGATCTCTAAAAATTCAATTTTGCGAGGCACCCTTCAGTGCCCTTGATAAAGCTGTTCAATTTCTTTGGCGAAGTGCTCCACTACAGATTTACGTTTAACCTTCAGGGTGTGTGTCAACAGTCCGTTATCTACGCTCCACGGCTCGATCAGCAGTAATGCCCGGTGAACTTTGGCATAACCCGGAAATTCTTTCGTCTGATCTGCGATACGTTGCAATACTTGTTCCTCGAGACGGGAATTGCACAACGATTCCGGCAGTTTCGGACTCTCCCCGGATTCTTGTGCAAAGGTTGCCCAGCCTGACGGATTGACTACTGCCAGCACAACCAGGTAGGGGCGTCCTTCGCCATATAGCATTACCGAATCAAATAAACGATCACGCTGAATGGCCTGCTCCATGTCCGCCGAAGAAATTTTTTCACCGTTGGACATCACGATAATTTCTTTCAAACGTCCCGTGATAGTGATATGTCCTGACTCGCTAATGGAGGCAATATCGCCACTGTTCAGCCAGCCATCCGCATCAATCGTGCCTCGTGTTGCCTCGGTATTATTCCTGTAACCTAACATCACATTCGGCCCTTTAATCATCAACGTACCCTGTTCGCTGATACGCACCTCTACACCCGGCAGAGGAAGACCGATACTGGATGGTAAGTTGTTACTCAAGCTATTAGCACTAACAACAGGGCTGGTTTCGGTCAAGCCATAGCCTTGCAAAATAGGCAAGCCAAGTGCAATAAATACGCGTGAGACTTCCGGCTGCAAGGCTGCTCCACCACAAGAGGTCATACGGACCCGTCCACCCAAACGCGCCATAACCTTGCTTGCAACCAAGTGATTAAGCAACGGCCATAGCAATAATAATGGATGCCAGCCAGCACGTCCCTGTTCGTGCTCAAAACGTCGCCACCCTACATTGACCGCCAAAGCGAATAGCTTGCGCCGCAATAGCGACGCCTCTTCCAGCTTGGCATGAATCGCCCCATAGATACGCTCGAAAATGCGAGGCACAGAAACCAAAATAGTTGGACGAATGATATGCAAATCTTCCGACAACAACGGGATGGAACGCGCATAGGCAACCGTGGCGCCTGCCATCACGCTGATGTAATACCCTACCGTACGCTCAAAGGCATGAGAAAGTGGCAAAAAAGACAGCATGGTGTCCGTTCCGGCAACGGGATCGACCTGCAAGACCGCATGGGCGTCAAACAGAATATTGTGGTGCGACAGCATCACGCCCTTGGGCCGACCGGTGGTACCCGAGGTGTACATGATCGTGGCCAGCGCATCGCGCTCACGCCCTCGCTCTTCGGCCAAGACAGCATGCGCAGGCAGCCAATCCTCCACACATAACAAGCGCACTTCATCATGTCCGGCTATCTTGTCCAGGCTGATCATGCGCTGCATGCATGGCAATTGTGCGCACACGCTGTGTAGCGCTTGCCATTGTTCTGCATTCTCGAACAGCAGCACCTTTACGCCCGCATCCTTAATGATATAGGCCACGCTGTCCTGCCTGTCCTCCGAGTATAGCGGCACCACAACAAGGCCGAGCGACAAGGCCGCCTGATCGAACAATACCCATTGCGGGCAGTTGCGTAACATGATGCCGACGCGGTCACCCACTGCTAATTCCTCACGCATCAGCGCTGCCTGCCAGCGCGCCGCTTGATCGCGCGCCTGTGCCCATGTCATCGATAGCCAAGTATTTTTATTTGTATCGAAATAGCGGTAAGCAATAGCCTCCGGCGTACGTTTCACTCGCTCGACAAACATTCCATGCAAGGTGACTGCTTGCTCTGGCGTAATAATGTGATCTTGGTTATCCGGCATGATTACCTTTCACTATCGGGCACCTCTCAAAATCTAAATTTGTCCGAAAACTTAAATTTTAAGAGGCGCCTTCTCGATCAAATAATACTCGACTCTGCCACCAGTTGCTCCGGTTCAAAATCATCTACCATGATGACCTTGCGCTGTAACGCATAATCACGCTCCAGCAGCCGGGCTTCCTCGGCATTGATGAACCCCTTATGTTGTGCTTCTGCAATGCACATCAACTCGGTCATAGCTGTAACCTGCCCGGCTTTGTGCGCCGCATTCACTTTTGCTTGTAAAGGTTCGCACTGCAACGTGCTGTGTAACGCAGCTTCCAGTGCACCGACTGCATCATTCTCGTCACCGGGCAAATACATGCCCGAAGTCAAGCGGTCGCGCGAGGCACCCGGTTGCATCAACAGCGCTGACACTTGATGCCCCAGCTCATCCGACGGTGGTGTCAGGTATTTTCCCCTTGGGAAAATAAGCGCGCGCAAAAGCAGCGCAAAAAAACGACTGGGAAAGTTTTGCAGCACGCCATCAAACGCCATCTGAATCCTGAATAGAGCGTCTTGTATCGCCCAGTGCAGCAATGGCAGATCTTCAGCGGGACTTCCATCATCCTTAAAGCGTTTAAGCGTGGCCGAGCACAAATACAGCTGGCTCAGCACATCGCCCAGCCGGGCAGAAATTTTCTCGCACCGCTTGAGATTCCCACCCAGCAGCAGCATGGACACATCTGCTGCCAGTGCAAATGCTGCGGAACAGCGTGTCAATTGCTGGTAATAACGCTTGGTTTCTTCGCCTGCCGGCACCGAAAGACCACGCCCACCAGTAAGACCAAACAAGCAAGCTCGTAGCGCATTGCTCAGGCTCAAACTGACGTGGCCAAGCAGGGCAGCATCAAAATTTCGTATAGCACGTCGCTTATCATTATCATGCGCCGCCTGGATTTCCTTAAGCACATAAGGATGAGAACGAATCGCGCCCTGTCCAAAAATAAGCAGACTGCGCGTCAGAATATTCGCGCCTTCCACCGTAATGGCGATAGGATTCTGCTGGTGGGAGCGTCCCAAATAGTTGCTCGGCCCCAGGCAAATTCCCTTGCCGCCATGCACATCCATCGCATCATTGACAACTGTGCGCGCACGCTCGGTGCAATGATACTTAACGATGGCAGAAATCACAGACGGTTTCTCGCCCATGTCCACCGCCACCGCCGTCAGTGTGCGTGCCGAATCTATTAAATAGGCGTTTCCGCCAATTCGCGCCAATGCCTCTTCCACGCCTTCAAATTTACCAATAGGTAGCTTGAACTGTCTGCGCACTCTGCTATATGCACCACAAGTTCGCGCCGCCAGTTTCACCCCACCGGTGGCACTGGCTGGCAGCGAAATCGATCGCCCCGCTGCCAAACATTCCATCAACATGCGCCAGCCCTGCCCTATACGATCCACTCCTCCGATAATATATTCCATCGGAATGAAGACATCCTGGCCTGAAGTTGGACCGTTCTGAAACGCCGAATTGAGTGGGAAATGACGACGTCCGACCTGCACGCCGGGCGTATCTACAGGAATGAGCGCAAGAGTAATGCCGCGATTCGTTTGCTCGCTAAGCAGCCCGTCCGGATCATGCAACTTAAAAGCGAGTCCAAGCAACGTCGCTACTGGTGCCAGAGTGATGTAGCGTTTTTCCCACGTTACCCGCACGCCAAGCACATTTAATTGCCCATTGAATTCACCGTGACAGACGATGCCATAATCAGGGATCGATCCAGCATCGGATCCAGCAAATGGTCCGGTCAACGCAAAGCATGGTACTTCCTTGCCCTGTGCCAATCTGCGCAGATATTTCTCTTTTTGTTCCAACGTGCCATAGCGCACGAGCAACTCGGCCGGGCCCAATGAATTCGGCACCATCACGGTTACGGATGCAGTAATGCTACGCGAAGCAAGCTTGGTTACCACAGCAGAATGCGCCAGAGCAGAAAATCCCAGCCCGCCGTATTCTTTGGGAATTATCATGCCAAAGAACCCGTTGTCTTTGATGTACTGCCATACCTGCGGCGGCAAATCCTGGCGTACATGAGTAATGTCCCAGTCATCCAGCATGGCGCACAAGGATTCAGTTTCGTTATCGAGAAAGGATTGTTCTGCTGTGCTGAGCGTCGGCGTAGGATAATTCAATAACTTGCGCCAGTCAGGGTGACCAGTAAAGAGATCGCCGTCCCACCAAACCGTACCCGCATCGAGCGCATCCTGCTCAGTTTGCGAAATGTGGGGAAGTGTCTTACGGAAAAGTTTTAGAATTTGACTGCTCACCAACAGGCGACGCAGAAAAGGAATGCCCAGCACCGCGACAACTACGGCCAGAAAAACGATGGCAACTTGAAACAGATCAGCAGAAAGTTTGCTTTGGATAGCAATGATGAAACCGAAGACTACAATTGCCAACAACCATCCCCAGATGGAGGATCGAAAGAATGCCAACAAAAGCATCACGACCAACATCACTAGCACAGTCAATATTAGCATTACCATCCTTTATCTTGTTCTGAGAGCAACCTCTATAAATTCTAAGTTTTCCATCCCGGCAGACTGTTAGGCCAGACAGGGCAAGAGTAAAAAAATTCGCGGCATATAGTTGAATGCAAGCGATAGTGTTTTCGAGTAACACCGAATTGTGAAGAACCGGGTAAGCAGACAAGCCGCAAAGTACCTGCTCGCAAAATTATATTTCTAAAGATACCCTTGTAGCATACTGTGGGTGCAGATCAATCCTTCGATCCCGACTTGAACCTTAGTCCGAATTCGTAGCGATCATTCATCAGCTTGTGCGTGCTCTCGCTTCCTTTATGGTTGAAATACTCGACAAGCTTCGTCACTTGGAGATTCCCCCCATTATTCTCTATCATCGCAATCGCACACATCGATGCATTGGTTCCGTTGTCAAGTCTGACTTCCACTGGCGCCTGGCCGATCGCCTCGATAGTGACCACTCCATTGGTGGCGGCCCAGTTCGGTGCCCCTTCATAAATGAACGTGAATATCAAAATGCGTTTAATCTGATTGAACTGGTCACCATTAATAAACAGATTTTCTCCGTCAATATTGGTACCGGAACGATCATCACCTTCCAGATGGACGAAAGGTGGGTGGTTGAAATCCCCCCAACTCTTGCCGAGCGCCTGCACACAACCCGCAGTGCCATCAAGCATTTGATACATGCACCCCAAATCCAGGTCGATGCCGCTGCTTGACCGAGGCTGCGCATTGCCCATAAGTTTATTGAGGAAGCCTGTCTTCTGAGGCTCAGTACTAGGGAGCGATGCCTGATTCCAGTTCAGATTGACGCGAATACGCCCAAACCCGCGACTACCTGCTTTCTCAAGCGAGACCTTGTCGCCACGCTTCTCGAGCGTGACCTTTGAGAGGGACACTTTCTTTGCTTCAGGCGCGGGTGCAGGTGTCGGGGAACTCTCTGCCTCTACACCACCGAAATGCTTCAAAAGCGTGGACAATCCGCCGTTAAATCCCTGACCTACCGCGCCAAAGCGCCACTGACCATCGCGCTTGTAGACTTCACCGACGATCACGGCTTTTTCATCCTGAAAATCGGTTCCCGAAAACATGAATACCGTACTACCGAGACGCATCGAACTCGAACCCAGCTTGCGCATCGTCCCTTCGCCGCTAATGGACGCTGCAAAAACCAGCTTATGAATCGAATCCGGCAACCGCGATACATCAGTTGTAAAGGTCGACTTTCCATCATTAATCTCCAGTTCCACGCCACCACCCGGACAAGATTTCTGGTTGAAAAAAACCATGTATTTGTCATCGGATAGTTTGCCATTGGCATCCAGACCGAAACAGGCAATATCGACCTCCATACCCTGCGCCGCAATGTCCAGTACGATCGGAAATGCGCCCGTACATCCCATGTCAGCCAATTTTCCCTTTTGTCCCCGTGCGAAGTCAGTCATTTTATCCAAACCTTATGTTGGTTGAGCCTGCTGTAAATTAATGGCGGTGACGTCATTGATCTCGTCACCTGCATGGTGAATCCCAAAATCTCGCGCTTGTTCGGCAATGTCATGTGCCCATGCCCGATGCGTGGCAACTTCACACATGGAGTTATGCATTTTGAATACCGCCGGGCTTGCTTCATCCATGATCCGTAATGCCACTTCGACATCGGTACTTTGAACACGGTAATGCTGTTCAATCAGCGCAACCTGACTTGGATGAATCGCAGTTTTTCCAACCATACCGTGTGCCAGGTCTTCTTCCACTTCCTGCGCAAGCAGTCCCGGATTGTCCAGGTGCTCAAACACCGGTGCAGTCAGTACAAAACCGTAGGGACGAAATGTCGTTACCAGTTTCGAAATAACCGGCCCAAGCGGTGTCCTGTAAATGGTCATATTACGCGGCCGTCGTATCCCTAACAACGCCAGCAGATCATTGCCGCCGATTCGTAGCGCAAGAATGTGATCACGAACTCCGGGTTGCTCCAGACATTGGAGAAACATTCTCATCTCCGCTTCGTCAAATACCTCGGCAGTCTCGAGCGTCGGCATCAGCATGTAGCCGGTCTTCCGCACTTGCCGGAAATAGGCATCAAAATTATGGCGCGTCGTTTTGGGCAGCACGAAGCCGGTCAATTTTTCCGAGCCAGGCATCTCCAGTACACGCTTCATCACGTCTGGGTTGCGCACACGAACAAAGCGTTCCGTGGTTGGCCGGTCAACCATCTGTTGAAGCACAAGCGATAAATTGAACAGTGCATAACTAAGTTCACTATCCGTTATAGCGTCTTCAGTGCAAAAGATAACTGAACGCAGATAACCGAGCAGTTCGCCATCGGCGATCTTCTGCAAATCCTTATGCGTTGCAGGAACGTACAGCGAGGCGCCAAGAATTTTTTTGCTAACCATCTAACGCACTCCTTATGAGTGATACGGCTTGGTAAGGTAAATCTGCATCAATAATCAGCGGGACAGATTTTTCTTTGGCGAGCACCTTCAAATGTGCGACGTCCAGCGCGCCGGGATCGCGCAAGATCAACAGGCGGGGCACTCTGCGTAACAATACGCGGGTCGCTTCACCGATGCCGGGTTTTACAAGATTCACATCGACGATACCATGCAGTGCCATCGTTGTGCGGAGGAATTCGGCAGAGATTGCCGCTACCTTCGCGCGATCTATCGGCGTCGCTTCCGGTATGCCATTGCGTCCGGCCTGTGCGATACCATCAGCAATCAATCCATCTGCAAACTCGCGCGACTGATCGTGCGGTTCGAACTTGTCGTAATAGACACAGCCATGAAAATCACCCGGACCAACGGACTCGTTCAAAACCGAGCGGCTTACCAGGCCGGATACAGTTGCATTCAAAATGCTGGATGGAATCAGGTAGTCGGCAGACGACGCAGCACACGCAGCAGATCCGGCGAGATCTGACAACACGTACAAGCCGCTATCGATCGCCACACCATTACGTTGATTGAAATCACTCACTGCCTGCTCAAGCACGCGTGAAATCACGCCTTTACCTGTCCAGCCATCAATGAACACGATGGACTCCGGCGCATGGCCCTGTTTCAAAATATGGTGCAGCGCCACGTCGTCGATGCCGCGGTCTCTAATAATGGACACCGAAAAATGGTCAGCTCGTCGTCCCATCACTCTGGTTAACAGATGCTTGAGAATGACACCAACCGGGGTCCCAGCGCGCACCAGCGACACCAAGGTGATGGGGCCAGCACGACGCGCTGCAATCAACGCCGCCAGCGACAAACAATCCCGCGCCATCTGTTGACGATTAGCAGCGTAGGCATCCTTGAATACCTTCAGGTAGCGCGATGACGGCAACGATTCCGGTGATAACATTTCGCTGTAGTGACGCGCACCTGACTGGATCAACTTCTCCTTGTGCGCAATATCGACAAACGGTAGCCGCGCTAGACGCTTGAGCAAAAAAACAACGTCGTCATGCCGATAACTTCCACAAAAACTCATAATGCAGCTACCGTCAATGCAGCGAGTTGGCTGCCGCTCGGAACGATCGCGTAGTCGCACGCGGCCATGAAGCGTGCATCTGATTCACTGTCGCCCATGCCAAGGGTCATAATCTCGCCATGTTCAACTTCCAGTCGCTTGCGCAAGTACTCCACGGCACGCGCCTTGTTCAATGTCTTTGGCAACACCGCCAGATTATTCCCATTGCGGTGAATGAAAAAATCCTTGCCCGCAGTTTCAACCCAGGGAGCGACAACCTCGCGTTCTATTTGCTCGAGGCGCTCAGCTTTTTTCTCAGGATCCTTGACCACTATATAGAAAGGAATCGAACAGTCTTCAATCAAGCGTGCACGACCTTTCATCCCTGCGCTTTCCGAGTACTCGTCAATAATCTGCATCACCTCTCTCAGACCTGTCTGGGCGCGATCCATATCCATTCGCATCGTTTCAAGCCAAATAGCATCGATTGTTCCGCCCGGCTCCAGTACCACACCACCATAGTCAATAATGGCATAACTGGAGAAAGGTAAATCTACTCGACTCAAAGCATCACGATTGCGCGCTGTCGCCGGAATCAGCGTCATTTCACGGTGCATCAGCTCGAAGAAAGCGCGCTGGCGGGACGTCGTGAACGAACAAGCCGCCCCGCTTTTCAAATAAGCAGCAGGACGTAAATCTTCTTCCTTCAAGCATTTGCCCGGCGTTTGGAACAGGGTGTCGTCAAGGTCAACGAACAGGAATTTCTTCAATATTATTCTCGGATAAAAAATGAAACAGACGACCGCCGACAGCGTTCGCAAGCTGATGCAACGCTGCGTTTGCCGGTGTCTCGTGGCAAATAAAGACGTGATCATACTGGCCGGGCACAACGTTATAAATAAAATTCGCCACACCCTCACCGTAATTGTCTGGAAAGGTCAACACGTGACTGACAGCATCTCCTTGCAAAATGGGCGAACGGGTCGTCGATTGCAACACTACATTGGCACCCATTTTTTCGAGTCCCAGCCCCAGCAGAAAAGCCATGTGCATGAATTCGCCGGTGCCTAATACTAGCACCCGTTCGTCAGGACGTAGCGTAGCAACCAGACGTTTGGCCAAATCAATCGGCACGGATAGCGGACGGTTCACGCCCAGCCTGCCAAATGAAGCGCTTGCACCGCGATCGGCATGCGCTTCGAATAACTGGGCTGCACCCGCCGCCGCAAGCTGTAATTCGCTGGCGGTGAATGTATATTCACCGCTGAGCACAGCGCTGATCGTTACCGGAATACCGAATCGCTGCGTCAACGCGTCATTTACTGCCTGGCCCATAAAGTTGGTGATGGTCGCCAGATGGACGCATTCGATCGCCGGATTGAGTGCGCGACACGCTGCGGTCAAATTCATAAATGTGTTGCCGGTGCTGGCTTCATCATCGACCAGCACAAGCGAGCGTGCAGTCAGCAAAATACCTCGCAAAGCAATATCCGTCGGCATATGCATAAACTGCCGTGGCGCGTGACTATGTGCTTCTTCAAACTCGATAATCGGTGTGTCGCCTACTTGGTAGCGCGACGTATGCAAAAAAAGTGCCGCACGATTCGGATTGTTGGCCTTGTACGCTTCAAAAACGCCCTGCCCCAATCCGATCGCGGTTTCTGCCATGGCGATGAACACCACCGGGCCCGGCAAATCTACCGGTATCTTGGCGGCTAGCTCGACATGAATTTTGCGCATCAGTTGCGGCGTCACTGGCCAATGTTTACCCAACACCTTGCTCAGAAAAAGAAAGCCGCGTCTGGCGTTCGCACGCGCAGCAAAACCAACCAAATCATCAAGACTGAACTGACCCGCGTCGGCCTTAACCTCCATCCGACCGGTCGGCAACATGACGGTTCGCATTTCAGCCGATAACCATGGCGACTTTTGGATTGCTGCGCTCACTGCAGTTCCATTGCGCGCGCGAGTTCTGCAACACGTATACCTGCGCGGATTGGTGGTATCTGCAGACCGTCAAAACCGCGATCGAATCCAACCAAAGCCAGATACGGCAAATTAGGACCGGCCAGGCACGCCATTGCAATACCACCTGACATGCGAGGATTGATCTCCAGCAGACTGAGTCCATTTTGGCCTTCACGGAATTGAACATTGAATACGCCGTTCAATCCATAGGTGGCGGTAAGCTGCCTTGTGCTTTCCAGAATGTCGTCACGCAGGTCGATCATTTGCCCCTGACCGGCCATCTTGGCTTTCTTACGAGGAATCGCGCAGACCAGCCGCCCATTATCGCCAACGCAATCGACACTGTATTCGTGCCCATCCAGATATTCCATTACCAGCATCGTACGGAAGCCATTCATTGCGGCAAATCCACGCCTCAGATCTTCCAGACCGATGTGGTACTGAATGCCTTCAAGCAGCAACTGCGCGGTGGAACGCTCTTCATCAACAACGCTGAAGCCCAGGCCATACACGGATACCGAAGGCTTGACGCACAATTTTGCATGCGTTTCTCTCAGTTCACGGTAGGCAGCATCGAACTGTTCGACATTTTCAACTACGCGGAACGCTGCAGGCGGTGCGAGTTCCAAATCAACCGTTTGATAAAAACGCGCTTTATCATGCAGTAGATGCAGCACTTCCTGCAACGCAGCACACAATACGCGAGTGCCTTGCGCCGCAAACTGTTCGCGTGCAGCGCTGACCAGACTTGCTTCCTTGCCGGGCACAAAAATGTCGATACAATTTTCGCGGCAGAACTGAAAACACCAGTCCAGGTAAGCTTCGCCTTTCAACCCACTCGGTTCGATAGCTGATTCGTGCGCAAAGAGAAAACCCGGAGCATGCGGATTGGTGTTGCTACACACAATGCGATAGTCGCCAACAACATCAGCCTCACGAATGAGGCTGATTGCTGCGGCAACAGATGAGAATGTTTTATTAAACCAGACGCGCTGCATGAATTTACTATAAGTGTGGCGTGATTTGCGGCATCAGTTCAGTAAAGGTGCGGCCATTGCCAATTTCGCCGATGGCGTGCATTTTCCATTCGCCGTTATGACGATAAACCTTGGCCATGATTTGCGCGTTATGAGATCCCAAAGTAGACAAATTAAATCGCGCAACTTCCACGTTGTTACTTGCATTAACGATACGGCAGGTTGCATTTTCAATTTGCGAGAAATTTTGACCGGTAAAACTATTGACCGTGAACACCAGACTCTTGATGTTTTCGGGCACTTGCGTCAAATCAACAATGATTTGCTCATCATCACCGTCTCCTTCGCCTGTGCGATTGTCGCCAGTGTGGGTCACCGAACCATCATTTGATTTCAACTGCCGGAACCATACTGCGTCAGTCTGATTGCCCTGCTGGTCAAACATGATGCAGGATGCATCGAGATCGATATCCTGTGCTTTGCCGCCAAAACCTAAGAATCCCTTGGACTTTATTGCATCCCAGCCTAGCCCCATGATAATTTTGCTTAATTTAACGCCAGCCTCTTTGTCGAGGGATATTTTTTGACCTTTTTCCAGATTAATCGCCATACAGCTCTCCTTGAATGATTGAATTGTTACTTGCTTGAAATCGGCTCAAGCCATGCGACGCTAGGTCTTAAGATGACACACGGATACTGAATGTTAGCGCACACAGAACGCGAAAATTGCGGCAATGACCAGTGGTTTAACAGACATCATAAAACCATAGCGCATTACAATTTTTACCCATTTGCCGCACATTATTATCGTACCTATAAAATAGGCTCACGCAAATAATAAGGGACGTCTTGTGCTGCCAATTACACTCTTTCTGTGACTTTGGTACTGTTTCTAAACAGTACGTTCCACCATAAGTGGAAACAACATCGGATGCCTATTTTTTCAACAGAGCGGCAAATGAACCAGGATTGCGCGAGCATATATACACCTTGCCCGAGCCACTGAAGCGCAGCACAACACCTTCGCCACTGGTGACGCTATTGACTAAATTTCCTATCATGCCGCCGATTCCGCCACCGCCGGCACTACCGCTGGCACCAGAATCGCCTGTAGTCACTGAAATTACATATTGCAAAGTGCTATCCCAGCAGACGACGTGCGAGTTGTCGATGATTACATCCTTGCCGGGCACGACATCGAGCTGAAACATCGATCCGAAACCGGACACGACAACCTGGCCAGTGCCAGAAGTTTCCATCACGAAAAAACCACCGGATTGTGCAAACAGCGCATTCCCGATGTTTTGCGTGCGCACCTTCATCTCAGTCCCTGAAGTAGCGGCTACAAACGCACCATCGTTGAGCAAATATTGACGCTTGCCGACGTCGATAATTTCCAGCGCACCGGGCAGCGCAGGTGATAGCAAGCAGTCACCATCGCCGCGCACAGCTTCGATGTGTTGCTGGAAGAACGATTCGCCGTTAGCAAACCTGCGCATGATGGCGCTACCGATACCACCATTCATGCGGCCCTTGAGGTCCAGCGCAGCTTCCATCATCACCATTGCGCCAGATTCGCAATAGATCTTGTCACCCTTGGTCATCGCAACGTGCAGAAACGGATCGACATCGCCGGTTGAAGTGAACACTGTCATGTCGTGAATCCTAATATAAAGTAGGAGGAATTTAAATGTGCGGCGACACCCTCTATTAAGAGCACGCCTTACTGGGCATCAGCTTGTAGAACAGCGATGCTTCGTATTGAAATTACACACATCTATAAAATATGGAAAAAACTTAGATAATGAAGAATGGGCACGATAACGCTGTGCCCATCCTACAATTTTCTATTTTCGAGCAAGTCCCTGGGGAAATATTAAGCGCTAATGCCGAACGACCGTGCCAGAGGACCGAGACCGCCTGCAAAGCCTTGTCCGACCGCCTTGAATTTCCACTCTGCGCCAGCGCGATAGATTTCCCCGAAGATCATCGCCGTTTCAGTCGAGCTGTCTTCCGACAGGTCGTAGCGCGCGACCTCCTTGTCACCATTTGCGTCGAGACAACGGATATAAGCATTGGCGACCATACCGAAGTTTTGCTTGCGCGCTTCAGCATCATGGATCGTGACGCCGATCGAAATTTTGCTGATTTCAGCCGGAACTTTCGTCAAGTCGATCATGATTTTTTCATCGTCACCGGCGCCTTCGCCACTTTTATTATCGCCAGCGTGAGAAACTGAGCCATCTGCAGATTTCAGATTGTTATAAAAAATAAAATCAGCGTCTGAACGAGCCTTGCCATCCGCTTTCAGCAAGAATGCGCTGCCATCAAGGTCGAACTCTGTGCCGTCGGTTGCGCGTGGATCCCAGCCCAGGCCTATCACCATTTTGGTAAGGGACGGCGCTTCTTTACTCAGATTTACGTTGCCGCCTTTTTGCAGACTAATTGCCATTTGATGTGCTCCTTATAGAAAGTTAACAACCGTGGTGACATTGTTACTGTACATACACGCCGTGATGAATTGCCTGCGCACGCAGAACGTCCGCATAGCCTTGCACTACTACCTTAAATTTTCATTCTTCGCTATTTTAACGATAGATCTCGCCGAAGACCAGCGACGTTTCAGCTTAATAATCTTCATGGAATAGCATTTCGCTTCTGCCTTGATAGTTATCTTTTTGATGTGAATATTTAAAGCTGAGTACTCTTGGATTGTTTTCGACACAATAACTATTTAGTAGTTCCTAATGCGTCTGCATCTTGATTTCGCTTGTAGCGAACCGATGACCATAAAGACAGGCCGATAAAAGCAACGCCGGACAAACCGGTGAACCATTCCGGAATATGGAACTTCACGTTTGCCAACATGATGAGCGCCAAGATACCTATCGCATAGTGCGCGCCATGCTCCAAATAAACGAATTCATCCAACGTGCCCTTGCGCACTAGAAAGACTGTCATCGAACGCACAAACATGGCGCCGATTGCCAAGCCTAACATGATGATAACCACATCGCTAGTGATTGCAAAAGCACCTATCACACCATCGAAACTGAACGACGCATCCAGCACTTCCAGGTACAGGAAGCCGCCGATACTACCGCGCTTGACCAAGTCACCGACGCTCGGATCGCCCACTTCATTCTCCAGCAGGCCACTGAGGAAATTAACTGACAAATACACTACGACACCACCGACACCTGCCATAAGAACCGACAATTCCTGTTCAGCAGGAACTAGTGCCGTACAACCGAACACTGCCAGCAAAGTCAACAAGGTCGATAAACCCTCAGTACCGTGCGCACCAAGTTTTTCTTCAAACCAGCCCAGCCAATGCAACTCTTTATCCTGATCAAACAAGAAATTCAAGAATACCAAGAGTAGAAAGGATCCACCGAAAGCAGCAACCTGCGCATGAGTATCAGTCAGGTGCTGCGAATATACTGCGGGTGTATTGATGGCCATGCTCATTACATCAACCAGTCCTAAACCGGTCGCAATAGACACGATAAGAATAGGAAATATTAGGCGCATACCGAACACCGCGACAATAATCCCGACCGTCAAGAACATTTTTTGCCAGAAAGCATTCCAATTGCGCAACACAGATGCATTCACGACTGCGTTATCGAAAGAGAGGGAAATCTCCATGATAGCCAAGACACTCGCGATGAAGAATGCCTGACCTGCGCCTGCCAGACCACCGATACTATAACCCCACCATGCCGCGACGGCGAGCAGAACAAACGTAACTATAAATGACACCCTGAAATGCTTCATATTTGATTTCTTAACCGGAATTGATACTGTTGAAATTGACACGTACGAAATTTAAAATCGTCCTGCCCGTAAACTACAATAGTTACATCATAAATGATCACGACGTCTGAACAGTATGAATGCGCTATCTGTAGGCATGACCACTATATTATATCGACACCTCAAACCAGAATGGTTCATATACTTTTTCTAAGTATAACCTTATTAACCAGAATTTTGCATAAAACCAAAGGCAAATAACAAAATAACTATATGATTTAATAAACTATATAGTTAAAAGTTATGTAAAATGTTGGCTGTTTGTACTCGCCCTGCTACCAATTCTATCCCATAACCACTCCGGTTTCCGCCTGCAACTTACTACTCGGTTCACGTCGACTTCACAGGAGGGAAAATATCCCATATCTACGGCGCAATCGCGCTGTGCTACCTCAACACACCTTGATGGAGTCATACGGTTTTGATGATTCTGCTGTTCCAAATAGTTCCAAACCAGACGCGCATGATGCCCCTATTGGCAGCAAGGATTAAAGTTTTCCTAACAGCCTGTCGAACGTAAAGAATCGTAGTGAAAATTGAGCTGAGCGAGGGTAGAATTTGCGAGCTTTCGCCTTACGGCGAAATGCCTGCTTACCCCACTTGATGATTTTGCAGGGTAATAGTTGTTCTATTGCCTAAAAAAGCGGCGGCTCGCGAAATTGCGATTTTTAGAGGTGCCCTTGAGCTGTTGTTAGGTTATTTCGAAATAGGTACGCTACATTTTTGTTTTGCATCGGCTGGGGGGTTCGAGAGTGCTGCTTATAAAGTTAGTAGTGTGTATTTCGGTGACTAACGAGAGTGACATTTTTTGTTTTTGTCACAGGCAACTGAGATGCTTTTTGGAAAGAATGTGCGCTACACTTAAATTCTTATGAAAATCGAGATTCTTTCCAGCCAACTGAAAATTGGCATGTTCGTCTCTGATCTTGATCGGCCGTGGCTAGACACACCCTTTTTGCTTCAGGGTTTTCTGATCGAAAACGATAAACAGATCAGACAATTGCAAAAGTATTGCAAATTCGTTTTTATTGATTGGGATAGATCAGCACAAGGTCTTCAATCAGCCAAACCCATCTTCAAGAGGAAAGCGGAACCAGCAAGTCAGCATTCTATTACACCACCTACAAGTCTCAGCCTTGCCCCCGATAGCACCAGTCATACTCTTATCATCGACCATTCTGCTCCTGGATCAGTCAAGAAAAAGCCCGCTGACGTGCTAGCCCCTGTCGCACTAAATGCTGAAGATGCAGTGTTCGAAACGACAGAATCTGCCCATTTACCCCTCACCGGCACGACCCCACAAAATGTCAACGAGCTTCTCCATGCTGCGCCAGAAGAGCAAGTAAACGCGGGAGTGCTGGCCTCATTTTCCGACAAAATAAAAGGTTTTTTTAAGAGCAAAGAAAATTCTAAAAATGAATCTGACGTTAGACAACATACTTTCAGCCCCGATCAACGCCCTGCAACACCGGAAGTAAACATTATAAAGGCCCAGCGTCCTGGCTTTATTCCTACCAGCGTCGAGTTAACAACATACAACGATGTCACACCTGTCGAAGAGGAGCTTACTCCAGCCAGTAAGGCTTATGCGCTTACGGAAGGAGTATTAAATAACCTTGTTCAAGACCTGCATTCTGACAAAAACCTCGTCATCGAAGAAGTGGAGGTCGTAATTCAAGACGTAGTGGACAGCATGGTGCGAAATCCTAATGCGCTGATGTTGATCATGAAATTACGTCAACAGGATAATATTAGCTATGGGTACGGACTCCAGACTGCCGTTTATCTGATTGCGCTGGGTCGACATATAGGTTTACCTAAAGACTTTCTTGAGCGCCTGGGCATCACCGGGTTGTTACTTGATATTGGAAATATAAAGTTGCCGACCGAACTGCTGCAAAAGAATGACCGGTTGACTCAAGATGAATTTGAAATAATCAAAAGCCACGTACGTTTGGGCCTTGAAATTCTTAAAGAGACGCCTAATCTGCATGGCGACATTTTAGAAGGTATCGCCCAACACCATGAGCGAGAAAACGGGAGCGGCTACCCTGCAGGAATATCTAAAGGTGATATCTGTCTGTTCGGACGAATGGCTGCAATCGTTAATTCATTTACCGCGCTGACCAATACACGTTTTCATACCAAGGCCGTGTCAGCCTATGAAGCACTAAAAAGTATAAGCACTATGAGCGGTGAATATTACCTTGACTCATTGGTCGAACAATTTGTCCAAACAATCGGCATTTTTCCAGTTGGCTCCTTGGTCGAGCTGTCCTCTGGTGAAGTCGCAATCGTCATCAGCCAGAGCAAGGTACGCCGGCTGAAACCACGCGTGCTGATCATTAGCAGCCCGGACAAAAGTCCATCGCCTCATCCCACTACATTAGATTTACTTGGTCAGTCCGAAATGACGGCGGCAATTCATATTCTGCGCGGCCTGCCTACTGGCGCTTACGATCTTGATGTCCGAGAATACTACCTGACATGATAGACCACAGCACCCCTCCGTCGCATCAATCCAACGATACGGTGACACAGCATAAATTAACCCATTATCAGCTCGTTAATTTTCTGCGTAATGAAATCGGTAAAGCCGGAACCAGCGCAACAACCGTGCTAATCATAAAGGTGAGGCGAGCCAAACGGTTGGATGCCATCATCGGCGACACCTCCACACAATCCATCAAAGATTACGTAGATCAGTGTCTTGATAGTCTGTTGCGTGACGCTGATCGCTATGCGCACTTTTCTGACGAACAAATATGCCTTGTTTTGTCCAGTCTTGCCAATAATGCTCAAAGCATACTGGCGGCAATCAAGATACTTTCCGAATTGCATAAGCCCTTCATTGCCGACAATTATCCAGTGACGCTGCGCCCCCATATCGGCATTGCCAACTTTCCGGAGCTTAGCCGTGATGCAGGGCAATTATTGATGTACGCCGACATTGCATCAGACATCGCCGCAACCAATGAGCAGGGATACCACGTCTATCAGCCCGAAGATCAAATTGCGACAGAAGCTTATAGCGGTCTTGACATTGAACTTGGCAAAGCCATCAAAGCGAACGAGTTGCAAGTTCACTACCAACCCCAGATCAATATCCAGACCGGACGTTGTGTCTCTGCCGAGGCTCTGATCCGATGGACAGCGCCAGGCCAACGTGTAATCTATCCGGGCACAATAATCAGCACTGCTGAAAACTCCGGTCTGATTAACATTTTAACTATTTGGATACTTAACACTGCACTGCGCCATACTGCCGCCTTCTTGAAGGTTGGCATTGATATAGGCATAAGCGTCAATCTTCCGCCCAAAATACTCGAAGATAAGGAACTTCCACAAATAGTCCAGCAAGCACTCAATCTTTGGGGCGTACCCGCATCGAACCTTACGCTTGAAATCACGGAGAGTTTAATAATTACAAATTTTGAATCCTCCCTCACAATGCTATCAAAACTAAGAGAGCTAGGCATACGCCTGTCAATTGACGACTTCGGCACCGGCTATTCATCGCTAGCGTACATTAAGCGCTTCCCAGTGCAGGAACTAAAGATCGATATACTGTTCGTTCGGAACATTCTTAAATCACGCAAGGACGAACAGCTTGTTCGTACCATTATTGATTTGGCCAAAAACTTCAATCTGTCCACGGTAGCTGAAGGAGTGGAAGATCAGGAAACATTCGACCTGTTACGCGATCTAGGCTGCGATCTGGTGCAGGGCTTTCTATACAGCCGCGCGCTGTCTGATATAGATTTTGTCAATTGGTATCGTCATCACACCTGAGAGGTTGTGATGAAATTTCGATTTGATTGTTTCCATTTGATAAGGGGGAGAGCTTGCGAGGAGGCAGGCAAAACGGTATCTCGTTACCAAGTTCGCCGACCCCAGAAGTCATTGCCCCGCCAGAGAGATATGCTACGGGTCGTTAATCTGCAAATTCAATGTAGCTCCCAAGCATTCCGTATGCAGTTTGCCGCATGACAGCATACCAAGGTAAAATAGCAAGTTTTGCGACGTAACTGGACGCCTACCGATGTAAGCCCTCTTCTCGCGTGTTATTTGTACACATCCATTCATTCACAGGGAACTTAAGCGTAGTAGCAACTTTCTGCTTTCTTTCTCTGGGTCACATCTTCCTTTTTGTTGTTCCGCTAACGAGGAGGACGCCCATAGCATTTTTGTACCTTTTCCCACAGCCGCCCCTTGGTCGGTATCGACAACGGAACAATAATTACGATGAATTCCATACGACAGGACTGGTTCTCCAATGTCCGAAACGATTTGCTGGCGGGCCTTGTGGTCGCGCTGGCGCTCATTCCTGAAGCTATTGCCTTCTCGATCATTGCAGGAGTTGATCCCAAGGTCGGACTCTATGCATCCTTCTGCATTGCCGCCGTCATCGCCTTCGCCGGTGGGCGTCCTGGCATGATTTCTGCCGCAACCGGTGCGATGGCATTGGTCATGGTGATGCTGGTCAAGGACTATGGGTTGCAGTATCTGCTGGCCGCAACCGTGCTGACTGGCATGCTTCAGATTATTGCTGGCTGGTTGAAGCTCGGTGCCTTGATGCGCTTTGTCTCGCGTTCAGTCATCACCGGCTTCGTCAATGCGCTGGCCATCCTGATCTTTTTGGCGCAGTTGCCCGAGTTAACCAATGTCAGCTGGCACGTGTATGCGATGACGGCGGCGGGGTTGGCCATCATCTACCTGTTCCCTTACATCACGAAAGCTGTGCCGTCTCCTTTGGTAGCCATCGTCGCGCTGACCGCTGTGACAATCGGCCTGGGTCTGGATATACGCACCGTCGGCGATATGGGGCGACTACCAGACAGCCTGCCGATATTTCTGTTGCCTGATGTGCCACTGAATTTCGAGACGCTGTGGATTATATTTCCTGTCTCCGCGACGCTGGCGATAGTCGGCTTGCTTGAATCTATGATGACAGCCTCCATTGTCGACGATCTGACCGACACCTCAAGTAACAAAAACCGCGAGTGCGTCGGCCAGGGCGTGGCCAACATCGCCTCGGGCTTTCTTGGCGGCATGGCAGGCTGCGCGATGATTGGCCAGTCGGTAATTAACGTGAAATCGGGTGGCCGCGGACGACTCTCAACGCTGGTTGCGGGTGTATTCCTGTTGCTCATGGTAGTATTCATTGGCGACTTGGTGGCTCTTATTCCAATGGCGGCATTGGTGGCCGTGATGATCATGGTGTCCATCGGCACCTTCAATTGGGAATCCATCCGTAATCTTCGTGAGCACCCCAGAAGCTCTAGCGTGGTGATGCTGGCCACCGTGGTGGTCACCGTGGCCACGCACGATTTGGCCAAGGGAGTGCTTACTGGCGTTTTGCTATCAGGCTTCTTTTTCGCGCACAAGGTCAGTCAGGTCTTCCTCGTTCGGTCGAAATCCGAAGAGGAAGGTCGTGTTCGTACCTACAAAATCACAGGCCAAGTATTTTTCGCATCAGCCGATCGTTTCATCAATTCGTTCGATTTCCGGGAAGTCATCGAGAGGGTCCGCATCGATGTGAGTCGCGCTCACTTTTGGGACATCACAGCCATCAATGCACTGGACAAAGTGGTCATCAAGTTTCGTCGTGAAGGCACCGAGGTGGAAGTAATTGGCTTGAACGAAGCGAGCGCAATGTTAGTCGACAAATTATCAGTACATGACAAGGACAGTGCCGAAGAAATGCTGACGAGCCACTGAGAAGGAACCGCACTATGAAGATCGAAAAAAAAATCCTCGCCTGCGTGGACCAATCCCATTTCGCCGACTATGTGGCGGACTATGCCGCTTGGGCCGCGCAACGCATGAATGCGCCGCTGGAGTTCCTGCACGTCATCGACCGCCATCCTGAAATCGCTACAGGTAATGATCACAGCGGAGCCATTGGCTTCGATGCTCAGGAGCATCTCCTGACCGAGCTGTCTAAAGAAGAAGGGTTGCGCAGCAAGGCTGCCCGTGAGCAAGGACGACTATTTCTGAACCGACTGCGGGATCGAGCCATCTCTGCAGGTGTCGAGTCGCCCGACGTACGGCAACGTTACGGGAATTTAGTAGAGACGATGACAGAACAAGAGGATGATGTCCGTCTCTTTGTTCTCGGTAGACGAGGCCAGTCTGCCGAAATTACACAGCGTGACTTGGGCCGCAACGTTGAGCGTGTGGTGCGAGGCTTGCATAAGCCCATCCTCACTATCACCGAAGACTACACCGAACCTCGTCGGGTCATGATCGCCTTTGACGGTGGTATCGTGACCCGACGAGGCGTCGAAATGGTCGCTGCCAGCCCGCTATTCAAAGGGTTGCCTGTCCACCTTTTGATGTCCGGCAAAGAAAGTCAGGATGCGGAAAAGCAACTCGAATGGGCCAGGAAAACGTTGGAGTCAACAGGCTTCGATGCCCAGACTTCACTAATCCCGGGTGACGCCGAGCGCATCATTGCCAAGACGGTGAGCGAACAAAATATCGACATCCTCATCATGGGGGCGTACAGCCACTCGCCGCTGCGCAGCCTGCTGCTTGGCAGCAAAACATCGGATATGTTGCGCTCCGCGAAAATTCCAACATTGCTGCTGCGCTGACTCATGCACTATCCAAGCTGAACACACTCTCCATCTCCGCACTGTTGCTCACACTGTTATTGATTTCGCCTTTTAGAGCAAAATCATCGTCGAGCAACCGCTCATTATATTGATTTTAATTGAAAATTTATTAGTCAATCTAAATTCCTAATTATTTTAGGTACGATGCCGACAATAAGTTGTATCAAGAATAGGCTCTATGTATCCATAGCCTCCTGTTGCTTGAACGGGGAGGCAAGATAGCCGCCCGCAATTCAATTAAAATTTCTGAAAAAATAACAAATGGCCATAATCCTTCCTGCACTGCATTCCAAGAACCTAAAACTGACATCTGGTGAGCGGCGTTTTGGCACTTGCCTGCTGCGCAATCTGGAAAATGACTATCACTGCTGGGTCGATGTACCAGTCGGACCTAAACAACGTCGCCCTGATTTCATCGTGCTTCATCCCGGCCGAGGCATCTTGGTACTTGAGGTGAAAGACTGGAAGTTACAAACGATTAAACAGATGGATAGACTCACTACCGAAATACACACGGATCGCGGCCTGAAAACTGTGGTCAATCCACTTGAGCAGGCACGTGCATACGCTATCGAAATCACAGGGCTTCTTGAACGTGACCCGCTGCTAGTGCAGCAGGAGCAGGGGCGATATTACGGGCATTTGTTGTTGCCCTGGGGCTTTGGTGTCGTTTTCACCAACATTTCCCGCAAACAGTTTGAGGCGGCAGAAATGGATCAAGCGATTCCCAGAGACAAAGTAATTTGCCAGGATGAAATGACCGAGTCGGTTGATGCCGAGGTTTTTCAAAAAAGTCTATGGAAAATGTTCAACTACAGTTTCGGTGGCATCCTTTCTTTAGCGCGTATTGATCGGGTGCGCTGGCATCTATTCCCTAAAATTCGGATTCAGCAAGGCAATTTATTCGATGCGGCTAGTGATGGGGCAGACCCACAACACTCCATCGCAATGATGCTGCCTGATATGGTCAAGATTATGGATCTGGAGCAAGAGAAGCTTGCCCGTAATCTGGGCGAAGGGCACCGTATCATTCATGGCGTTGCCGGCTCCGGAAAAACATTGATCTTGGCTTATCGTGCAATGTGTCTAGATAAGCTCGGCTTCATCAAGCCGATCTTGATTCTCTGCTATAACAAAATGTTAGCAGCAAAGCTTAAGCAGTTGCTGGTTGAAAAAGGCGCGGGAGATCGTGTGCATGTGCGCCACTTTCATGGCTGGTGCAAGGATATGTGCGACCTCTACCAACTGGACTTACCCAGTGAGCAAAGTCAACCGATCTATGAGCGACAGGTGGCAGCTGTAATTCTGGGTTGTGAAAAAGGTCGGGTTCCGCTTGCCCAGTATGCTGCAGTACTAATCGACGAAGGCCAAGATTTCAAGCCGGAGTGGTTCAAGCTGCTGGTGCAGATGATTGACCCGGAAACCAACTCTCTTCTATTGATGTACGATGATGTACAAAATATTTACGGCGGAAGCAAGCGGCGAGTTTTCACTTGGTCTAGCGTCGGGATCAATGCATCAGGACGCAGTACGATTCTGAAAGTAAACTATAGAAATACAATAGAAGCACTTGATTTTTCATATCAGTTTATATATTCATACCTCGACCAAACTAACGGAACTGAGGAAATACCGCTTGTACATCCAGAGTTCGGTGGTCGAAAAGGAGCAAAGCCAGAAGTTTATCGCCTGGCCAACAGTGCGCAGGAGCTTAAACATGTGGCTTCATGGCTGAAAAAACGCGCCGAGGCTGGCATCTCATATTGCCAAATGACTGTGCTATGTCGATTCAAATATCAGGTGAAAAAAATGTGTGAGGGGCTTGCCAAGGAGGGAATAGCTGCGGACTCATGTCAATTCAATGGTCAGCACACTAAGGCATTCGATACTGCAAAAGACACCGTTAAAGTGTTAACCATGCACTCTAGCAAGGGGCTGGAGTTCAATAGCGTCGTGATACCAGATTTAGGTTGTATGCCATATGCAAAAACAACGCCTGCAGAAGAGGCGCGTTTGCTCTATGTAGCTCTTACGCGTTCAACGGAAAGCCTACTGATGACCTATCACAGCGAAAGCCCGTATACGAAGCAATGCGAAGCACTTCATCAACGTAAGGAGCTATCGTCCGCCAGTTATCAGCGCGTTTGTGCTTAATTTCGGTCGTAGTTTATAGAAAACTTGCGTCATGACATCGGGAAGATCGGATTGCTGGATGCCTTACTCCTGAAGGCAAAGTGATTATCGGGCAGGGAATCGCACATTACGTTGGAGCATACGCGCAATGTTAATCCCATCACTATCGCAATTTTTGCGTCTTAAGTGTTTATTCGAAATGAAAAACCAAAAAAATATTTACGAATTGAGGTTTGAACACGGCATCGCCATAGGCTTGTCGATTGCGGATGCTGCAATCGCAGTTACCGAGGCGTACCTTGATGGCAAGCCCGCTCGGCGCGGCAAGCACCCATTTAGGGCAGCTGATAAAAACGCAGCATTCTGGTCATGCCAATTTCTGGAGACGCTATCAGCTGACCTTTATGAAACTGAACCTTTTGTACTGGCGTTGGCACGCTACATGGGGCAGCAACAGGCAGCCAATTTTGAGTTGGTTCGACGTATTGCTCAAGTAGCGCCAGAGGCTGTACGTCGGGCCGTGCGCTACTCAGGCCTCGTACTTCGTCAAAACTCTAAGCGATGGAAGGAAGTAGAGCGCCTAGCTATCACTGAAGCCGCAGAGTTCAGTGAATTCATTCGAGTCTGTCACAGGTTCGACCATGCGCACCGTGATCGGGTCGCTGAAGTTGAAGTAAATCGCAAGTTACTGGATGATCTTACACCGCTGGAGTTGCTGTCCTATGCCAGCCTGTATGCGTTCGAACACATGGTACCCGAGGCGTTCAATCAAATGAGCAAAGGATCAGATACCAACATCGACAGCCAAGAAATTTGGGACGCTATCAATGACATCCTGATATGGAAGCTACAAACCTGTGCTGGCAAAGCGTTCCATCTGACCGATGCCATTATTAGTGGCTCGCTACGTGTGCATCTATCTCCGCTTCTGTTCCCCTCAAGGGATTCTCTAATGTTTAGAGAAGATATTCATTTGGCCTTCGGTTACCTGGTTTCTGCGCATTTAGAACTCAACAGCTTCCTCTCCCGTTCGGTTCATGCGTTCTGCTACAAAGACAGTATCCGCTTCGAATTCGCTGGTACTGATCTCGTAATTATCGAACACGACCCAGATGCATCTAGTGCTTGGATACGCAACGGCGAGAAGCTCGCCCGGCTGCACGGCTACTGGTACTACCGTGCGATGGATGAGTTCGTTTTATCAGGCATGGCAACAAAACGCATAGGCAGGCCCGAAAACCACGAAATGAATCGGATCGCATACATCAAAGCGATTCGCACAAAGTTGCAACTGTCAGAAGTCTACGGTCTCGGGGGTTTAGTGTTGGCTGATACCGGCTTACAGGTGGACTTGTTCCAGGCGTTGTTGTCCTTGGAGTTAATAACGGCCTTCTACATCAATGATTTCATACTCCCATATGGTGAGCATCTAAATAATACAGGTCATTGGAGGTCCGCACTGACATACCTTGCCATAGGCGGACTGTTGCAATCGGAATCACAAAATCAATTTCATAATCGTTTTCCTATTACTTGGTCTGACCGTGCCGTCAAAATAGAAAGTATCCGCCCGTGGACGGTTAGCGAGAACTTTCCGCATGGGAATGCCAAAGCAGCAGAGGCGATTCTCGATTTTTGGACCAGCGACCTGGGAGCTTTGTCGGCCAATTTGCGTGGAGGTGGGCCGACACTGACCCCGGATCTCTTCGAACGCCCAGTCTTGAAGATGGGACGTTACCTTTTTCAGTTGCCGTGGATGCTGGCAATACAGAACAATGCTTCTGCAGCGATCAACAACCTACGGCGAATCGGGGCGCGTCGGACGGAGGCCAAAGGTGAAACGCAACGCATCGAGAATCGATTGGCCACGCTTTTCAAGGAGCGCGGTTTCCATGTGTGCCTTAATTACCTGCCTGAAAAGACGATTGAGAATGACCCAGGCGAGGTTGATATCATCTGCGCGAGAGACGGGCAGTTGTTGGTGCTTGAAATAAAATCAACCTTTCTGCGCAGATCCGTCAAGGATGCCTGGCTACATAAAACTACGACACTACGCAAAGCTGGATTGCAGTTGCGCCGCAAAGTTGAAGCAGTAAAAGCGGAGCTGACTTCGAATGCGAAATTGGCGCTCTCTCTTGGCATTGTGCAAGAGGATGGAATGCCCCTGGTGCGAGGCTGGATTGTCGATACGTGCATCGAGCACGACCACGAGTTTTTTTCAGGTTTTCTGAAAGTCTCGCTGGAGGAGGTTCTGATCGCATTACGTGATGATCGACATTTTCTGAATGACCCCAATGGTTAAGGGTTGTCGGATGTCAGCCCTCAACCGCTGCGCGATCAGGATGCAG
>NZ_CAKMLL010000100.1 GCF_927797785.1 Candidatus Nitrotoga sp. BS | reverse complement strand
TGAGACAGGCACCATTGTTATTAGTTCCATTAATTACGGTTCACTACACTAGTTAAGAAACGGAGCGTGAGTGTTATGCCACACGATTGCGACGCGTATCATCCCTATGGTTGTCATGCGCCACGAGCACGCTTTAATTAGATTAGTAAGCGGGTACCATTAAAACTTACATTGGCTGTTCAGCAATGCGTGTATTTACCTATCTGAATGACGCAGGAAAAATATGGGTCCAAAATTACGCAGAAACCGCATCTTCAGAAAAATCGAGACCCGCAACCTGATAAAAACTTTCCAAGTCGCTTAAGTCATCCAGAACCGCTGACGCGCCCGAAAAATCCTGTTTGCTGGTGTAGTGATTAATGGTAATAAACGTTTTTAATCCGGCAGCGAGGCTGGAGCGCAGGCCATTCTCAGAATCTTCCATCGCAATGCATTCAGCAGCATCGAGGCCCAACCGCTCCAACACCCAAAAATAAATGTCGGGGGCAGGTTTTTTATGCTGGACAAGATCGCCATAACCAATGACGTCGAACAGTGCTTCGCTATCCGCACCCAACCCCTGTTGTAAAAGTGTGACAACGTTATCCAGTGAAGTGGTGGTAGAAATTGCAAGCTTCATGCCTGCCTGTTTGGCCTCGGTAATCAGGCGCTTAATATTTGGGCGCAATGGAATACCCCCTTCGCGTAACATCGCGGTGTAATGCGCGGTCTTTACTTCATGAAGGTGTTTCACAAAGCCATCAAAATCAACTGGCTTCTTGAAATCAGGCACATAATCAGCAACGTAATGTTTGATTCGTTCTTTGCCACCGGTTACTTTAAGTAACTTGTCGTATAAGGCGACATCCCAGTTCCAGTCGAGATTATTTTCCTTGAATGCTTTATTGAATGAGAGGCGATGTGCCTCTTCGGTATCTGCTAACGTGCCGTCTACGTCAAAAATAATAGCTTTAGTTTTCATTCCGCACTTCCATTAATGATTTAACAATGCTCATAAAAAATTCATTTGCATTTTAGTCGAACTCAACGTTTCCCGATGTAATTTTAAATAATATGGGGGAAGTCATATAATTGACAAGATCAACCCGGTGAAAATTTTCAGTGAAACTCATTATAGCTTTTTGTCTTGGCCTGCTAACCGTTTTAGGCTTTGCACCCTTCTCACTATTCCCACTTGTTATCTTTACACTCGCTGCACTGTTCTGGCTGTGGCAAAGGGCAAACGGGAAGCGTGCGGCAGCATGGCTGGGGTTTTTCTTTGGTTTTGGTTTATTCAGTGCCGGTACAGGCTGGCTATACATTGCACAGCATGATTACGGCGGCATGCCGGTCTTACTGGCACTTTTCACCACCGCTCTGCTCGCTGCATTCCTGGCGCTATTTCCTGCGTTAATTGGTTATTTACAGGCAATGTTGCGGGTTCCTTCCTGGGCACGCTTGATATTTTTAATACCTGCGTTGTGGGTGCTTCTGGAATGGATACGCGGACTGCTGTTTACTGGTTTTCCCTGGCTGACAGTGGCTTATTCGCAAGTATCTGCCAGCCCCCTGGTGGGATATGCGCCACTATTCGGCGTTTATGGTGTTTCACTAGCGGTAACTTTAAGCGCAGGGTTACTGGCGCTAATATGGCAAATGCGCTGGAATACCCAGGGTAAAGCAGCGCTGGCGGCACTTTTGGTACTTTGGGCCAGTGCTGCTGCATTGCGTGGCATAGACTGGACACAACCTGAAGGGGATCCTTTCAAGGTTGCATTGTTGCAGGGCAATATTCCGCAAGATCTTAAATTCAATGAAGAGAAGCTTGTCGACACGCTGAAAATCTATCGCCGGCTGGTGCTACAGACCGATGCGCGTTTGATCATTTTACCGGAAACTGCATTACCACTATTTCGCCATGATCTGCCGCAAAGTTACATGAATGATTTGCGCAATCACGCTAAGCAAAACGACGGTGATATTCTGATCGGCGCATTTGAAAGTGACAACGAGCTGAATTACAACAGCGTATTCACTCTAGGCACAGCAAGCAGCCAAAGCTACAAAAAAAACCATCTTGTGCCATTTGGCGAATTCATCCCATTACGCCCAGCGTTGGGTTGGCTCATCAACGAAGTAATGCATATCCCAATGTCTGACTTGGCGCGCGGTGGCGAACGGCAACCGGTATTGCGCATAGCGGGCCAACGCGTTGCCGTGCAGATTTGCTACGAGGATGTATTCGGCGAAGAAATCATTCGTTACTTGCCTGAGGCAAGCTTGCTGGTAAATGTCACTAACGATGCCTGGTATGGCAAATCGCACGCAGCGATTCAGCACAACCAGATCGCACAAATGCGTGCACTGGAAACAGGACGCATGATGCTGCGCGCCACAAACACTGGCGTTACCTCTATCATCAGGCGCGATGGCAGCATTCAGCAAAGGTTGCCACAGCATGTGGAGGGTGCTCTAACCGGACAGGTGCAGGGTTATACCGGCAGCACACCGTATGTGCGCTGGGGTAACTCGGCAGTGCTGATTATTTTGCTGACGATGCTTGTCGTGGCCAAGCTGGTGCAGCACAGGTCACGCCCTCATTCACCTCCAACACACTCTTCCAGTGTAAAAAGATCAAAGTGACGGAGCGCATTGAGGAATTCACTATGAACTGGGTTTGCTACCTCGTTTGTTGTGCGGACGGCACCCTGTATTGCGGCATCACCAATAATCTGGGAAAGCGTCTGGCTGCGCACAATACTGGAGAGGCGGCGAAATACACTCGTGGCCGTCGCCCAGTGCGCCTAGTGCATGTCGAGTCATGTGCCGATAAATCCTCTGCTTTAAAGCGCGAGCTCCAGATCAAAAAATTATCACGTGGCGAAAAACAAGCATTATTCGAAATAACATGAAAACGGCCTATTGAGATCAAATAACGCGGCACTTGTCGGCAAGCATTGCTAAATCAATATTGAGCCGATACGATTAATATAGAAAGGCTTTTTTGACAGAAGCAGGTGAGGTATATATCATGTTCGCCTTATGTTTGAACGGCAATTTATAGATAGCCTGGATTTCGCTAATAACAACCGCGAGTTGCACGGTGAAATTACATTGGCTGAGATGCCTCGGCTTCAAGATAAGCTGTCTATTCCTGAAGTTAGTTTTGAACACGGTCACACAGAAAAAATTAACTACACGCTGCACGGCTTTCGTGACAGGAATGACAAACCGATGCTGAAAGTGAAGCTGGACGGACTTTTCCAGCTACAGTGTCAGCGATGTTTGCAGGGCATAGCCTATCCATTGAAGCTGATTTCGCAGTTGCTTCTGGTGAATCATTGGGATGATTCTTCTGTCGAAGAAGATGAGATAGATAGCATCTTGGTTGATAACCATTTGGACTTGCTTGCCTTGTTTGAGGAAGAAATTTTACTGAATCTGCCATTTGCACCGAGGCATCCTGTAGGCGATTGTCGCCCTGTGCAAGAAGGGTATGTAGTTGAAGAGATAGGTCGGATAGATACAAACCCATTTGCGGTTCTATCCGAGTTGAAATACAAGTAATTTTTATTATTGGTTTTGCAAGGAGTTAATATGGCTGTTCAACAGAATAAAAAATCCCCATCTAAGCGTGGCATGCACCGTTCACATGATTTTCTGGTTAGCCCGGCACTGGCGGTTGAACCTTCCACTGGTGAACAACATCTGCGTCATCATATCAGTCCAACTGGCTATTATCGTGGCAAAAGAGTTGTCAAAATAAAAGGCGACTGATCAATTCTTGCAGTAGCGGATACGCACCAAAATAAGAAAGGTGCAGACGCATCTATAGTATCCCAATATTCAAGTTTGAACATAGTGTAAGAGGATTGCCTGGTGGATGTCACAATAGTCATTGATGCCATGGGAGGCGATCACGGAACGCGCGTCACCATACCCGCTGCGGTGAGATATATGCAACAACATCCAAACGATACTATCGTATTGGTTGGATTGCCTGAAGCCATCGAAGCTGAGTTGCACACCATCAAAACATCTATCGGACCACGGCTGCGTATCCACGCAGCCAGTGAAGTGGTCGGCATGGACGAATCTCCACAATTGGCGTTACGTAGCAAAAAAGATTCTTCCATGCGCGTTGCCATTAACCTTGTAAAAAATGGCGAGGCATCGGCTTGCGTAAGCGCCGGGAATACTGGCGCATTGATGGCAATAGCGCGTTATGTGCTGAAAATGCTGCCAGGCATAGATCGACCTGCGATTGCATCCTTTCTGCCCACTTACAAGGGACAAGTCTGTATGCTCGATCTTGGCGCGAACGTGGATTGTAACGCTGAGAATTTATTGCAGTTCGCCCTGATGGGTACTGCTCTGATTCATGCTATTGAACATAAAAACAATCCTACTGTGGGTCTGCTCAATATCGGTAGTGAAGATATTAAGGGCAATGAAATTGTCAAGCAGGCAAATGAACTGTTGCGGCAAAGCGATTTAAATTTTTACGGCAACGTCGAAGGCAACGATATTTTCAAAGGGATAACCGACATCGTGGTTTGCGACGGATTTGTCGGGAATGTTGCATTAAAAACAACAGAGGGGCTGGCGCAGATGCTGGGTGGTTTTTTGCGTGAGGAATTTAACCGTAATTGGTTTACCAAATTGACCGGACTGATTGCCACTCCGGTACTCAAGGCATTCAAACGTCGTGTTGACCACCGCCGTTACAATGGTGCCAGCCTATTAGGATTGAAAGGTATCGTACTTAAAAGCCACGGCTCTGCAGATGCGTTTGCCTTCTTTTGTGCCATTGAACGTGCCGCCGAAGAAGCCCGAGGCGGCATGTTACATCACATCAGCGAACACATAGAAAAATGGCACCATACATGCCAACAAAAGGCAAGGGAGGCTTCCTGATATACTCAAAAATTATCGGCACCGGCAGCTACCTACCAACCAAAGTTTTGACTAATTTCGATCTTGAAAAGTTGGTCGAAACTTCGCATGACTGGATTGTCACCCGTAGTGGCATTGTCGAGCGGCACTTTGCCGCTGAAGATGAACAGGCCAGTGACATGGCAGCGCATGCCAGTCGACGTGCACTGGAGGCGGCCGGGGTCAGCGTGGATGAAATTGATCTGGTCATTGTCGCTACGACCACGCCGGATCATATCCTACCCAGTACTGCGTGTATCCTGCAAGACAAGCTAGGCATTAAGAATGGCGCGGCCTTCGACATGCAAGCTGTATGCAGCGGCTTTATCTATGCATTAACTACTGCTGACCTGTTTATTAGAGGTGGGCAGGCGCGCAATGCCTTAGTTGTAGGCACCGAAGTGTTATCCCGAATACTTAACTGGGAAGACCGCACTACCTGTGTATTGTTTGGTGATGGAGCGGGTGCGGTGGTATTGCAGCGTAGCGATGTGCCGGGCATTCTGTCCGCCAAGTTGCATGCCGACGGTTGCCACCGTAACATGTTACATGCCGACGGCGGCATACGTGACGGAAAGATATTCGGTGATCCTTACATTAAAATGGACGGCAAGGCGGTATTTAAGTTCGCTGTCAAGGTACTCAGTGAAGTAGTGGAAGAGGTCTTGGCCGAGAACAAAATGCAGGGTGCTGACATCGATTGGTTAATCCCCCACCAAGCCAATATCCGCATCATGGAGGCCACAGCCAAGAAGCTTGGCATGAGCATGGACAAAGTGGTGGTGACCGTTGCCCATCACGGCAATACATCGGCGGCATCCATTCCATTAGCGCTCGACACCGCAGTTCGCGATGGGCGCATTCAGTCCGATCAGCATGTGCTGCTTGAAGCAGTCGGCGGCGGTTTCACCTGGGGTGCAGTTCTACTGCGCTGGTAACTACTTCTCAAAATATTCTCCAATTGCTTACAACTAAATTCGCTTTCGTTTTTCCAGGGCAAGGCTCGCAATCACGCGGCATGATGAATAATTACGCCGACTTTCCCGTAGTGCGCAATACCTTTGCCGAAGCTTCCGATATCTTGCAACAAGACTTGTGGCATTTGGTTGCGGAGGGCAGTGATGCAGAACTCAACGACACTGTGAATACGCAGCCTCTCATGCTAACTGCCGGAGTAGCGGTATTTCGCGCCTGGCAAAGCTTAAATGCTCCAACACCGGCGTTGCTGGCTGGGCACAGCCTCGGCGAATACACCGCGCTGGTGGTAAGTGGGGCACTTCAATTTTCTGATGCTTTGCCTCTGGTTCGTTATCGCGCTGTATGCATGCAAGAAGCCGTGCCGAAAGGCGTAGGAGGTATCGCTGCAATTCTTGGACTGGATGACGAAAGCGTGCTTAAAGTGTGCATTGAAGCTGCTCAAGACGAAGTGTTGGAAGCCGTAAATTTTAATACGCCCGGACAGGTAGTGATTGCCGGCAACCGTGCGGCAGTGGAACGCGGTATGGAGTTAGCCAAGACCAAAGGGGCGAAACGCGCGCTGATGCTACCGATGAGCGTACCATCTCACTGCAGCCTATTGCGTGGTGCAGCCGAATTGTTACGAGTAAGATTAAATGACGTGACGATGCAAACCCCCTCCATCCCAGTACTGCACAATGCAGATGTAAAAAGCTATATGGATGCGCCCTCTATTAAAGATGCGCTCGTACGCCAATTATATTCTCCGGTACGCTGGGTGGAAACTGTTCAACGTTTCAGTCAAAAATTTATTACACATAATGTCGAATGTTCACCCGGCAAAGTACTGATGGCTCTGAACAAACGCATAGACACAAACCAACAGGCATTGGCACTAAACGATGGCATAGCCTTGAAATCCGCATATACAGTATTGGCAATACAACCGGAGGATGAATGAGTTTGCAAGGACAGATCGCATTGGTAACTGGCGCCAGTCGTGGCATCGGACAGGGTATAGTACTGGAACTAGGCAGACAGGGTGCAATCGTGGTCGGCACCGCAACCACCAACAATGGGGCACAAGCAATTAGTGAATATTTGGCAGCAGCTGGCATCAAGGGCTGTGGCATGGCGCTTGACGTCAATGATGCCGTACAAATTGATCAGGTTCTCAGCGATACTCGAAATCAATACGGTGAAATTTCAATTTTGGTAAATAACGCAGGCATTACCCGCGACAACTTGCTAGCCCGCATGAGTGATGAGGAATGGGACGACATCATTGCGACCAACCTGAAATCTGTGTTCCGCATGAGTCGTGCCGTGCTACGGGCCATGATGAAGGCACGCCATGGCCGTATTATCAACATTTCCTCGGTGATAGGCAGCATGGGTAACGCAGGACAAGCTAATTACGCCGCTTCCAAGGCTGGCATTATCGGTTTCAGCAAGTCGCTGGCTCGCGAAATTGGTAGTCGAAACATCACCGTTAATTGCGTCGCACCCGGCTTTATCGCTACCGACATGACCGAGGCATTGTCTCAGCCACAGCGTGACAAACTGGTTGAGCATGTGCCATTAAAAAGCTTGGGGAAAGTGGCCGATGTTGCTGCTGCCGTAGTTTTCCTTGCCGGTCCAGGCGCTTCTTACATTACCGGTGCGACCCTGCATGTAAATGGTGGATTACACATGGAATGAGGTAGTTGGTTTCATTTACTGTAGTTCAGACTTAAACTCCATTGGGTTAATTTACCCGCTCAGACTCAAACCCCATTTACAAAGCTCTCCATTGACTTTAAAACAAGCGTTTGATACATTCGTTTGCCATCTTTTTGAAAAGATGGCAAACGAATCGCAGATGAAAGACTACTCTGCCCAAGCGTTATTTCACTGAGCACATCTCCGCATGATTACTGAAACAAAAACTAGTTTAAATGAACAGACACGCGAGCGCTTGCTTGCGGTTGCTCGCGTAGTTTTTTCTGAGAATGGATTTAAACAAAGTACAGTACGAGAAATCTGCCGCCGTGCAGAAGTGAATATTGCAGCGGTGAATTATTATTTCAGCAGCAAAGAAGCTTTGTTCGCTGCTACCTTGAATTTTGAGCCGCTGCTGACATTGTGTAAGAAAATCAATCAAGGCTCAGTCTGTGCTCAAGAGCGGTTACTTAATTTCATTCACGATTTTTTGATGCAGCTACTGGATAAAAATGAATTTTCAATGCAATGTCAGTTCATGGCGCGCGAACTGGCGGAACCAACCCCAGTACTAGGCAAGATCGTACAGGAGGCCATCGCACCGGTACATCAGTTTGTCGCTAATTTGGTGTGCGAAATCGTGGGTAATAAAATTAGTGAAGCAGAATTGCGCCGCTGTGTGTTCAGTATTTTAGGGCAGTGCGTATATTACCGTCATGCGCAACCAGTCATTCAGCGATTGCATCCCCAATTGCGCTATGACCACAGAGAAATCGAAAGCATCGCAATACATATCGGGGAGTTTTCTCTGGCTGGCTTGAAGAAGATTGCAAAAAACCAATGTCCGTAATTACTTGCGTTTAAGCATTTAGAAGCTATTTATAAATGCTTTGCATGGTGGTTATTATTCGGGTGACCTGATCAAATTAAGGCGAACGATTTACTGGAGATACAGATGAAACAAGACGCTTTTTTGTCAGTTTGTAAGGCGGCTTGCGCGGCCATTATTTTACCCATACTGCTTTCAGGCTGCGGTTCTGGAGACACTCAAAAAATACCTGCTGCGGCCACGCCCCCCCCTCCTCCCGAAGTCGATGTAATAACCGTTACGCGAAGCTCGGCAGTGCTCACTCAAAACTTGCCCGGTCGTCTTCAGGCATATCGCACAGCTCAAGTACGAGCCCGAGTGGAAGGAGTAGTTGAAAAACGGAAATTCATTGAGGGCAGCAATGTTAAAGAGGGTGATTCGCTGTATCAAATTTTTTCACGCAACTATCAGACAGCTTATGATGCGTCCAAAGCAGACGTGGCTGCAGCCCGTAAAACGCTAGCACGTTATAAATACCTTTTAGACGCGAAGGCAGTTAGTCCGCAAGAATATGAATTGGCAGATGCCAAGCTCAAACAGGTCGCAGCAACGTTTTCTAAAGCGCGGGAAGATTTGGACAATACTCGTGTACCCGCGCCTATTTCCGGTCGCATAGGACGCTCCCAAATTACCGAAGGTGCGCTTGTGGGCCGTAATGAAGCCACACTGCTTGCAACTATCGAACAGGTTCACCCACTTTATGTAAATTTCACGCAATCGGGTGCCGACACTCTCCGACTTCAACGGGCATTTAAAGCTGGGGGATTGACACGAACCGAATCAACAACAATTGAGCTGATTCTTGAAGATGGAAGTATTTATCCCCAATCGGGCAAATTTCTATTCTCCGATTTGGCCGTTGATCCCAGTACCAATAGCGTTTCCCTTCGAGCAGAGTTTCCAAATCCTAAGCAAGAACTGCTACCCGGGATGTTTGTTCGCATTCGCTTCCCCGAGGCCAATATCGACAACGCTATCCAAATACCTCAACGTGCTCTGTTAGCGGATACACAAGGGCAATTTGTGATGATTGTAGATTCCCAGAGCAAGGTGGCCATACAGCGGGTTAAAACTGGCAGTATGTCGGGTGCAGATTTCATCATCACCGAGGGGTTAAAAGGTGGGGAACAGGTAATTGTCAACGGCTTGCAAAAAGTGAAGCCGGGCAGCATTGTGAAGCCCGTACCCTTAAATCAAGCTGCAATTACAAATACCCCAATGGCAATAGCCCAAGCGAAAAATAGAGGGCTGTCGTGTTAGCCAATTTCTTTATAGACCGCCCCATTTTTGCCTGGGTTATCGCCCTGGTAATCCTGCTTGGCGGGGGGCTCGCGCTACGCAGCTTGCCCGTCACCTCTTATCCGGCTGTGGCTCCTCCCGCTCTGGCTATTACTCTCAGCTACCCTGGTGCCTCCGCCCAAGTAGTTGAGGAAACCGCCGTTGCCTTGATTGAGCAAGAATTGAACGGCATCGAACACTTGCTGTACATGGATTCGTCCTCCGAACTGAGCCGTGGCACTATCACACTAACCTTTGAAGCGGGCTCTGATCTGGACATTGCCTCGGTTGAAACCCAAAACCGCATCAAGCGTGCCGAAGCGCGTTTACCAGAGGATGTGCGCCGCTTGGGGGTAACTGTGGCGAAATCAGCACGAAATTACTTGATGTTCGTGTCACTTATTTCGCCAGACAAAAGCCGCGATAACGTTGCGCTCGGCAGTTATGCAGCGGCCAACCTGCTGGAGAGCATCCGGCGTGTGCCCGGGGTAGGTGAAGGAATACTTTTTGGCACCGAATATTCAATGCGAATATGGCTTCAGCCAGAACGGCTTCACGCCTTCAGCTTGACCCCAGGCGATGTTTCACGCGCTGTACGAGCGCAGAACATACAGCTTGCCATGGGCGAGTTGGGACAACTACCAGCAATGGCTGGCCAACAATTGAACGCGGTCATTGTTACCCAAGGGAGATTGTCATCCCCTGAGGAATTCGGCAACATTATTGTGCGCGCCAACCCGGATGGCTCCACAGTGCGCATCAAAGACGTAGCGTCGGTGGAATTAGGGGCACAAGATTATTCCGTTTCCGCTCGTCTTGATGGTCAACCATCTTCAGCCATAGCCATTCGCTTATCACCAGGTGCCAATGCCCTGGATACCGCTAAAGCTGTCAAAGCCAAGATGACTGAGCTAGCTAAATTTTTTCCAAAAGGAATCGATTGGGTTGTGCCTTACGACACCTCTCAATTTGTTGAAATATCCATCCGGGAAGTTTTGAAGACTTTGGCTGAAGCGATGGTCCTTGTTTTTTTAGTTATGTATCTATTCCTGGGAAACTTTCGTGCCACGATCATTCCAACTATCGTGGTACCGATTGCGCTCATCGGAGGCGCAGTTGGTCTGTACGTATTAGGCTACTCCATCAACACTTTGACGTTATTTGCCATGGTGTTAGCTATCGGCATGGTGGTGGATGACGCCATTGTGGTCGTGGAAAATGTCGAACGTATCATGACAGAAGAAGGATTACACCCACGCGAAGCCACGCGCAAGGCGATGGGGCAAATTATAAATGCCATTATCGCCATCACTTTAGTGCTAATTGCAGTGTTTATTCCGATGGCTTTCTTTAGTGGTTCTGTCGGAGCCATCTATCGCCAATTCTCGGTAACGCTGATACTGACTATAGCCTTTTCAATGTTGATGGCTTTAACGTTAACACCAGCACTGTGTGCCACATTGCTGAAACACGTACCTGAGCATGAGAAAAAACCTGGCAAAGGTTTCTTTGGCTGGTTTAATCGTTTTTTCAGCAGAACGACCCAACGTTACAAATCTGGCGTGGGACACGTTTTAAAAAAGATCGGGCTCTATCTTATGATCTATGCTGTCATTCTGGTTGCGGTGGGGGGACTGTTTTCACGTTTACCAACCAGCTTCCTGCCCGAGGAAGACCAGGGTTATTTTATTAGCGTGATCCAGTTGCCCCCGGGTTCTACTCGAGAACGTACGCTCGAAGTTCTTACTCAAGTAGAACAGTTTTATCTTAAGCAGCCCGAGATTGAACACGTTATCGGCGTGGCTGGCTTTTCATTTTTTGGCCGTGGTCAAAATGCAGCGATTGCTTTCGTTCGACTTAAGGGCTGGGATGCGCGCCCAACAAAAGACAACTCTGCTTCTTCTATAGTCAAACGTGCCAACATGACACTGTCTCGCATCAAGCAAGCCATGATTTTTTCCATTAATGTTCCACCCATTCCAGAGTTAGCCGCTGTGGGCGGATTCGACTTTCGCTTGCAGGATCGCGCTGGTCAGGGACGCGAAAAACTACTTGAAGCGCGTAATATGGCATTGGGCATAGCCAGTCAAAATTCAGCATTAGCGGGCGTACGGCCAGAGGGACAAGAAGCGGGACCGCAATTGCGGCTGGATATTGACCGACTAAAAGCAAGTGCATTAGGTATCGACCTGGCTGACTTGAATGAAACCCTGCAATCAGCACTGGGCGTTGCCTATATCAACGACTTCGTGCGTGCAGGACGCATTCTGCGGGTTCAGATGCAAGCAGAAGCAAGCGTAGGGACGACACCTGAGGAAATATTGCGCTTGCCGGTACGAAATACTCAGGGCGCAATGGTGCCCTTGTCCGAATTTACTTCGACACACTGGGATGTCGGATCGCCAAAACTGGACCGTTACAACGGCCTGCCCTCAATGAAAATTTCCGGTGGCCCCGCTCCAGGTCGGAGTAGCGGTGATGCAATCGCAGCAATGGAGGAAATGGCTAGCCAATTACCAACCGGTTTTGGTTTTCAATGGTCTGGAACATCTTATGAGGAACGATTGTCTGGAAGCCAGGCCATATTACTATTTGGCCTTTCGTTAATTGCCGTATTTTTGTGCTTGGCAGCGCTTTATGAGAGCTGGTCAATTCCAGTAGCGGTTCTACTGGTAGTACCCATCGGTATCCTTGGCGCACTGCTAGCCATGACGTTGCGAGGCATGCCAAACGATGTTTATTTCAAGGTAGGACTTATAGTTATCATTGGGCTTTCGGCCAAAAATGCGATCTTGATTATTGAGTTTGCGCGTGACCTGCAGGAGCGTGGCTACAGTTTGTTTGATGCTACGCTGGAAGCCTGTCGGCTAAGATTCCGTCCCATCTTAATGACATCAATCGCATTTATTTTAGGTGTACTGCCCTTGGCTATTTCTTCAGGTGCAGGGGCAAATGGTCGCCAAGCCATTGGCACTAGCGTCATGGGGGGGATGATAGCGGCAACGGTTCTGGCGGTATTTTTAGTACCGGTATTCTTTGTTGTCATTCGTCGCATCTTTCCCGGTCATCCGCGCAGACATCAAGAAGACGATCATGCATCATCCAAAAAATAGCGCGATTTATTAATATGAAACATTGCACAAATAACTATTTCACAAAAGCCAGAACATCTCTCGTGCTTCTGTTGAGTGGTTTACTACTAGCTGCATGCACTGCGGGGCCCACCTATCAGCGTCCGGAAATGGATTTGCCAGAAAATTGGGTAGCCAAGCCAAGCGCTATTAGTCCAGCGACATCCAAGCCGGTAAATGCTGCCGGAGAACGCTGGTGGAACCTGTACGCCGACCCAGTTCTCAATAAGATCGAAGATGAGGCACTTGCTCATAATGTGGACGCCCAAGTTGCCACTGCTCGAATATTAGAAGCGCGTGCTCAACTCGGAATAACCGAATCAGATCAGTATCCGCAACTCAACGCCAATGGAGCTCAATCCCGCACGAAAAGTAGTATTAACCCTGGGCTTTTTATTCCTCCGGTACGTATCGTGAACCTCTCGCGCACCACCCTGGATGCCAGCTACGAGCTGGATCTTTGGGGGAAATTCCGCCGCGCCAGCGAGGCTTCACGTGCTGATTTATTTGCGGCACAGTTTAATCAAGACGCTGTACACTTTTCACTAACTGCACAAGTGGCACAGCAATACTTTGCTTTGTTGTCAGCAGATGTCCAAGAGTCTGCTATACGCCGCCTGTTAGCCGGGCGTCAGGAGCGGTTCGCGTTAGATAAAAAGCGTTACACAGCAGGGGTCATTTCTGAATATGATCTGCACCAATCTAAGGCTGATGCAGACGCTGCGCAATCGCAACTCATCTCCATTATTCAAACGCGTGACCAACGCGAAGCAAGTCTCGCGCTGTTGCTGGGCCGCTCTCCGCGCAACGTGATGAATGGCAAACTGGAGCGTGGGAATCCCACCCTTGCTAACGTTTGGGTACCCGATGGCTTACCGGCTGAATTGCTACTGCGCAGACCCGATATACAAGAAGCAGAACAAAAATTAATGGCAATGAATGCGCGTATTGGCGCAGCGCGCGCGCAATTCTTCCCGTCAATTAGTTTAACCTCCTATCTCGGCAGTCAAAGTATTTCACTCTCGGATCTATTTACCGGACCAGCTGGCGTTTTCCGGTTTGCCGCTGGTATTAGTCAGCCAATTTTTAATGCTGGCCGCATTAAATTTGGCGTAAAGGTAGCGGAATCTCGCCGTGATCAGGCGTTAGCTCAATATAAACAGGCAGTCGCCAACGCTTTTGCCGATGTGCGCAACGCTTTGTTCGCGCAAGAATCCGCACGCCAGATACTAGCCGCCGAAAGCTCCCGTAGCACGGCGCTTTCGAAAGCTCATAAACAAGCGGAATTGCGATATAAAATTGGTATTTCCAGCCACTTGGAATTATTGGATGTGGAACGGAATTACCTGCAAGCAGAACTGACCCGCATAGATGCAGAGCGTGCCCAGCGTGCAGCAGTTGCTGACTTGTTTAAGGCATTGGCTGGAGGGTGGCAGCAATCCACCGTTAAGCCGACACAGCCATCATTACCATCTTGAAATCAATTGCCTTCATCCTTGCTTGAATTGGGCATTTCATTGCTCGCTACTCTAAAATGCAAAGCTTGCAATTCTTTAAAACAAGATGATAATAAGAGAGCATCATTCGCATTCGCATTTCATTAAGTTACCCAAGTTGATGCGCTACCATCGATTGATAACGCTTATTGGCATATGGTCACCGAACCTTTGTCACCGAAAGATTAATATAGTCAATGAGTTTCGTCAGCTTGGGCATTCTGCTGTTAGGTTGATTAATCTGTGCATATTTTTCCGATCGACAAACAAATACCGCTAAACTAACTGCTTAGCTTGTCAACTCTCATTTATAATGTTCAATTATTTAACATCGGCAATGGCTTTCCAACTCTATGCGTTGGCAATTGCAGTATAAGAACGACACATGAGCGCAACATCATCATTTTCGACACCGAATCTTCCTATTATGACTTGGCCGCAGGTCAAGCGCTTAGTATCATTGGTTTTCATCATCTTGCTGCACATTGGTTTCATCTTCGCATTGCTAAACGGCTGGTTCTACCAAACCAAGCGAGTATTACCAAAAGCTGAACAGGGACTAGTCAAAGAAGTATTTGTCAGCCTAATAACAGCTGACGAGAAACCTGAGCCGATGCCGCCCGAACCAACGCCGCCCGAACCAACGCCACCTAAACCAACACCGCCCAGACCAACGCCACCTGAGCCACCGCCGCCTGAGCCGCCGCCACCGGTAATTCCGGTTATTAACAAAATGCCATCAGAACAGGCAATCGTAACCCCGCCGGTTCCTCCACAACCGCCTGCTCCTCCTAAGCCGGCCGTAGTGGCTCCGGCTCCTCCATCTGAGCCAACGCCGCCCGCGCGGCCTGCGCCGCCCCCGCCCTCTCGACCCAAGACTATTTCAACCGGTGTGGAGTATCTCCAAGCACCTAAACCGGAATACCCCCCTCTCGCCATACGCAGGGGTGAAGAAGGGCGTGTTGTGCTTCGCGTATTAGTGAATGAAAGTGGCCGCCCGATCCAGGTCGAGGTACAAAAAACGTCGGGTTCGTCTCAACTAGATGAAGCCGCAAGAAAAGCAGTACTGCGTGTAATGTTCAAGCCACATATCGAAGATGGTAGAGCGATCAGCGTTTATGCCATCGTGCCAATTGACTTTAATTTGAATCAATAAAGAAGGAATCATCATGCAAGCAAATCCTTATGGATTAGAAAGTTTATGGATTGAAGGCGATTTAATCACCAAAGGCGTCACGGTATTACTTATCGTCATGTCGATCGCATCGTGGTATGTAATTGTCACTAAGGCGATGCAACTAATAAACTATCGTCGTGCGTCTCATGCTGCCGGTCACGAATTCTGGGATACAACCAACTTGGCTGAAGGTGTACTCACGCTTGGCACCAACAATCCATTTTCCGATATCGCACATGCAGGTGCGTCCGCCATGCGCCATCATGCAGCGCACAAAGGTCATTTACACGATCAGCTCTTGCTCAGCGATTGGGTTACGCTGTCATTGCGGCAAGCGATAGATGAAACTTCTGGCAAGCTGCAAACCGGTATGGCGATATTGGCGTCGGTCGGCTCGACTGCACCATTTGTCGGCTTGCTCGGTACTGTGTGGGGCATTTATCACGCCCTGGTTTCGATCGGCACTTCGGGACAAGCGAGTATTGACAAGGTCGCTGGCCCAGTAGGCGAAGCATTGATCATGACAGCGCTTGGCTTGGCGGTAGCAATTCCGGCCACCTTTGGCTATAACGCTTTAGTCCGTAGCAATAAATCTACTATTGCAAAACTAAATAAATTCGGATTTGATTTACACGCGCTGTTCATTACCGGCGCTCGTTCCAGCGTTACCGCCATTGCCGACGATAATGCTGGCAGAATTACCAGCTCAAGGAGTGCATAATGGCTATGGGCTCACTGTCCGACTCGGACGACGATTTTAACCCGGAGATTAACACCACACCGTTAGTCGATGTAATGCTGGTACTGTTAATCATTTTTATCATCACTATTCCGGTGATAAACCATAGCGTAAAAATAGATCTGCCACGTGCGACCAATCAACGCGATGAAGTCAAACCGGATAACATCAATCTGTCGATTGATGCACAAGGCCTTATGTACTGGAATACCGAACTCATTGATGCAGCGCAAATGAAAGCCCGTATCGCTGAAGCTGCAAAAAAAATACCGCTGCCTGAACTGCACATACGTGCCGAACGAACTACACAATATGAAAAAATTGTAGAAATTATGGCTGCCGCACAGACCGGCGGCTTAAGTAAGATCGGATTCGTTACTGATCCAAAAAACAAATAACCTGTCGATAACAAGCTATCTGAAGAAGGAGGGAATGCACTGCGCTAACAAAAAGCTCGCATTGCTTTTAACCTCACCAAGACTAAGCTCCATGCTTAGTACAAATTCCTAAAGCAAGATATTGAGCACCAACCAACTACACTTTGTGCAATAAAAAATTGATACCACTGAGGGGAGGCATGGGTCGATGATCGCGTGACTGAAGATCATCAAGAGGCACCCGCCATGCATAATTTGCAGATCGTCGAAAAAATACTTTGCGCGCACGAGTTAGCGAATTGATTCTAACCAAACTTTAGGGCGCCTCTAAAAATTCAATTTTCTAGACAAGACAAGGCGCGAGTAAAAAATTTGAGCGAGGCATATAGTTGATATGTAAGCGATAATTTTATTCGAGTAACGCAGTATTGTGACGAAAATTGGATTTTTAGAGGTGCCCTTTAATGCACCCACTATTTGTCAGTGCTACGCGACCGAATTGAGTTCATTTACCAATACTTAATCAATATGGAAGCGGCATTTACTTTGACAGTCATGTCGACGCAAAGTATGCGGCAGATGAACGAAAACCAAGTTCACTTAAGCAGCCTCATGCGAATCACCAGGAAGGGAAACCTATTAATTCAGAGCATCCATAAAAACAGACTAAACTGCCATTTCTGGCATGATGCAGCTATCAATGGCAAAATATTAATACAATGCGATTTTAACGAGCGAAGCTCCATCAATAAACTTTAAAGGGTAACCTCATGACTGCGCCAAACCACCTCAAGACTGCCGGCCTCAAGACTACGCTACCGCGTGTAAAAATCCTCAATCTGTTCGAAAATGCCGAGGTACGTCACTTAAGCGCCGAAGATGTTTATAAAATGCTTATCGGAGAGGGACTCGATGTCGGTCTAGCAACGGTGTATCGTGTACTTACACAATTCGAGCAAGCAGGACTGCTTGTCCGTCACCACTTTGAAACTGGCAAGTCGGTATTCGAGCTTAACAAAGGTGAGCACCATGACCATTTAATATGCCTGCAATGTGGTCGAGTTGAAGAATTCCACGACCCCGCAATCGAAAAACGGCAAATAAAAATTGCCGATGAACTTGGTTTCACGATCCGTGAGCATGCGCTTTACCTTTATGCCGACTGCACTAAAGTTAAGTGCCCACACAAAACATAAATGCAACTCAGGGGCGAAGGATATATTTATTGCTAGAAAGTAAGCATTGAGTTAAGAGCGGCTCAAATCCGGTGCCCACCTTGATATTAAGAACAAGCCTGCTTCATGACGCGGCATTTTTGATAAGGGGAAACGCCACCACATGGTCTACCTCCAAACGGATCCCGATCCACTCACCGATGGCATGGTTATGGTGACTCGGCACCAAGGAAAGCACGCGGTTGCCACTCGGCAGGCGAAAAGTATAAAGAATATCCGCACCACGAAACGCCTTGTGCTCAACTTGGGCAAGCAGTGGGCTCGCGTCGTCATGGATAATATCGTCTGGGCGTAACAACACCTCCACCTCGCCCCCATTATTGCTGTCCACATTACAGTTTTCCGAAGAACAAGCTCCCGATATTTCACCATGTAGTGTACCCAGCTCGATTTCAACCTGGTCCGCGTTAAGCATCTTTCCTGGCAGCAAAACGCCTTGACCGACAAAATCAGCAACGAAGCGGCTCTCAGGCAGGTGGTACAAATTGTAGGCTTTGTCCCACTGCTCGATCTCGCCATCATGCATTACCCCTATCATGTCGCTCATGGCGAATGCCTCATGCTGATCGTGAGTGACAATAATAGCGGTAGCGCCTTGCTGCTTGAGTATATCCCGCACCTCTAGTGAAAGTCGTTCACGCAGCTCAACATCCAGATTTGAAAATGGCTCGTCCATCAGCAGTAAATTTGGACAGGGCGCTAACGCTCGAGCCAAAGCCACGCGCTGCTGTTGACCACCGGAAAGTTCATGCGGATATGCTTGGCCACTCCCTTCCAAACCGACTGTTTGTAACAATTCTTCCACACGCTTATTGCGTTCAATACGGGATTGCCCATGCAAGCCAAAACTCACGTTAGCTGCTACATTCAAATGCGGAAACAGAGCATAGTCCTGAAATACCATACCGATACGACGCTTCTCGGTAGGCACAATAAAACCAGGTGCACTCACCAGTTCGCCGTTAAGCACAATTTCACCACCGGTAATGGGCTCAAATCCGGCGATAGCGCGGAGCACGGTGGTCTTGCCGCACCCTGAGGGGCCTAGCAGGCAGCCGATATCGCCAGTGTTCAGCGCAAACGAGAGGTCGCGCAGTACTCTGCGTGCAGCATAGGATTGGCTGACGTGTTTAAGTTCTAGTAGCATGATTAGTCGACTTCAGTTTTCTCTTTATATTTATTCAACAGCATAGCCATAAATTTCGAAACCTCCCCCACGGATCCAGAATGTTTGGAGTGACCTTCGGACGATTTTCGGCCTTGGCCCGTCACGCTACTCTGACTTCGTGCATACAGCACCCCGACACATCTGAGCTATTTTGAGCGATATTTTGTCAGCACAATCACGGGTGCTAACCCGGCCAGTACCAGCGCCACAGCGGGTAATGCAGCGCGGTTCCACTCACCTGTCGAGGTCATCTCGAACACCCTTACTGCCAGAGTATCCCATCCAAACGGTCGCGTCATGAGCGTAATCGGCATTTCCTTCATCACGTCCACAAATACCAACGCCGCCGCCGTTAAAAAGCCGCTGCGCAACATTGGCAAATGCACCCGAGCGATTAAGTTGGCACCAGACACACCCAAACTGCGTGCAGCCTCATCCACACTACAGGTAATGCGATGCATTTGGCTTTCTATCGGACTGTGGGCCACCGCCAGAAAGCGAACTAGATATGCCAGTAGCATGACCATCAACGAACCTTGCAACAGCGGCGACTGTACCCAGCCCACAGCCACTAATCGATTATCCAGCCACGCCACCGGAATAAAAACCCCCACTGCCAGCACCGCCCCCGGCAACGCGTATCCAATAGTGGCGATGCGTGCCGTCATGCGTAATAGCAAACCGGGATGCTGGCGCGCGCTATAACTCAATAATAAGGCAACTGCTCCTGCCAGTAGTGCAGCAAAAGCAGCCAACGCCAGCGAATGCCAGACAAAATCCAGGTAACGCGCATCTAAATCTTGCTCCACCACTTCTGACGCCCACAGTAGTAACTGAGTGACAGGAATGATAAATCCAAGTGCCAGCACTACCAGACAAAAACCTGAAGCCAGCCAAGCCCGTGCACCCGTGAGCAAGATGCGCGCCTGGACGCTGTGTTTGCCAGCCTGAGTATAATGCATGCGTGTGCGGGTCTGCTGCTCTGCCAGCAACGCCACCAACACAAACACAATCAGCAGCGAAGCTAGTTGCGAAGCGGCTTGGAGCGAAAACAGTGAGAACCACGCCTTATAGATAGCTGTGGTGAAAGTATCGTAGTTGAATACCGCCACGGTACCAAAGTCCGCCAAGGTTTCCATAAGAGCCAACATCACGCCGCCCACGATCCAAGGCCGCGCCATCGGCAAGGCCACCCGAAAAAACCCGACGGTGGGCGACAGCCCAAGGGACTGCGCCACCTCCAGCGCGTGCTTTCCTTGGGTAAGAAAAGCATTTCGAGCAATCAGATACACATAAGGGTAGAGCGCCAATGTCATCACCGCAATGACGCCACCCCTCGATCGAATCGACGGAAATTCAATCGCCCCCCACCATTCTCGCGCCAAGGTTTGTACCGGCCCGGTAAAATCAAGCAAACCGATTGCGACAAATGCCGTCACATAGGCGGGAATCGCCAACGGCAATAATAGTGCCCAGGAAAACTGCCTGCGTCCTGGAAACTCACATACTGCCGTAAGCCACGCGAGGGCAACCCCAATTATCGCCACACCCAATCCCACCCCCAATACTAGCCAGAAAGTATTGGTTAGCAATTGTGGCAGTTGATATTCCAGCAGATGCGTCCAGATTTCCCATTCCGGCGTTAGCAATGAACTGAGCACTACAGCGACCGGAAGCAAGGTGAGCGTAGCAATAAGTAACGCCGCCAGAGTCCAACCGCTGGGCAAGCGGAATTTCAAAGCAAAAGCGCCCGCTTTGGGCGCTTTTGCAATAGATGTAGGAGATCGCTGCATTTAGCTATTTATATTTGACACGATCCATTAATTTCACTGCAGTGGTTTGCAATTCGCCTGCTTTAACCACGTTGAGTGGATTTTGCTTGAATTCGCCCCAAGCCGCAACCAAGGCATCAGGCTTCACCTTGGGACTAGCCGGATATTCCATGTCTACATCAGCAAATAGTTTCTGGGCTTTTTCAGTGGATAACCACTCAAGAAACTTAACCGCTTCAGCTTGATGTTTAGCATGGCGAGTAATGCCTGCACCAGAAACATTCACATGTACTCCACTTTCTTTCGTATCCTGATTTGGCCAGAAAATCGCAAGCGGAAGGTCGGGCTTTTTCTTCATCAATCTACCGAAATAATAAGTGTTAACCACCGTTACATCACACTGGCCGGCGGCCACTGCGGCCATCGCTCGAGCATCGTCAGATATTGGTGGGGTAGCGAGGTTGGCTACCCAAGATTTAATGATTTGCTCAGTTTTAGGCTCACCATATTCGTGAATCATCATCGCCACTAACGATTGGTTATAAACCGTCTTCGAAGTGCGTAAACATAGGCGCCCTTTCCATTTTGGATTGCCCAAATCTTCATAGGTAGAAAGCTCACCTGGTTTCACTTTATTCTTGTTGTAAACGATAGTGCGGGCACGCACCGACAAACCGAACCACTGGTTAGCCGGGTCACGCAAATGGGCGGGAATATTATCTGACAGTGTTTTGGATTGCACTGGCTGCAACAACCCCAGATTGGCAGCTTGCCACAGATTACCGGCATCTACCGTAATCAGCATGTCGGCAGGTGTATTAACTCCCTCCGCTTTAAGCTTTTGTAGTAACACCCCTTCCTTGTCAGTGCGAAACTTGATAGCGGTGCCGGTTTCTTTGGTATAGGCATCGAATAGCGGCTTGATAAGCTGTTCATTACGAGCCGTATAAACCACAATTTCATTAGCGGCGTAAGCAGTCATTGGCGCCGTTAGCATGGCAGTAACGACGAAAACTCCAGAATAACGATGTAATAACGACATGCATTTGTCCATTTTTATAAACTCCAAAGTGTCAGTTAGATAAATTACATGAGAAGGCAAGCAACTACGTACTAGTTAACCACAAGTGATAATTATTATCAAATGCGACAATAAATATTCTTCTTGTTAAATGTTATATTTAAAAAGCCTCAACTGTCATCCTGAGCTTCAAACTTAAGGACGCGCCGTGCACCATTAAAGCGTTTAGCCCAATATCTCGCACCCATGTCGGTATCGAAAGACTGCCCGCCTAATTTGTAACCCGTACCAATCAAACTCATGGCGTAGACTAATCATTCAGCATGTAAGCCCTCATTGGCTGGAGAAATGATAGGCGCGTCGTTCTTGATTACGTCATCCGCCCAAGCGGTATGGAACGTGACAAGCAACAAATTTGCCAAAAATATAATTATTAAACGCATGCAAACGAAATAGAAGTGGTGGAGGTAATTCGAAATTCACTTAGTGCGCTACACTTTAAACTGTATGAAGAATACCTCAAATGTAGCCCAAGTGGTGCAGGAGTATTTTCCCAGTCCAAAACACCATTAGAAAGTCGCTGAATCGATTATTATTTCTTCATGGAAAAGTAAACTCGACAATTCAGACGACCGTTGTAGTAGCTGTAAAAATCAGCAAGTACGAAATTATAAATTAAGGAGTCTTCATGGTAACAAAAAAATACTGCGTAACGAGCCGATGGCTTTCGACGTTCATCGCCAGCTTCAGTTTGGCATGGAGCATGAACGGACATACCTCGCCTCAATTGGATAATTTGCAATCTGTAACGGAGAGTTATCAACAGGCGGTTAGCAACCCAATACGGACCAATGCAGACAGACGTGCTGATGCAACGCGCAAGCCAGTTGAGTTCCTGCAGTTCGCCCAAGTGCGGCCGGGTATGCAGGTACTGGATGTTGCCGCTGGCGGAGGATACACCTCGCAGCTACTCGCGCTGGTTGTTGGAAATAAGGGGGCCGTATGGGCGCAAGTGGACAAACAACGGCCAGCATTCGTCCAACGATTGGCCGACCATCCCCAATTGAACATTGTTCCGGTAGTAAGCACTTTCGAAGACCCTATACCCAGTGATATGCCCAAGTTAGACTTAATTACCATCATCATGAGCTACCATGATATAGCCTATAAACCCGTTGACCGCGCCAAACTGAACAAACGACTATTTGATGCATTGAAACCTGGCGGACATCTTGTTGTAATCGACCACTCAGCAAAACCGGGGAGTGGAGTTTCAGATGCAAAATCACTACACCGCATTGGCGAAAAAATCGTTGGTGAAGAATTTCTGAAGGCGGGATTCCAGCTTGAAGAAGAAAGTATATATCTACACAACCAGTCCGACCCTCGCGATCAAGCTTTCTTCGATATGAATATTCCGACAGACAAATTTGCCTTGCGCTTTGTCAAGCCTTAATATTTTTGAAAAGATTTTTTTGTGATCCCACGATACAACTTAACTGGCCGACGGGTACTAATACTTATCGCTATCTTTGGCTTTATATGCAGAGAGTTAACATGGGGAATAAACGGATACGCCGCGCCTGAATTAAACAACTCGCGAACTCTATCCGACATTTACCAACAGGCGGCGGCCAGCCCCATGCGTACTAATCAAGATAAGCGTGCTGATGCTACACGCAAACCGGTTGAGTTCCTGCAGTTCTCCCGAGTGCGGCCAGGCATGCGGGTACTGGATCTTGCAACCGGCAATGGATACACCACACAATTGCTTGCACTGGCTGTTGGAAGCACCGGAACGGTATGGGCGCAAGGAGAGCGCCAACGACCAGCATTCATCCAACGATTGGGCGATCACCGCCCATCGAACATTGTGTCGGTGACACGGCCTTTAGAAGACCCCATACCCGATGATGCGCCCAAACTGGATTTGATTACCAATATCATGAATTATCACAATAGCACTTATCTGTCGGTGGCCCGCCGTGCCAGGTTGAACCAACGATTATTTAAGGCATTGAAATCTGGCGGACACCTCATCGTGATCGACCACTCCGCCAAAACAGGCACTGATATTAAAACAGCAAAGTCGCTCCGTCGCATTGACCAGGCTATCGTTTTGAATGAGCTTCAAAAAATCGGTTTTCAACTTGAACAAGAAAGTATGTTTCTTCGTAATCCGTCCGACCCTCGCAATCAAGCTTATTCCGATATGGACATACCGACAGACAAATTCGCATTTCGCTTCGTCAAGCCTTGACGGATAGGCAAGCGTCCATTGCCTTGGATGGCGCGATTTTTAGCTCGATAATACTGAGGTAAGCTGAGAAAAATTGGATTTTTAGAGCTGCCCTGTAATGTTTCAACATTACAGGGCTATAGCGGCAATTGCACTTTATCAACATTTCTTCCATCAATTTCTATCATATTGACCTAACCTTACTGACTTAATTAAGTATTTTGTGTTGTCCACATAAACTGTGGATAACAATGTGAGTAATTTCAATAAAATCAGGATAACTGCTAACTTTATATACGATTTTTTCCAGTCGCTTATATTATAAGCATAATTTATTTTAATTAAAAACAACAAGTTATATTTTACGTTCAAAACAATGCTAAAACTATTTTTTTGTCAGGTTTATATTCGTGCCTTGTGAATAAGCAACATAATGTCAAGCACTTTTGTTAATGTTTCGTTAAATTTTTGCACCATTCCAGCTGCTTCATTATTACAGCATTGAAATTTAAGAAATTGCATATCAAAGCTAATAACTTGATCACCCTATGCATGCAAGCTTGCCGAATTGTGCGGAATGAAAAAACTGAGTAACGTTATAAAAAAGCGAAGCGTCATCTATAACCTAGATTTGCCGTCTGACCTTAATAGCGATCGTGCCGACGCCCAGAAAAGCGACCCCCATCAGGACAAGGGTAATAGGCCAGCCCAAAGAGTTCGCGAAATACTTGGCCGTGTAAAACCCGATAAAGCCGAGCATCGCAATTACCGTGGTAAACAACAGCGCCCGGCTTTGCAGAACCACGCAGGCATAGAGCATGGTCGCGGTCACCGCGAGGTAGCCAAGTTCGAAAGCGGTGTGATGTAACAGATCAAACAAACCACTATAGGCCAGGATCGACCCAAAGAAATAACCGAGAGCGGTCAGACCTGCATAGCGCCCCGCCAGCTGTAGTCCATAGGCTGCGGACATCACACACAGGCCGACGAGCAGACTCGCCCAGTTGGCGGCGGTGGCAAGCGCGACATGGTCAAACAGGCCGCCGTTCATCCAACAAATCCCGATCAGCAATGCGGGTGCAGCAAGCACACGGTACGGCGTATTCTCAAGTGCGGTTGCCACCAGGAATAACGAGGCTCCAAGAACAATGGCGATGTAAGCCGACGGCACGTCGAGCAGATCGAGGCCCACATGCATGAATCCGTATACAAAAAACAGCAATGTGAAGGCCAGCACCGTGCGCCGGTATTTGCCGAACAGCACGCCCAATTGCATGGCCATCACGCCAAACACAGCGAGCACGGCGACACGCCAGTTGTCGCCGTGCGGAAACATCTCGTGGATGAACACAAACCAGCCACCGGTCATCATGAACACCGAAGCAAGCGCAAGCGGCAAAATAAGTTTCGGATATTTATTCTCGTACAGCGCAGAAACCAGCACGACAAGCAAAATATAGCCCACGCCCAGCGTCATGAAAACCCGTGTGACACTGCCCATGCTCTGCCAGAACGTACCTATATAAGTACCCACACCGGCGAGGATGAAGATCGCGCCAAGATAGACAAACAGCGTCTTCGCGACATGACCTCTACTGCGCCTTACAGGATCAGCAAGCGTAGCGGCAGGTGCCAGAAAGGCAGCCTCGACTTCGACGGGTTTGATGTCATAGGTGCGCATGAGTTGCGCGATGCTTGCGAGTGCGCTGTTTTTATCCGTTACAGTTGATGCGCCAAGCATACCGGCCAGCAATGGCCAGCCCCAGAAGCCGCCACCGATCAGCACAATGATGAGAAACAGCAGCCATATCATGGCGCTACCACCCAGCCGATGAAGCGGGTGTTGCTACTGAAATATCGGTTGCCGGCGTTCGGCAGACGGATGCTGCGCCCTTTTTTCGTCAGCACCGCTTCATTGCTGTAACGCGAGGAATAGAATATGCCGGTGAAAACATCGCCCGAATAACCCTTCAACCCCGTACTGAATTCATAGCCATCCGCTGCAATACTGGAAGAATCGATCGTCACTCCGGCCAGATCGGGCACCTCGATCGTCGTGATCATTGACGCCTCCTCAGGCGTTGCGACTTTTTGTCCGGGCGGCGCAAGGCCGGGTGGCTGCAAGATAGTAATTTCCTTCACCGCCCCGGTTTTCGGGCTGTAACGCCACAGACGCGGCCGCTGGTAGTCTTGTACCTTGCCATGATAGACGACCTGAATTTTCTTGTTCACCACGGAGATCTGCACGCCATTCGAGTTTCCAACGTATTCAGTCGCATAAAGCACGTCGTATTGAGGCGGATCAACCAGCAGAGAAGGAATCCCAGAAACCAAGAGGAAGACGACAACAAGTAACAGGGGCAAACCTAATCCAAAAGCGATAGTGGGGTTTTCGCGGATGAAGGATTTCATGCAGGGGCGCTCCTATATGATGATGCTTGATGCGATTGAACAGCGATCAGGAATTGCAATCATGCACCGCTGATTATCTCTGGCTGTTGTGCCTTGGTCTATGCGAACGTTTTATCTCATCGCATAGATTTACTTTATATTATTTTGTGAGGCCTGCCCCCGTGTACTTTCAATGAATAGCATTTTTCTGCCGCCCCGCCCAAACTTGTTTACCCGCATCCCGTATTGGCGGCAGATAAACCATGTTGGACTGAGCCGAACCTGCGAGGATTGTAAGGTTTTGCGGCAGCTCGTCAACTGCATGATTGGAGAGTGCGCTAGCGGGTTAAGAATCAGCGGATGCTCCAGGGGAAAATTTCTGTGCTCATTGCTGCCTGAATGTCGCGACAAAGGATAAGTGCTGACATTATTTCTGCCGCACGGGCGAGCATATCCACGGCACGTTCGAACACACATTGGCGGGTGCGGCGCAAGACCATTGCATCATTCATCAGCTCACGTAACAGGACAATTAAACAACTGCAAAACAGAGACGACAATTTGCCACAGATTAAAGGAAGGATGTAGCATTAATGCTCACCCTCTGGTCGAGCCTGGATTTAAGCTTCTTAAGCTATCGTCTGCCACTGCGCAATAGTTTGGCTGGGCAATTCATAGCGCAAATAGCTAGTTGTTTTTTATGGGTTAAATCCTTGAGGTGAGACGCGAGCATTCTGAATTCAAACCCACGAAATGGAGCTATTTTATGAATGAAACATTAAAACAACATGGAGCTTTTAGCTGGTCCGAACTATCGGTGGACAATGTTGAATCCGCAATTAGTTTTTATACTGAAGTGATTGGCTGGGAAATCGAAACAATGGAGATGCCACAAGGAAAATATCATGTTTTGAAAGCCAACGGTGTTCCTGTGGGCGGCATCATGGCCAAACCAAAAGGTTGCGAGCAGACTCCTGATCACTGGGGAACCTATATCACTGTTGATAATGTAGATAAGACGCTTGCAAAAGCCGAAGCAGCTGGCGGCAAAGCCGTTTATCCTCCAATGGACTTGCCAGGTGTTGGCCGAATGTGTGCCATATCGGACAAGGGTGGAGCTGTAGTCTCTATCATTACGTATGAGATCAAAGAATAGATAAATTCGGACACATGAGCACCCAGCATATAACAATTAAAATTTCTCAGACATATCAAAAATGACATGTCATTTTTGATATCGCAAAATCACACCACAATCATTATGCGCCACATTCAACCTGCTAGTTGTGCACTTGCAGGTTGAATGTGGCGTCAGCTTGTATTGCCGTCTCATTCGTGTGATTTGTATTCAGTAGCCAGATAGATAATTTCTGCGCTTCCCGCAGAATGAGATGATGCGCTTCTTGATTGACAATCATTTCCCGCAATGGTCTTCAATGCATTATTTAAATCCATGAACGCATCCCACATCATGGTTGATATGCGCAAACAGGACTTCAGCGGGGTGCGTGCACGTTTCCTTTCAATGTCAATACGCCACTGCAATCCACGCAGGCGGCGAACATTGTTACTACTTGATATCAGACTTTCAATAGCATCACGCCGCCGTTGCTCGAATTCATCCGGAGCTGTTCTCGCCAGCCTTGCCCAAACATCGAAATCGAAGTTATCCATTTGTTCAACCTAAAATGCATTAAAAATATAAGTATAAGGGGAGTCAGATATTGCTTTCAGATCGCTTTTTGCGGCGTTGAAATCCCAGACTCGCCAATCCCAAACAAAGTATGGCCAGTGTTTCGGTGCAGGAACTGAGTTCGATGCTTTCCGTGTAAAAAGGAAGTTTGAGGTCACAATAAACGATGGCCGGTTGCTGGAGCTGAAGGTAGTAAATGCATCAGGGAAGTCGAAATCGTTCTCGGCAAGGTCTTCCAGATGCCAAGCGTTTCCCTTTTCGATTGTAACCGCCGAATTGATATTGAGATAGCTATCAAAGTTTCCAAGCAATAGATTGAGGACTGGGTCGCTACTATCCTGGCCAACAAAAGTAGCGGCAATTCGATAGATGTCGCCCGCCACGAGATTGATCGCGCTAGGGGTGTCGCGGTAAAGAAATCCGGCCTCCGCTGTGCCAGAGCCTGATGCGAAGAAGACCGAGCTCAGCGGGGTTCCCGAATTGTTCCATAACCCTACGCTATGCGCGATCTGTATCCCGTTGCCGAATGCGTTGACGATACCGAGGGAATTTACAGAGATAATCTCGTTAGCCGTAAAACGGTAGCCAAAGGTTATTTCATTGGTGGCTAGGTACCCGAAGCGGGAGCCTCCATTCGAACTATTGACTTCCAGCATAGGCAATCCACTGGCTGGGGCAGCTAGCATCATTGAGGCGACAGCGAAGATACTTGCCGTGAATGTGTTTTTAAGATCATGGGAGCCTCTATAAATTAAAACCATGCCAATCACTGTTAACCAAAGCAAAATGTGTGCCATACACCACAACAATTTGAACTTTATATGCAAAATATAGTGACAGAAAACGTTTCAGCGAGCAGTGTAAAAGAACTCGACATTAATCCGACTCAGTACAGAATAAGGGAGCACACCAGAATATATCGAAGGGGCAAACCTTGATATGACACTTTTATTCCAATGACATAGTCCCCGCTTATGTCTCGCCCTCTCGCACACCCGAAAGCGCACGTTGTTTCCCGATGATGAGAAAGCGAAGCGAAGTTTTAAAAATTTTGCCGCCCGTGCCTTTGCATTTACAACAGCAGGGGGAAAAGATTTGTTGGCTCTACAATCCGCGAAAACGCCGGGCATGAATTGTGGTCAACCAACCGCCATTCATAATCCACTCGCCTCGTAATTTTCGCCGCAGGTTAAGGTAAGGCTGGTGCGTCTATGCTCACCATCTGGTCAAACCGAGATTTAAGCTTCTTATCTATCGTTTGCCACTGCGCAATAGATTGGCTGGGCAGTTCATACGTCAGAAAAAAAACTGTACTTTTTATGGGCTTGGATATCACTATGTCCGGTACAGGGCGATACGTGCTTTCAACTACGCAGATCGGAAATGCATTGTGAAAAAAATTCTCATCAGCACACCGAATACGTACCAATTCGTCGGTAGGGTAATCATGGCTTAAAAATACATCTGTTTTGCCGGATTGATCGTAGTAATGCAACATCCCGGGTAATTCCGGCAAATCTGGTTTCCGCTGCAATTTTTCAAAAAAATATTGAAAGTAGCGATCCCACGGCCTCATATGCGTAATGGAGGCGTGCACGTTTTGTTCCCATGCTGATTTTTCGAATTGCGCTAGATTCTCTGGCCTAAGTGGAGAAAGGTCCGGCAACATGGCATCAATTTTGATGAAGTCAACAGCCGGCCTTTCCTTACCTTTAATCTTTTTTTGCTGCACACTCCCCCAACCGTGTAATTGCTGCTTGTATCCTTTAAAATTATATACAAGCGGCACATCGAAATTAACGCTATCCATACTTACGCGAAAATTGATTTCTTTAGCCTCTGCCAAGTTGATGACCTGCCGCTGAATGATAGTCGCTTGCTTTATCTTCCCTCGATAAAAAACAGTCTCCGCCCATCCAGGCAGATATTGCCAGGTCACAGCGGTGATCACAGCAACGGTTAGGCCTCCCCACACCAACGGATTTTTGCCACGCCTCCTTGCCGCTTTGGCCACAAAGAAACCCAGAAAAACTATACTCAATATAATGGGTAACAGTCCGATTTTGAGCACCATGATCATTTCGCCTGGCAAATTTTCAGATTACCATTTTCATATATTAAACGCAGCGCTAACTGACGCGCTTTTTTTGTGCATCCGGGTTGAAAGCTCGGAAGGAGATGCGGAGCGTCACATCCATCGGTTGCAATGAGATATACCCACTCGTCGAGAGCCATACTCCGCCCTGCCCCTAACGTTATAGCTGCTAACTCACGTTTTCGACTATTACCATTAAACAATACGAGTGGCGAACCTGCGCATGTAATATGCAGAAAACCAATATCAAGGTGGTGGATATTGTAAGGGTAAAAATAAATGCTGCCCGTGCAGCATTGCAAATACACTCGCAACGTTACATGCGTCGTATTTTTTAATGATATTTATGAAAAGTAAATAAGCAATTTGCTTATTTACTTTTTTGGGTGCCACTCTACTATTTGACCCTCGATGAGATTTTTAACTGCTGGCATACTTTTCGGAGCCGGGAATGCTGGAGTTCATTGGACTGAGGGACACAAGTCCATCCACCATCGACCACCACGAGCGAATTTGGCCTTATCTGTGAGAATAATTTGAGCCTGGCTTCTTTAAATATTATTTGGATGTTGAAATATTTATGACCATACAGACAGTGAAATTTCAATACATCACCGGCCTTAAACGGGCAATATTTCGCAACGCCCGCTTGCGCGGCAGCTGGGATGGTAGTGGCCGATACTCGGATGACTGGACAGAATCTCCGATGCAAGAGGAAATCGGCGTGGATGGCTGCCCAATCTTTACGACCTCGATCTCACTTGACCTTGTCGATCAGAATAAAACCTTCAAGTGGGGGGTTATCTTTGACGGGCCGCAGGGTGCGAACTTCTGGGGCATTCCAACTGAAGTGCAGGATGTTAATTCCGTTGCTCGCCATCGCCAGTTTCGGCTCAATCGTGAGACGACCATTCCCCAGATCGAACGCTATTTTTTCACTTACGGCCGCCGCTTGGGAGCCAACAAGCACTTCACTGCTGGGAGCTCCACGCCCAGTCTACGTTTTGGCATTTGGGCTCCAAATGCCAAAAATGTAGAAGTGGTTTTCGGAAATCCGGCAAATGGCTACATAGCCGACGATAGCTCCGGAGTAAACCAGACACAGCCCGCGATCACCCTGATTCAGCTGGCTGATGGCATCTGGGAAGGTGGGCCGCAGGGCGATTTTGAGATGTTCAAAAGCCTGCCTTACATGTATCGCATCCTGAACGCGCAAGGGCAACACGTCTATCGCACTGACATTTTCTCCCGTAGCCAGATCGGCAGAGGCAATATCAACCCGGCCAAGACTGCTTGGCCGGGGACGGTTGAAACGCTGGACGGATCCGTGAGTTGTAGCGTAGTAATTGATGCCGACGTGGTGCGCCGAGATTTTTCATCCACCCCTCGCGGAATGAAACTGGACTGCATTCCGTCGGAGGAATTCTGGACCAGAGAATCCACGTCCGGCCTGCCGATACCTTCTCACCTCGAAGACCTGATTATTTACGAACTACATGTCGGCTCATTGGGGTTCGGCAAGCCCGGCCCTGGCGATTTGAGTGACGCGCTACAATTCCTGGACCATCTCGTTGAACTCGGTGTGAATGCCATAGAGCTGCTGCCTATGGCGGAGTTTTCAGGTAATACCGCTTGGGGCTATGGCGACAGTCATCACTTCTGTATCGAATCCAGCGCCGGGGGCCGCGACAAGTATCGTCATTTGGTGTGTGAGTGTCACCGGCGCGGCATCGCAGTCATCCAGGACGTGGTCTATAACCACTATGACAACGAAGCGGAGCGCGCCCAGTGGCAATACGATTCAACCTTGCCCGAAGAAAATATGTATTACTGGTATGAAGGGCGCGCTTCTGGCTACAAAAAAAATGATGGCAGTCCGTTTCCGGAGGGAGGCTACCTTGATAACGGCTCCACCGGCTTTACCCCGCGTTTTTCGGAAGAAATTGTGCGCCAGCAGTTCATCAGCAGTGCCGCCTTTCTCATTGAAGAAATGCGCGTCGATGGGCTGCGTGTGGATCTGACACAGGCGATTCACCGCGACAACACGCTGCACGCCGATGGACGACTGATAGACAACGCCAACCTCTTCGGGCAAAAATTCCTGCGGGAGTGGAGCCGTACCCTGCGCATGATCAAGCCTACGGTGATGCTGATCGCAGAAGATCATACGGGATGGGACGCCGTGACGAAACCGCCAGCGCAAGGAGGGCTGGGCTTCAGCGCAAAGTGGGAGTTGGCTTTCTACCACCACTTGATCGGTGATTCCGACATGGCCGGGAATCGGGCACGTCTCTTGAAACAAGCCGGGTTCGGCGGCAACGAGCCGCTGCAGATGGACTGGTTTGCCAACGCCCTTTACAACAGCCGTTATGACCAAGTCGTGTTCCACGAATCTCACGACGAAGCCGGCAATGCCGGCGGTACGGCGCGAACCATGGTGACGGCCGTCAATGGTGCTTCTGTAATAGGTGCCACACGCATCGCGGCAGAGGCACGCTCGCGGGTATGCTGCGGACTGACCTTGCTTTCGGCGGGCATCCCCATGTTCTTCATGGGCGAAGAGATCGGAGCACAGAAACACTACACATATGACCGCTTTCTGATGAACCGCGAAAATATCATCGGCGAACGAACGGGTAACGGCAAGGCACTATTTCGCTTTTATCAGGATCTAATAAGCCTTAGTCGCCGACTGCGCTCGATTCGCAGCCAGGACATAGACATTCTCCACCTGTCGAATTCCAATCGAGTGATCGCATTTAAAAGATGGCGCGGGGATGAAGAAGTCATTATCGTAGCCAGCTTAAATAACACTGCCTTTGTCGACGGTTACATCATCGAGAAGGACTTGCTGGCCATCCCTGATGCCGGATGGAAGGAAATATTCAATAGCGACGCCGCCATCTATGGTGGTCAAAACAGGGGCAATGGCGGTGCCAGTATTCCGTCCAACCAAGGTCGACTTAATGTAATAGTCCCTGCCAATAGTTTCGTGGTGCTCGTAAAACAATGATGAAGGAATACGAGTTCGTTGAAATAATAAAAACGGTACTGCCCCACTCCACCAAACGCGTCCAGTCTATGTAGCACTGCTAATCCATCTGGCTGCATCGGTAAGGGTGAAATTTCTGTTATGTGGCTTTTCCAAACAAACCAACCCAACTTGGATCACCACCTGCCAGATGCGCATAAGATACGCATTCCTTATAATGACAACCTCTCCAGGTCAAATGCGGAATTGCCATGTTGAAACGTCTTTGCAACTTCTTTTTTGTGGCTTGCGTCATGTTCGCTTCACCTGCCTCAGCATCTCCCCTGCATGTGGCTGTTCGCACCAATGATCTGTCTTCGGCGCTACGCCTACTCCAAAATCCGTTCGGTCTATCGCTACGTGAGGTACGCGATAAGGCTGGCCGCACCCCATTACTGCTAGCCACCGAGATGAACAAGGTCGATTTCGCCCGTGCGCTGATCGAGGCCGGTGCCAACGTGAACGCCACTGATGCCAAGCAGGACAGCCCCTATCTGTTGGCGGGTGCCGAGGGTCGGCTTGAAATACTCAAGATGAGTTTGGCCAATGGCGCCGACTTGGCCAGCACCAATCGCTACGGTGGCACGGCGTTGATTCCTGCGGCCGAACGCGGGCATGTAGAAGTGGTACGCATGCTGATTGAAGCTGGCGTCAAGATAGATCACATCAACCGTCTCGGCTGGACGGCTTTGCTCGAAGCCATCCAGCTATCCAACGGCGGCACGGCGCATCAGGAAATCGTGCGTCTGCTGATTGCCGCTGACGCTGATGTAAACCTTCCCGACAATGAAGGCATCACGCCTCTCCAGCATGCTGTGCGTCGCGGTTATACGCCCATCGCCACCATGCTGCGCGCTGCAGGAGCACGCTGATTTTCTGCCCAGGAAAGCAACAAACCAAAGGGAGTTTCCATTTCCCATTACTGAACTTGCTGAAGCTTGACGTTAGAGATGGTATTTATGTGTCCAGTCCCGCCTGTTTGTAAACACGTTTAACAAATAAATCTGGTTTTTCTGCGCACCATTTTTTCAATGACTGGATGGGCATCAAGTGATTCAAAGCGCGCTGCGAAATAGGGTTGTTATAAACTATTTAAATAGCGCGTCAAAGTTGTCTCCAGCTCTGTGGGACAGGTAAGCCGCTTGTGCCGCAATGGTGCAGGCATTTTGTCGCGTTGGGCGCAAGATTTGGCGCAATCTGTGTATGCTTTCTTGCGCATTTGCGCATTCTCAATCTCTCCACCCACACATTTCAATTCCAATCATCCCTTCTGTTTCTTCGATGCGGTTCCCCAGGCGAATTTTAAATTGACGAGGATTTGATGAACGGGCACCCGATGAATTTTGCTATAATCTGTCTAGCCAACATAGCTAGATAAGGAGTGTTGAGATGAGGGATACATGGCAACTGCAAGAAGCAAAAAACAAGTTAAGTGAGGTGGTGCGTGGTGCTCATGCAAGACCTCAAATCATTACCCTGCGCGGCAAGGAGGAGGCTGTAGTACTGAGCTACAGCGAATACCAGCGCATGACTGGAAAGGGTTCTGCAAAAACGTTGCTGGATGTATTGGACGGTCTCCCATCCGGGTTCGCGGATATTGATCTTGCAAGGAGCACAGACATGGGGAGGAATGTCGAGCTATGAAGTATTTGCTCGATACCTGCGTCCTTTCGGAGTTTGTCAAAAATAAACAGAGCGACGATGTCCGGCAGTGGTTTTACCTGCACACCGATGCGTGTTTCATTAGTGTCGTGAGCATAGGCGAAATTCAGAAGGGTATTGCGAAACTCAACGACTCCAAGCGAAAAAAAGCTATCGAGACCCATTTGAAGAAAGAGCTTATCCCATTCTTCGCAGGCAAAATTCTCAACGCGGATATTGATGTATTCACTGTATGGGGTGAAATGCTCGGTAACGGCGAAAGAACCGGGCAGCCACTGCCTGTTGTGGATGCCCTTGTCGCAGCAATAGCACAAACCAACCGAATGGTGGTCGTTACACGCAACACGGCCGATTTCCTGAGATGCGGTGTTAAAACGATTAACCCGTGGAAAGATCAGCGGGACACATAAAATCTGGTGCTGTACTGCGCCGCGCCGGTAATAAAAGCACAACCGGACTCATGCATAATTCGCCGAGTAACAGGCACAACATGAACAAGCAGCTCAATAACCAACTGAATCTATTTGCGTGTTAACCGGACAGCAGTGAAGAGATAACGGAACTAACACTGGTGCGCTTACTCCGTTCGCTCCCAAGCCTTATAGTTTAAAAGGCGTTTGAATAATATGCGCACCATCCTTTGTTACTTTGGACTTTGGCTTCCACGCGTGTCCATAAATCACTTCGAAAGTCGCGGGTAGCTTGCCATTTTGTCGGAATCGTTCGTAATTTTCCTGCAGCGCCAGCCAAGCAGCTTTACCCATCATGCCGTGTCCGCGTCCGGCAGTGGCATTGTGCGCGCCTATGTCGCGCAAATCCTGCATCACTGCTTTCAAATTATCGTAAGTCAGCGTGATAATTTCCATGTCCATTACGGGCGCGGCAAAACCGTTGGCCTTCAACATGTCGCCGATGTCGTGCATGTCCGCGAAGCGATTTACATGTCTGTGGTCATCCACGCTATGGAATGCGCTGCGGAGTTCCTTGAGCGTATCCGGGCCGAAGGTACTGAACATCACCAAGCCCTCCACTTTCAATACGCGATGTAATTCGCTAAGTGTGGCAGGCAGGTCGTTACACCATTGCAGGGTGAGATTCGACCAGACCAGCTCGATACTGTTGGCTGTTAATGGCAAGGCTTCAACATCGGCGCATATGTAGCTGTGCTTGCCACTATCGAATAGCTTGCGCCACCAGCTTAGCCTGCTACGCGATACATTGAGCATGCTAATTGCCATGTCGAGCGCCAGTAGATGCGCCGCCGGATAGCGCTGCGATAGCTGGCGCGTGCCCCAGCCAGTACCGCTGCCCACATCCAGCACAGACGTTGGCTTCTGTTTTATATAATCCAGCCGTTCCAGCATGCGGCTGCATACCTCGCGCTGCAATACTGCAGCGGTATCGTATCCATTGGCCGCGCGATTAAAAGCCATTCGCACCTGGCGTTTGTCTATCAGATAATCATCCATTTAAAAATGCCTCGATCCGTTGCACAAAAATTTCCGGGTGAGATAAAAACGGCGCATGTGACGCGCTCTTTATATTGAATAACTGCGCATGGGGCAATTGCTGCGCGAGATAGCTTGATGCTGCAGGTGGAGTCAAGATATCGCGCTCGCCCGCAATGACCAAGGCAACTTGAGTAATTTGCGGCAACACCGCACGCAGATCAGTATTGCGCAATATTTCCAGGCCCCCGCGCAATGCCGCAATATTTGGTTCACCGCGACTAAACAGGCGGGCACGCAGATCCGCCAGCAACGCGCGTTCGTGTTCGCTGCCGCGCACCTGCAAAGCAATAAACCGCTTCAACGTCAGCGCGTAATTTCCCAGCAACGCAATAGAAAATTCATGCAAGGTATGCACCGCCATTGCACATTCCCAGTCGCTACGCTGCACAAAACTGGGTGTGGTGGCGACCAGCACGAGCTTGTCAAGCTGGTGCGGCGCATGAAGCGCCCAGCGCATCGCAATCTGCCCGCCGAGCGACCAGCCACACAACGCCAGCGGCTTATCGCCATATTCAATATGCCAATGCTCAGATAATTTCTGTACCAATCCCTCTAAATCATATTGCGCGATCATTGAGCTGGCGCCGTATCCCGGCAAGTCCACGCAGTGCACGCGAAAGTGTTGCGCAAGTTGTGCCACCACATTGCCCCAGATGCCGCCGTGCATCCCCCAACCGTGTATCAGTAGCAGCGGCGCGCCGGCACCGCGACTTTCAATGTGCAAGTTCATGCAAGGCTGAAATCAATTCCGCCACATCCTGCTCGCTATGCGCCGCCGATAGCGAAATACGTAACCGCGCTGTTCTCTGCGGAACGGTTGGCGGACGAATGGCTGGCACCCAGATGCCTCGTGCGCGCAAAGCTTCGCTTAAAGCTACCGCCACATCATTGCTGCCAACCAGCAGTGGTTGAATCGGGGTATCTGAGTGCATCAGCATCCACGGCAGGCCAATCAGACCCGCACGCAACTGCGCAATTAATTTCGATAATTGTGTGCGCCGCCACTCTTCTTTCTGCAATAAGCGCAAACAGGCCAGCACCGCGCAGGACAGCGCAGGTGGACTGGCTGTTGTGTAGATGTAGCTGCGCGCATGTTGTACCAGCGTATCAATCACCACCTGTTCCGCTGCAATGAAAGCGCCGGATACGCCCGCCGCCTTGCCCAGCGTCGCCATGTAGATGATGCGCGGCGAGGTGAGGCCAGTTGAATTTCTATGGTGAAATAATGAGCCGCGCCCCTGTTCACCCAATATGCCAAAGCCGTGCGCGTCATCCACCAGTAACCAGGCATCGTATTGCTCACACAACGCCAACAATTCCGGCAGTGGCGCGAGGTCGCCATCCATGCTGAATACCGCATCGGTAATAACAAGTTTGCGACCGTTGTGTGGCTGCTTTAATAATTTCGCAAGATGTGCCATGTCATTGTGGCGATAGCGGCGCACTTGCGCGCGCGACAACAACATGGCGTCATTGAGTGAAGCGTGATTCAGCTTGTCGGCAAAGATTCTATCGCGCCTGCCGACCAGCGCTTGCACCGCTCCGAGGTTAGCCAGATAGCCGGAGGAAAATAACAGTGCTGCGGGCTTGCCGACGAATTCAGCAAGTGCTTGTTCCAGCTCTTCGTGTGCGCTGAAATGGCCGCTGACCAGATGGGATGCACCCGCACCCAATCCATACTGTTGTGTACCCGCCTGCAAAGCGGCAAGCAACTGCGGGTGGCAAGCTAAACCGAGGTAGTCGTTGCTGGAAAAAGACAGAAGTGGTTTGCCATTTACCTTGACGCGTGTGCCTTGTGCATCTTGCAACTCGCAGCGATGGCGCAGGAGTCCTTTAGCTGCACGGGTGTCGAGGTCGACCTGCAGCACTTCAAAAGGCATTGAAATTTTCCATCACAGGCAAGGCGATTATTCAATACCGTCTACATTTTTGCCGCAAGCGGATACATACCCAATTTATTGAGTAGCGCGCGGTCGCGCTCCACTTCTGGATTGCCGGTCGTCAGCAACTGCTCGCCATAAAATATTGAGTTGGCACCTGCGAGAAAACATAAAGCCTGCACCGCTTCGCTCATTTGTTGTCGCCCGGCAGACAGTCGCACCCGCGCCATGGGCATGGTGATGCGTGCCACCGCGATGGTACGTACAAAATCCAGCGGATCCAACGCTTTGGTGTCGGCCAGCGGCGTACCTTCTACCTGTACCAGCAGGTTGATCGGTACGCTTTCAGGATAGGGGTCAAGGTTGGCCAGTTGCGCGACCAGGCCGGCGCGCTGATTAAGGCTTTCGCCCATGCCAACAATACCGCCACAGCATACATTTAAGTCCGCATCGCGTACCCGCTCCAGCGTGTCCAGTCTGTCCTGATAATCACGAGTGGTAATGACTTCGTCGTAGAACTCAGGCGCGGTGTCCAGATTGTGATTGTAGTAATCCAGTCCGGCGTCTTTTAGCTGCTTGGCCTGGCCGTCTTTCAACATACCCAGCGTGGCGCAGGTTTCCAACCCCAGCGCTTTAACTTCGCGCACCATGTTCAGCACCGGGTCCAGATCTCGCTGCTTGGGACCGCGCCAGGCAGCACCCATGCAAAAGCGCGTCGCGCCAGCGGCCTTGGCAACGCGGGCAGCTGCCAGCACGTCATCAAGCTCCATCAATGCCTGGCTTTTCACGCTGGTATCATAGCGTGCAGCTTGCGGGCAATAGCCACAGTCTTCAGGACAACCACCTGTTTTAATGGACAGCAAAGTGGACAACTGCACCGCGTTGGCATCGAAATGCTCCCGATGCACTTGCTGTGCGCGGTAGAGTAAATCGGCAAATGGCAGCCTGAACAGCGCCTCAACTTGGGCAAGACTCCAGCACTGCGTTTCGCTTGATGTTTGAGACGGTACCGAGGGTTTGGATGGACGGGTAAATTGAACGGTGTGAGTCGTCATGGCTTGCAGTCTAATGAATTACAATGGTTCGGCATCATCCATGAAAGGGCGCAACCTTGTCAATTTTGACTCATCATTTTTTGAACATCCGCACAAAATTGTGGCAAGCCCTGCCCGCGCAACCCTGTTTTCTGTGCGGCACCGCCAGCCGCAATGGCGTATGGTGCGCAGCTTGCGATGCTGACTTACCCTATCTGACTGCGCCATGTTGCCCGGTGTGCGCCCTGCCTACGCACGATGGCGCGACCTGTGGCCAGTGCTTGCAACAAGCGCCGCATTTCGACCGCACAGTGGCCGTGTTCGCCTACGCTTTTCCGCTCAACAAGTTAGTGCTGGCGCTGAAGCATAATGAAAAACTGGTACTGGCGAACAGTCTTGCAGACAAACTGATTCAGCGTATTGCGGTGCGTCCTGATTTCCTGGTGGCAATGCCGCTACACCCGGTGCGTTTACGTGCGCGTGGTTTCAACCAGTCATTTGAACTGGCACGGCATATTGGGCGACGAATGGCTATTCCAGTACTGCTGAATGCCTGCCAACGCAGGCGCGATACGCCGCCACAAGCAGCGTTATCACGAAAAGAAAGAGACAAAAACATGCGTCACGCATTTATTTGCACGCAAGATTTTTCGGGCAAGCACGTCGCCATAGTGGACGATGTAATGACCAGCGGTGCATCGCTGAACGAAGTGGCGCAAACCTTACGCAAAGCGGGCACACGCGAAATCAGTGCCTGGGTTATTGCGCGGACATTGCCGCATTCAGCTTCGTAAATTTTTTATTCACACCAAGTTGTCCCGCAATCTCCACGCCCCTATAAGCAAAGATAACCATCATTGCATGCAGGGAAAAGATGGGATGCGCATCATTTCAAAACAGAGGTTTCCCTAAATGTTTAATGTCATCCTCTTCCAGCCTGAAATCCCACCTAATACCGGCAACGTCATTCGCCTGTGCGCCAACACCGGGGCGCAACTGCATTTGATCCGGCCGCTTGGATTTTCACTGGATGATAAACAGTTGCGGCGCGCCGGGCTGGATTATCACGAATACTCCGATCTGCGCGTACACGACGACCTCACTACCTGCCTGCAAACCCTGCCGGGTGCCCGTCTGTTTGCATACACGACCAAAGGCAAGCAGCCTTATCACGAGATATGTTATCAGGCGGGCGACGCGTTGCTGTTCGGGCCAGAGACGCGTGGCTTACCTGCGGATATATTGGCATCATTATCACCGGAGCAATGCCTGCGCATGCCTATGCTACCGAATAATCGCAGCCTGAATTTATCCAACACAGTCGCGGTAGCGGTGTTTGAAGCTTGGCGTCAATGCGGGTTTACGGGGGCTAATAAATAGTAAGCGTACATACAGCTCCATTCTTTCCTGCATGCGGGATGGGTGATGAGTGATGACTTGTTCGGAACGGTAGCCGCAATGAAGTAGGGCGTCAATAAGCAAAGCACATTGCGCCTTAAGCGGGTTAGAATTGCCCCATAAGTTTTGAATGGAGCCTTGGTCATGAACACACAACTCTTACAGCAAGCAAGTGTGCTCGATATTGATGAGCAGATCGAGTTGGTTGAGGCCATCTGGTACGGCATCGTTAGTCGAGGGGCGGCGCCAGCGTTAACAGAATCGCAAAAAACAGAACTTGACCGCCGTCTTAGAGATCATCTGGCAAACCCAAACGATGTTATTCCCTGGAGCGAAGTAAAAGCTGCTGCTCTTGCCAAAATCAGGCAATAAGCCTGTTGTCACTTTTCATCGCGCCGCCAGTATAGAGATTATTGAAGCAAGCATTTGGTATGACAGTAAGCGACGCGGCCTCGCTCTTGAGTTCATTGCTGAGATTGACCGTTGCGTATCGCTTGCATCTGAACATCCCCTCCAGTTTTCCGTTGTTCGCGAGGACATTCGGCGTGTTTTGGCCAAACGTTTTCCATACAGCGTTTATTTTCGTGCAGAACAGCACCGCATTATAGTCCTGGCCGTGTTTCATGGCCGCAGAGATCCCGCAGTTTGGGTGGCGAGAACCTCTTAAGATACACCTTCCTACCAACTCATCTTAAAAAGTGGAATTAAGCGGTTTGTATTTTGAAAGCAATGTGAACCCGCCCCCTTGTCATTGCGCACCATTTCAGCCGGCTTCCAATCCAATCACCAGCCGTTTACCAAGCAACTGGATGGCTTGGGCGATGCGCGGCAGCTTTGAGCCATAGTGCGGATCAAGCAGGCGGCGCACTTCTTTTTCATCAATGCCCATTTGTTTGGCAAGCTGCACTTTTGTGATTCCCGCTTCACTCATCGCCGTATACAAAGCCGCTTTTGCCATTGTTTCAGCGGGCGGCGCGACCGAATATTCACCGCGCCTGGTTTTACTCGGCGTCGGGAAAATTATGCCTTCCAGCATATAAGTCGCGAACACCTCATCCATCGCATCAACGGCCTGTACCAGAGCATCCTCCCTGTCCTCACCTTGAGTAATCAACGGTGGCAGGTCTCGGCAAGTCACAACAAATCCGCCTTCTTCGGCAGCTTTCAGCAATACAGGATATTCAAATCGGTCCATTTTACACCTCACAAATCACTGGGTTTAATTCCGGGTTGAGAACACATGCCGTGAAACGTTCCCGTTTTCAACTCATCTTTTGAATTGCGAACTATCGTAAATGCGCGGCAAAGTTAAGGCGTTTGATGGCTACCTTTGCCACGGGAGGTGTTAAGCACGACGGCAACGACTAGCTTTTTGCCTTACGCCTTTACTTTGCGGATAAATTCGTTTCCAGTCATAGTGCGATTTTCGGACGAAAACGACCGAATATGCAACAAATTTTTGCGTGATAGATTAAAAAGAGCAGACCACCTCAATGAAGCAGGGCATCAATAAGCAAAGCGCATTGCCTTACGCGGGTTCTACCGCGTGTCACTACAGTTTGAGTTTTAACTCGTTATTGAATTCATTTAGTAGGCTTATTTGGCTTTTCCTTTTCAGCTTTTATTCGACCACTTCCCAAATCACCGCTAGATATCGCTGAAGGTTTCTTAATTGGTTTTGCCGTCTCAGCTTTTATTCGACCACTTCCCAAGTCACCGCCAGCTATCGTGGAAGGCTCCTTCGCGCTTACAGTTGAATTTGAAAATAGTACTAGTGAAGCAACCCCCAAAGCATTGATCATTAAGAGTTTTGTTTTTTTGTAATTTGAAGCGCTCATCATTGTTCCTTTTTATGTTGTCAGATTATTGTCTAGTAATGTAAACGGCGAGAGTTAAGGTTGAATAGTGGGCACCTCTAAAAATCAAATTTTGCGAGCAGCCGCTTTGCGACTTTGCTACTCGCTATGTGCCGTTCGCTTGACGCAGAATATCTAAACTTGAGAATCCTCCATAGAGTTCATAATTGTATTTGTCGAAAATTTGTACACTTGGCCTATAAAACTGCTCCTGTAAGTGCTTGACACCTGAATTTAATTATTTAACATATTGTAATTAATGTAGTTATTTTTATATTTTCATTAAGGCACGAATTTTGCTTATCAATTTTGTCGATATGTAAACGATACCTTTTTAGTATCGCTATATTGTGCAGATAGAGAGATAAACAGGCAAGCCGCAAAGCGGCTGCTCGCAACGTTATTAGTGTTATTGAATAGAGGTATTGCTATCTGTGAAGGACTTTTTGATGTGCATTTTCTCCAAGGGAGTCCATCCTCAACTCGGCAGAGCTGAATGAAATAAAGCCTGGGGAAGCACTGATTAATTCGTCACTCCAGCGCAAATATTAATTCAATTGGTAACTACTCACCCCATCCCTCAAGAGCCTTACCCGCCAAAGCGATTTGAATAGC
>NZ_CAKMLL010000099.1 GCF_927797785.1 Candidatus Nitrotoga sp. BS | reverse complement strand
ACAGCAAAACAACAACCAATTGAATCTATTTAATTAAATCTCCGGACTCTACTGACGACAAATATATAAAAAGCAAAAATAAACTGGTTTCCCAAAATAAATATGTAAGGCCAATAAGTCCCGTTACTAGTAACCAGGAACGGGGAATCCAGTGGCGTAAAGTGTACACAATTGCTCCGAGTATAAAAACCGCGATCAATTGGCACGAAAATAAAATAAGGCCAGTATTCCAACTATCGAATTCGGCTTGGGTAACGGTGATCATTCGAGCAGCTAGGTAGAGCATCACTGTGGAAAATAAAATACTGCGCCAGCCTTTTCCTTCGTTTGGCAGCAGGCAAGTCGCACCGATCATTCCGGTCGCGATGTACAACAGGAATTCGACCTTTAAGGTCCATAGAGAGCCATTAACGCCGTGAGATATTGGCAGGTCTTCAAAAACGCCAGGTAGCGTGTTGGTTTTTAGGCTTAGGACATTAACGCTGTCGCGGATATATCTAAATGCCTGGTCGGATGAAAAATAGTGATTAATATCTAAAGAACTCACTATGGGACCAAGAAAAAGTGCGCTGATCGCCGCAACCACAGCTAAGCCAGGCAAAATTCTCAGCGCTCTTTTTGCCATGAACGAAGGAAAATGTGGCGTGGAGGCCCAACTTGAGGAAATAAGATAGCCACTCAAAAAGAAAAAAGCAATCACGGCCAAGGCACCGCCATCAAATATATGAAGATGACGACCGATTGGCTCTAGTTGGATATTTCCGCTCAATGGGTAAGAGTGAGAAAAAAGTACCAATACCGCAGCGATCAGGCGTAAGGCGTTTAAATTATTTTCACGGCTTGCCAATTTCTCAGAGATTGGGGCGCGCAAGTGAATCGTGATCATATTTCAATGTGGCTAGTATGAAAAGGTTTGGAAGCAGGTCACATAATTGGGGTCAGGGTCAGAGTAATATTGATTCAATTATTGACTCCAATAATTCTGGGTGGCGTATCCATTTACATGCTGACAATGCCGATTACTCAAATATCGTGAAGAAGTTGACGCAAGGAATTTCTCTTGTTGCTCACAATAAAATCAAGTTGTCTCGATGTATCAGCTCTGGCTCATCTACGTAGCCCAAGAGGGATTCGATTTCATTACTGGGATGGCCGGCGATGCGACGCGTTTCCGTAGCATTGTAGTTAATCAGGCCGCGTGCGATTTCTTTTCCATTCGTATCGAAAATGGCAACCACTGTGCCGCGCTCGAATTTCCCGCTCACGTTGGTGATACCGACCGGTAGCAGGCTCTTGCCTTCGTTACGCAGCGCATGTGCTGCGCCAGCGTCGAGCGTCACCGTGCCGCAGACTTGCAGATGATCCGCCAGCCATTGTTTGCGCGCATTCAGAGGTGAAGGCTGCGCTTCCAACAGAGTGCCGATACTATCGCCGCGCATCAGGCGTGGCAACACATCTATTTCATGGCCAGATGCGATCACAGTATGCGCACCGCTACGCGCGGCACGTTTCGCGGCGAGGACCTTAGTGAGCATGCCGCCGCTCCCTATGTGGCTACCCGCCCCTCCTGCCATGGCTTCAAGCTTTTCATCGCCAGCTTGCGCCAAACTGATTAGCGTCGCATTCGAATCCTTGCGCGGGTCGGCAGTAAAAAGACCAATCTGGTCAGTGAGGATAATGAGCGCATCAGCCTCAATCAGGTTGGCAACCAGCGCACCTAAAGTGTCGTTGTCACCAAATTTAATTTCATCGGTAACTACAGTATCATTTTCATTGATGATGGGAATAACGCCAAGAGTCAGTAGGGTGCGCAGTGTGGAGCGAGCGTTGAGATAGCGTTCACGATCGGCGAGATCGGCATGGGTGAGTAATATTTGTGCTGTATGCAGGCCATGTGCGGTGAAGCAGCTTTCATACACCTGTATCAAGCCCATTTGACCGACTGCGGCAGCAGCCTGCAGTTTATGAACGGCGCTGGGGCGCTGTTTCCAGCCTAGCCGCTGCATGCCTTCGGCAATCGCGCCAGAAGAGACCAAAACTACTTTGTACCCATCTGCACGCAGCGTCGCAATCTGCTGTGCCCAGTTTCGGATTGCAGGGATGTCTAGTCCTTCACCCTGGTTGGTGACCAGGCTGCTTCCAACTTTGACGACAAGACGTTTGCACTGGGTCAGAACGGTTTTCATGATGCATTAAAGTATTGGGGTATCGGTTTTGTTGGCACTTTCTGCGTTGGCCAATTCTTCCTGTTTAGCAACCTGTTCCACATGCTCCATGATGGCATAGCACAGCTCTTGACAGCCTTCACCATTAATCGCGGAGATGGCAAAATAACGCGTATAGTTGCCAAACTCTTGTAGAAAAGCGGCGACCTTTTCATCTTTATCTTGCAGCAGGTCAAGCTTGTTTAGCACTAGCCAGCGCGGCTTGAGATACAGCACTTCATCATATTTTTTTAGTTCATTAAGAATAGCATGGGCTTCACGCACCGGATCGACGCCCTCGTACATCGGGGCAATGTCAACCAAGTGCAGTAGCAAACGGGTACGCATCAAATGGCGTAAAAACTGATGTCCCAGCCCTGCACCTTCGGCAGCACCTTCAATCAGGCCGGGAATGTCGGCGATAACGAAGCTCTTTTCGGCCGATACCCGCACCACACCCAAGTTCGGGTGTAACGTGGTGAAGGGATAATCGGCTATCTTGGGGCGGGCAGCGGAAACCGCGCGAATGAAGGTGGATTTGCCTGCATTGGGCATGCCTAGCAAACCCACGTCGGCGAGTACTTTCAGCTCTAATTGCAGTTCGCGGCGTTCACCTTCGACGCCTGGGGTGCATTTACGCGGGGCGCGGTTAGTACTGGATTTAAAGTGCAGATTGCCTAGGCCACCTTTGCCACCTTGGGCGAGCAACGTTTTTTGGCCGTCGTGATCCAGGTCGGCAATCATTTCACCGGTATTGATATCAGTGATAACAGTGCCGACTGGCATGCGTAGCACAATATCTTCCGCACCTTTACCATAGCAATCTGCGCCGCGCCCAGATTCACCATTGCGCGCGCGATGATGGCGTGCAAAACGGTAATCCACTAGGGTGTTGATGTTGCGGTCTGCAAGCGCATACACGCTACCTCCCCAACCGCCATCGCCACCATCTGGCCCGCCCTTGTCAATATATTTTTCTCGCCGAAAGCTGGCCGCACCGTTGCCGCCATCGCCTGCGATGACTTCAATTTTTGATTCGTCGATGAATTTCATGATGTCTGCTATATCCCTGCAAATAAAAAAGCCCTACCTCGCGATAGGGCTTATTGTACTTGGCTAGGAGTACTTAAGCTGGAACCACGAAGATAGTCTTGCGTCTTTGTGCTCCTTTAACGGCGAACACTACCTTGCCAGCAATCTTCGCAAACAAGGTGTGATCCTTGCCCATGCCAACATTGTCACCAGCGTGAAATCGCGTACCGCGCTGACGTACGATAATGCTGCCAGCGCTAATTACTTCGCCGCCAAAAGTTTTTACGCCGAGCCGTTTTGAGTGTGAATCGCGACCGTTACTGGTACTGCCACCACCTTTTTTTGATGCCATTTTTCTTTCCCCTCAATATTACGCTGAAATGCCGTCAATGCGGATCTCTGTGAAGTTTTGACGATGACCTTGATGCTTTTGGTAGTGTTTACGTCGACGCATCTTGAAGATTTTAATCTTCTCGCCACGGCCATTAGAGACTATCGTTGCCGTGACTGTAGCGCCGACCAGTAAAGGTTGTCCAACCGATACGGTGTCACCATTGCCGACCATGAGCACCTTGTCCAGCACGATAGCGCTGCCAACTTCACCAGCAACTGTTTCAATTTTCAGGGTTTCGCCTGCAACAACACGATACTGCTTACCACCAGTCTTGATTACTGCGTACATAACAACCTCGCTTGAATGCGGTTTTACAGAATCGCGCATTATACACAAATGGCACATGCCGTCAAAATGGTTTTTAATAAGTAGGGTTAACTACAATGAAATGTAATGTGTGGCTACCCCCCCATGGCACTCGGTTAATAATAAAGGCTAGGCTGAATATCACCTGTTCATTCGCTTAGACGGTATGTTCGGGGTAGAAAAACAGCCGTATACATAACGGGTCAATTTGCTTTATTAACATTAGTTAAGCTGCTTGACCTTTTGCCTTCCGTTAGTTTTGTGCAAACTTAGGGTTGTTGTATCAGCTCTTTCACTATTATAAAATCCGTTCGTCATGTCTATTCTCGTGTTTCAAAGGGTCGGGGGTTCAGGGATAGGCCTTACAAATTACATTTGCTGTGTAATTTGTAAGGCCTATCCCTGTCGCGTTGCGAGACAAGGCTTGATTATTAGATTTCTGAGGAGGTCATACGCAAGGCCTCCTGCTTTGCCGGAGGCCTTCTTATTACTTTTTCAAGCCATCAATACAAGCCTGGATTTTGACCTTATCGCCCGCATGAGCTTTTTGGCAATCCGCTGCCGACTGAGGGATACTTGTTGCATATGAAGGTAAAGCAACAAAAACTGCCAATGCAAAAACCAGCATGTCCATGAAGTTTTTCATAAATCATTTTCCTTTAATATATCAGCTCTTTTAGGGAGCACACTTAAAAGCCCCCGGCTTTGCCGAGGGTCGCCTAATGATTACTTCAAGCCATCAATACAAGCCTGAATTTTGGCATCGTTACCAGCAAAAACCTGTTGGCACTCCTCCACCGTCTGAGGGGCATTTGCAAATGCCGGTAAACTGACAGCAGCTACCAAAGTAAAAACCAGCATATTAATTAAGCTTTTCATTGTTTAGTTTCCTTTAAAAAAGTAAATTGAAAACTGACCTTGTGCCAGTGCTTGTCTAGTAAGCAAAATTAATGCCAATATTTATTTTTAATATAAAACAATAAGTTAAGTAAGAAAGAGTGGTGGTTGGCGGATATTAAAAATATTCATGTCGTTTATCGGGGACGTTTTTTTATAAACGCTCATAACATGCTGAATATAAATTTAATTAACGGTCTCCGATTAGAGACAGTTAAATTTCATTCTAAATTAACTCTGGGAACATAAAATGCTGGGAGCAAACTGGTCGTCGAATCAGCGTCTGGCTAGTGACTTGGGCGGAAATGTTTTAAGCTGCAGGCCTTTGAGCTTCAGGTGCTCTATCTAGATGAGACTGCTGGCAGTTCAGTTCGAAATTTGCGTCAGACAATACTTCCATCAGGTAAGACGTACATCGTAGTAAGTAATGGAAAAATCCCTAGCTAGAGAGATGAGGTTATATTCTTGGTACGTCAAAACCGTATTCTCCGCGTAGCGGCTTCGTCCAACAACACCATGAACTTGGACAGCCCAAAAGTGCAGCTTCATTTTTATCTACTAATGTCATTGGCGAACCCGCTGCTTACCCGCTTTTGCCAGAGATTCATCCAACCGGGCAAATCCTCAGCCAGCATAGGCCGGGAGATGAAAGCTCCCTGAGCGAGATCGCATCCCGTACTGAGCAAAAGATTCCAGTCGTCTTGGTCTTCGACCCCTTCGGCCACGACCTCCATGCCCAATTGTCTTGCCAGAGCCAGGCTGGCGTCATAAATCGCTCGCAATGTATCAACAGTCCAAGCGCGGTGTACGAAGCCTTGGTCAATCTTGAGTTCTTCGAAAGGAATGTCGCGTAACTGGGCCAACGAAGAGTGTCCGGTACCGAAGTCATCGATTGAAAGGCGAAAGCGCTTCAAGCGCAGACGAGTCAGGATTTCGAGCGGAATCCGTGCATCTCCCATTAGCTGGCTTTCCGTCACTTCCAGCACTATTTTCTGCGGCGGTATGCCTATCTTGGTGGTGAGTGCGGTAACAAAATCCAGAAAATCCAAGGACGCCAGGCTGTCCATAGACACGTTGACGGCTACCCGCAACTTCAGCCCTGCATCCTGCCAGGCTTTGGCCTGGGCCAGCGCGTTGGTGAGCACCACTCGGGTCAGTTCGTCGATCAGGCTGTTCGCTTCAGCAATGCCGATGAACTGGTCAGGTAGCACGATCCCGTGAACAGGATGGCGCCAGCGCACCAGAGTTTCCACTCCCGCAACTTGGCCGGTAGAAACTGACACCTTGGGTTGGTAGTAATTGACAAGCTCGCCTTTGCTGATGGCAGCGCGCACTTCGTCTGCACCATAAACTTTCTGCGCCTTCGGGCTATCCAGTGAAGAAGGTGCCCACTTTTCCAGCAGTGCGGACAGTATCTCCGGTTTGACCGGCTTTTTTATGTGTCCAAGCACATTGATTTTATGTGCCTGCACCAGTTTCTCGACCGTCAGCAGCATCCGCTCATCTTCACCGCTGATCAGGATGAGACTGTCGGCATAGTTCCGTTCTACCAGGTGACGTACAAATTCGATTCCGTCCATTTCCGGCATATTGAGGTCCAGCAGAATCAGGTTAGGCCGAGGACCTACGCCATCTAACTGATCCAGCGCGGCTCGACCGCTCTCGCAGAGCGAGACCGAAGTGAAACCCAGGTTTATCAACATGCGGTCCAACAATTTGAGCATGAATGGTTCGTCGTCGAGCACCAAAATTTTTACCATGAGTTTATCAATCATCACTTTTTCTCCCTAAACTTTTCACGACATAGTGTTGTGTTTACAACGAACCAAGATATTCATCCACGCTGGCCATTTCCGCCTTAAAGCGTGGCAATAGCACCTCCAGTGCTTTAGTGTCGCCCGCCTTTCCCGCTTCTTCCATTTCAGCGCACAGCTCACCCAACGCCAGCGCGCCGACTGAACGAGCCGATGATTTAAGCTTGTGTGCTGCTGCACTGACTGCCGTGGCTTGGCCCGCCTGACATGCAGTGCGCAACTCCGCCGCTACTTTGGCCAAGCTGGAACGGAAATCCAGCAGGAGTTCGCTGATCACCGCCGGATCTTTCCCTACTAGCCCTTCGAGAACACTTACGTCTATCGGCTCTGCCACTATGATGGGAGTAGTGGCGAGTGTAGCGGACATGACAGTTGAGTTCGGACTCAACTCAGCGGCCGGCAGCCATTTCGCCAGCGTGGTTTTCAAATCCACAAGTTGCACCGGCTTGCTCAGATAGTCGTCCATGCCGACGACACGGCAATGCTCGGCCTCACCCTTGAGGGCGTTGGCAGTGAGGGCGACAATCGGGATGCGTTGCTTGCCAGCCTTGTTTCCCTCGTCGGTACGTATGGCTGCGGTCAGCTGATAGCCGTCCATTTCCGGCATGTGCAGATCGGTGAGCAGTATCGCATAGTCACCGCTCTTCCAATGTTCCAGTGCTTCGCGGCCGTCGCCGACGATATCTGCGGCATAACCGAGCAATGCGAGCTGTTGCTGGATTACTTTCTGGTTGATGTCGTTGTCTTCGGCCACCAGTACTAATCTGCCTTGCTGCAATGCCATGGCGTGCGATGGGGAGGAGATGGCTGCCTCGATCTTGTCTGATGGTTGTGACTCTTCTTCGTGCGCCCGCCCTGCAGCGATGGCCACTGCCCGGAGGAAGGATTGAGGATGCATGACCTCGCCGTCCAGGGTGACAATATCCACCGTTTCGACGCGTTCCCGACGACGGTGTCCACGTCTGATGACGACAAAGCGGGGCTCGATATCGGGCTGCTGGTTCCCGTGTGCAACTACCACGAAATGTGGATCCAGATCAGATCGGGCACGGAAGGCCGCGCGCAACTCTTCGATCGGTGGCGCATCGTGCCCGGCGTCGATTATTAGTAACCACCGGCCGGGCGGGAGCGTGCTGATTCGATTGCGGGCTGCGGTCAAGTTTGGCACTCGTTCAACAATCGCGCCGCTGTCTTTCAGATAGACGCTCAAATCATCTCTCAATCCGTTGTCATCGCCTAGTACCAAGCAGGAAAGTCCGGTAAGATCGGTAGTCTTGCCGCCATCGGCGGGACTGTTAGGCAGTAGCGTAAATGGCAGTCGTGCGGTGAAGGTGGAGCCTTTTCCCTGCTCACTGTGCACTGCAATTTCTCCACCCATCAGTTCCACCAGATGGCGGGAGATGGCCAGCCCCAGCCCGGTACCGCCAAAGCGCCGAGTGGTGGAGGCATCGCCTTGGGTAAAGGAGGCAAAGAGTCGAGACTGGGTCTCCTTATTCATACCGATGCCGTTGTCAGTTACCTGAAGCTCAACCATCACCACTGACTGGTCTGGGTCGTGCTTGGCCATTAATGCACGCACCGACACCTGCCCTGGGCGCTCTTGCCCGCTGGAAAACTTGATGGCGTTGTTGGTGAGGTTGACTATCACTTGACGCAGGCGTAGAGCATCGCCCAGAACTTCTTCGGGAATCGCTGGGTCGATGAACAGAGTGAGCTCCACTTCTTTCTTTGTGGCCAAGTGTTCCAGCATTCCGCAAGCTTTCTCTACCACTTCCGCCACATGCATGGGCGCGCGTTCGATTTCAAGCTTGCCAGCTTCTATCTTGGAAAAATCGAGAATATCCTCAATGATATCCAGCAGAGCAAAAGCTGATTCTCGGATGAGATTGAGCATTTCCTCCTGGTAGCTATTAAGGCTGGTTTGTTGCAGCACGTCGGCCATGCCGATTACACCGTTCATGGGCGTCCGGATCTCGTGGCTCATGGTAGCGAGGAAAGCTGATTTGGCCTGGCTAGCTTGTTCGGCCTCAAGTCGGGCCTGTTCCAGATCTTTCATAACACGTACTCGTTCACGGATGTCGCGCAGAATGCCGGTGAAATAGCGTTTTCCCCCGACGAAGTATTCGCTGACTGCAAGATATACAGCAATGCGCTCCCCATTTTTGTGCAGCCCTTCGATTTCGCGTCCAGTGCCGATGATGTGAGCCTGTCCAGTTCGGTAATATCTCTCCATATAACCGTCATGGGCGCTACTGTGAGGTTCTGGCATAAGAATAGAAACGTTTTGTCCGATCACTTCATTACGAGAGTAACCGAAGAGATTTTCCACTACCGGGTTGGCGGAGCGGATAATGCCCTTGTCGTCGATGGTGATGACACAATCCACCATGTGATCGACCACGGAGCGAGTTTCTTCTTCCTTGATCGCCATGGCCACATTGGCTTGCTCCAGATCAGCGGTGCGCTGCGTTACTTGATCCTCTAATTCCACTGATACACGCCGTAAGCGCGTAATGACCAGTGCGAGCGCCCCCAATCCCAGCGTCAACAGGGCACCAAAGAGAAAGAAGGTATCGCGCATATCCGCTCGATTTTGCGCCTCCACACGGTCTAAGGGTCGAATAAGCTCTAGAATGCCGCGCACATCACCGACTTTCCAGTCATGCTTGGGGCTATCCGGGCGTGAATTGTGGCAACCTACGCATTCCGCGTGCATTACATCCGCCGTAGCGTAGCGTAGCGATGCACGCCCCTGAAAATCCTCAAAGCGGTAGTAGGGCTGTTGTGGATTCGCCCGCAACGTTTTCAAAGCTTGTACCTCAAAATCATCATGCGCGCCGCCATCCTTGCGCCAGGGAAAGGGGGCGTCGCTGTATAAACGCACCACCATGCCAGAACTGTGTGAGCTGATCCTTCTACCAAGGTCCATGGTAAAGGTTGCAGGTAACGGGATAGCCCCTGGCTTGTGCAGGTAGTCGTGTGTCACTTCTATGTCGTGGCTGCTTAAGCGATCCACAACTTCAGAGGTGTATGCGTTACGTAGTTCCATTAGCGTCTCTGCTTGCAGAGTCATGCCCTGTAGTGCGGCAGATTGCACCAAGGTGTTAGTGGCATGAGATAGATACCACAACGCTAGTAGCGTACCGCTACAAAAGATAATGCTTAGCACCACAATGGTGTGCTTACAGAGCAGAAGCAGGCACGCTGCCCAAAGCCTTGTCAATTGTTGGTACAAGCCGGAAGATTTAGCTGATTGGTTAGCTGTTCGCATGAGAGGATCCTAAATTTTAGGTCAATGGATTTTGCTAATACTGCGGTATCCGTTTTTCGAACGAATAGAAAAACGGTTAAGCATCGCTGCCCAGACTTTAAAATGGGCATCGTCAATTCTCTGCTAATGTTTTGTAGCGCTCGATATTAAAGAGTTTCAATAATGCCTCATCGGACGGGAACAAGCTACGGCTCATGGACATCTTTCCCAGATTCATGTCAGCAGTGCAATCGCCACTGCTGTGCGCAAAGTCCAATTTGCAAATTCAGACTGTAGTCGAATCCGGGTGAGTCTGTTGTCTGCATCGCTCGCGAGCCAGGATTGCCCGCAGCCTGCTGCGGCTGTGGTGCTCCTGTTCAGACGAGCTCGAGTATGCGTCAAAATTTTGGCCACAAGCACACCGAGTGGGAGCCTAGGAAAGAGGAGTTTAAAATCCCAAGGTTGTAAACAGCCGCTATGATCGTGTTAAAATCCTAGCTGTCGTTATATCGAATATTTTATCAAAAATCTTTACCTTCTCCAGTTCCGAGGGGCGCTGCGACCTTGAATAAGGCCAGGCTTGGAGCACAGGAGTGTATCTGTAGCAACGGCGCTCATTCATTAACTTGAATGGAGAAAGTATGAACGCCGTTACCAAATCTGGATTTACCGACTACAAAATTACCGACATCAATCTTGCTCTTTGGGGACGCAAGGAAATCGCCATTGCCGAAATTGAAATGCCGGGTTTGATGGCGATTCGCGAAGAATACGCTGCCGTACAACCGCTGCGTGGTTCACGCATCGCCGGTTCGCTGCATATGACCATCCAGACTGCCGTGCTGATTGAAACCCTGAAAGCCTTGGGTGCAGAGGTTCGCTGGGCTTCCTGTAATATATATTCCACCCAGGATCATGCGGCAGCAGCCATAGCCGAGGGTGGTACACCAGTATTTGCAATTAAAGGTGAATCACTTGAAGATTATTGGGATTACACCCATCGCATCTTCGAGTGGCCTAATGACAATCACGCCAACATGATTCTGGACGATGGTGGCGATGCGACTTTGTTGTTGCATCTGGGTGCGCGTGCCGAAAAAGATGCGTCTCTAATTAGCAAGCCCACTTCGGAAGAAGAAACTTTTCTGTATGCTGCTATCAAACAGCGCCTTGCTACGCAGCCTGGCTGGTATTCCAAACGCCTGGCGGCAATTAAAGGGGTGACGGAAGAAACTACAACAGGCGTGCATCGTCTGTACCAAATGCATGCGCGCAATGAACTGAAATTCCCTGCTATTAACGTTAACGATTCAGTCACCAAATCCAAGTTCGACAACCTGTACGGTTGCCGGGAATCACTGGTTGATGCCATTAAACGTGCAACCGATGTAATGATTGCGGGAAAGATTGCTGTTATTGCCGGTTACGGAGATGTGGGGAAGGGCTCGGCACAAGCAATGCGCGCACTGTCTGCCCAGGTTTGGGTAACTGAAATTGATCCGATTTGCGCACTACAGGCTGCCATGGAAGGTTATCGCGTCGTCACCATGGATTATGCTGCTGAGCATGGCGACATTTTCGTATCCTGCACCGGTAACTATCATGTGATTACTCATGAGCATATGAAAAAAATGAAGAATCAGGCGATCGTGTGCAATATTGGCCATTTCGACAATGAAATTGACGTTGCCTCGCTTAAAGCTTACGTTTGGGAGAACATTAAGCCACAAGTCGATCACATAATTTTCCCCGCAGTAGACGGCCAGCCCGGCAAGCGCATCATTTTGCTGGCCGAAGGCCGTTTGGTGAATCTGGGTTGCGGCACAGGCCATCCTTCTTACGTGATGAGTTCTTCATTTGCCAATCAGACCATCGCCCAGATCGAGCTGTGGAGTGAGGCAGAAAAAAGCACCAGCAAATATCCAGTCGGTGTGTATACCTTGCCCAAACATCTGGATGAAAAAGTGGCGGTACTGCAATTGAAGAAACTAAATGCGCAACTGAGCACGCTCACAGACCAACAAGCTGCTTACATCGGCGTGCCTAAGGAAGGCCCTTACAAGTCGGATCATTATCGCTACTAGCATGTGAGATTTCACACAATCTTTAAAGCAACATCAAAGGCAACTTTATGCGAATCATCCTGATTTGGATTTTCAATGCGCTAGCACTGCTAGCGGTTGCTTATCTGTTACCAGCTATTCATGTAAATGGTTTTATATCCGCATTAATTGCAGCATTGTTACTGGGCCTCATTAATACGTTGCTGCGGCCCCTGCTGATTCTGCTTACGCTGCCAGTCACCGTGCTATCGCTTGGCCTGTTTATCCTGGTCATCAACGGCTTGCTATTCTGGTTTGCCGGTTCAGTGCTGAAAGGCTTCGAAGTCAATGGCTTCTGGGCTGGCGTGATGGGTGCTTTGTTATACAGTGTTTTTTCTTTTTTACTCTCGCTGCTCCTGCGGCAACAAGTTTCGCAGCAGGGGCCAGTGACTATTGATCATGACAAACTCTAAATCATTCAGTTTTGAATTCTTTCCTCCACAAACGCAAGAAGGCGCAAACAAACTCTCCGTTACGCGCAAGCAATTGGCAGTACTCAAGCCCGAATTCTTCTCGGTTACCTTTGGCGCTGGTGGCTCTACGCGTGAACGCACTTTGGAGACGGTGCAGCAGATCAAGGCCGATGGCGATGAAGCAGCGCCTCATTTGTCTTGCATAGGTTCTACACGCGAGAATATCCGCGCGATTTTGCACATCTACAAAAACATGGGGGTCAGGCGCATCGTGGCGCTGCGTGGTGACCTGCCCTCAGGGATGGCTACTTCTGGCGAATTCCGCTATGCCAACGAATTGGTATCATTCATCCGCGCTGAGACTGGCGAACACTTTCATATCGAGGTGGCAGCCTATCCAGAATTTCATCCGCAAGCGAAATCGCCACGCGACGACCTGTTAAACTTTAAGCGCAAAGTATTGGCTGGAGCAAATTCCGCGATCACTCAATATTTTTATAACGCCGACGGCTACTTCCGCTTTGTTGAGGAATGTTGCAAGATGGGCGTCACCCTTCCCATCGTGCCAGGCATAATGCCCATTATTAAATTCTCGCAGCTGGCGCGCTTCTCAGATGCTTGTGGCGCAGAAATTCCGCGCTCGATCCGCAAAATGTTGGAAAGCTATGGAGATGACAACGAATCCGTGCAGGCATTCGGCCTGGATGTTGTCACGCAACTGTGCGAACGTCTGCTCGCCGGCGGTGCGCCTGGTCTTCATATCTATACACTCAACCAGTCCGCTCCTTCGTTGGAAATATGGAAACGTCTGGGGCTTTGACAGCCCTGTGGTGATGGGCTACTCTCTATGTGCGATACATTAATCTCTTGACTTAAGAGGCCGCTTTATGGATTACAATAAGAGCCATGTCGCAACTTGATTTCAGGCATCATTTTCTCATTGCCATGCCAGCCATGGTGGATTCGCCTTTTGCCAAAACTCTTGTTTATATTTGTGAACATAATGAGCAAGGCGCATTGGGCATCATAGTGAACCGTCCGACCAATCTCACACTTAGCGAGTTGTTCGAGCAAACTAAAATTCCGATGGGGGAGTTTGAATTAAGTGGCATGCCAGTGTATTTTGGCGGGCCTGTGCAGACTGATCGGGGTTTTGTGTTGCATAAACCGTTAGGTCGGTGGCAATCAACTCTGACCATCAATGACAATCTTGGTCTGACTACCTCCAGAGATATTTTGCTAGCGGTAGGTGCGGGACGAGAACCTAAAAACTTGCTGCTGACCTTGGGCTATTCCGGCTGGGCGCCAGGGCAATTAGAGCATGAGTTAACAGAAAATGCTTGGCTCACCGTGCCGGCCTCAGAGCACATTTTATTCGAGCTGCCTCCCGAGGAACGCTTGCCTGCTGCAATGGCGCTGCTGGGCGTGGATTATGCATCGCTCTCAGAGTATGTGGGACATGCCTGACGAGAGCATTGTTATTTCAGTACATGGTATTTTGCTGGGTTTCGATTTTGGCACTAAGCGCATCGGCGTGGCGGTGGGCAATTCAATTTCTTGCACTGCACGACCATTAACAACCCTGCATGGCGAACATAATGGACAGCGCTTCGCTGCCATCGCTGAGCTTATTCGTGAATGGGAGCCATCTGCGCTGGTAGTGGGGTTACCTTGTCACGATGATGGTACGCCGCACGAACTAACCCGCTTATGTCGCCGCTTCGCTCAGCGCCTCAAGGGGCGCTTTGATTTGCCTACCCTTTTAGTGGACGAACGATATACTTCCACTGCCGCAAGTTCGCAGCTGACTGAGATGGGTATTCGTGGCATCAAACAAAAGCCGCTGCTCGATCAGGTTGCGGCGCAGCAAATTCTGCAGGCCTATTTTGATGAACCCGCCATAGAACAAATCGCATGAATAATCCACAACTCAACAAACATGGCGAACTACAGCACTTGCTTTCTACTGAGGGACTGCCAGCACCTATCTTGCGCAGTATTTTAGATAGAGCGGCTTCCTTTATGAGTGTGACTGAAGGGCGCGACATTAAAAAAATCCCATTGCTGCACGGCAAATCAATATTCAACTTGTTTTTTGAAAACAGCACCCGCACCCGTACTACTTTTGAGATTGCTGCCAAGCGTCTTTCGGCCGATGTAGTCAATTTGAACATTGGTTCTTCCTCTGCTAGTAAAGGCGAAACTTTGCTTGATACTGTCGATAATTTATGCGCCATGCACGCTGACATGTTCGTGGTGCGCCACTCGCAGAGTGGCGCAGCTCACCTTATCGCCAAGCATGTTGCGCCGGAAATTCATGTTATTAATGCCGGTGACGGGCGCCATGCACACCCGACACAAGCGCTGCTCGACATGTTCACCATCCGTCATTACAAGAAAGAATTTCATAACCTGCGAGTGGCCATCGTCGGCGATATACTGCATTCGCGCGTGGCACGTTCGCAAATTCATGCGCTGACTACCTTGGGTGTGCCGGAAGTTCGCGTCATCGCCCCCAAGACGTTATTGCCAAGCGGCGCCGATAAACTCGGTGTGCAGGTTTATCACGACATGACGCAAGGCTTGCGCGATGTCGATGTGGTGATGATGTTACGCTTGCAGGGCGAGCGCATGCAGGGCGCGGTGTTGCCCAGCGCACAAGAATATTTTAAGTACTATGGCCTCACCCGAGAAAAATTGGTGCTAGCCAAAAAGGATGCCATAGTCATGCACCCGGGGCCGATGAATCGTGGTGTTGAGATCGATTCCAGCGTTGCGGACGGGACACAATCAGTAATCTTGCCACAAGTCACTTTTGGCATTGCTGTACGCATGGCAGTGATGAGCACTTTGGCGGGAGTTGAGTGATGAACATCCAGATTAAAAATGGGCATTTAATTGACCCGAAAAATCAGATTGATGGTCTCCGCGATTTATTTATCACGGCGGGTAAAGTGGCAGCTGTTGGCAGTGCGCCTGCAGATTTTGTGGCACAACAGGTGATTGATGCAACAGGTCTAGTTGTTGCCCCCGGCTTGATCGACCTTGCCGCGCGTCTGCGCGAACCGGGTTACGAGTACAGGGCCACGCTTGAATCCGAGATGGATGCAGCCGTAGCTGGCGGCATTACGACACTGGCATGTCCGCCGGACACCGATCCGCCGCTGGATGAGCCGGGTCTGGTAGAAATGCTCAAGCACCGCGCCCGTGAATTAAATAAAGCGCGCCTTTATCCTGTGGGTGCGCTGACCCGCGGGCTGAATGGTGCGGAACTTACCGAGATGGCAGAACTGGCCGATGCCGGTTGCATTGCATTCAGTCAAGCCGATGCTGCACTTACTGACACTCGTGTGTTGATGCGCGCCATGCAATACGCTGCCACATTTGGTTTCAGTGTTTGGTTGCGCCCCCAAGATAGCTTCCTGACACGCGACGGCGTGGCGCACGATGGCGAAGTAGCGACACGTCTGGGCTTGCCCGCTATTCCGGTGTGTGCGGAGACCATTGCACTGTCCACTATTTTACAATTGGCGCATGAGACCGGCGTGCGGCTGCATATCTGTCGGATCTCCAGTGCAAGCGGAGTGGAACTGGTGCGTGCCGCCAAACAACAGGGATTGACGCTTACCTGCGATGTATCTGCCAATCATGTACACCTGTCCGAAATGGATATCGGATTTTTCGATGCCAACTGCCATCTGGTACCGCCGTTGCGTAGTCAGCGTGATCGCGATGCATTGCATGCCGGTTTGCTCGATGGGTCAATAGACGCTATTTGTTCCAATCACTCACCGGTGGACGAAGATGCCAAGCAACTGCCTTTTGCCGAGGCTGAAGCTGGCGCAACCGGATTGGAATTACTGCTACCGCTGGCACTAAAATGGGCGAGGCAGAGCCATCGTGCACTCGCCGATGGACTAGCCAAGATAACGCTGCAACCTGCGCGTATATTAGGCCTTGACGCCGGACATTTGACCGTCGGAGCCGCTGCTGATGTGTGCGTGTTCGATCCGGAAGTGTATTGGAAGGTTGAACCTGCGGCATTGAAAAGCCAGGGTAAAAACACGCCATTCATCGGTATGGAATTGCAGGGGCGCGTGCGTTATACCTTGGTAAATGGGCAGCTTGTTTATCAATCTAAGGTTAGTCAATAACCTTGGTTGCGCGGGGGGCTGTAGATTTAGGGTGGTAATTCAATAATGAACTTTTCTAAAATAGTTCAAGTTCGTCCAGAGCGAGGTGTGAAAACAAATATCACAGCGCTATTCATGTCTGAATCATTCAGTGTTCGACATTTCATTTAGACGGTTGAGCAACAAGTTAATTGAGATTGGGAAACAGTGTATTTAGATAGTTAACAGCATTCTAGCTGCGGCAGACACCACTATCCTTAAAAAGATGTTTAGACATTCGACCATTAAATGGCGCTTGATCGTTACCATTTTCTCCATAACAGTTATCCTGTTAGGAATTGAGTCGGCTTCTTTGTTTGGAATGAGCAAGGCGAGAGACAGTCTGAAAACTGTTTATGAGGATCGCATCCTTGCACTCGATCAGTTGACGGACATTGAGTCGTTGATATTACTTAATCGCATCGCCTTGACGGCTAGCCTGGAGTCGCCAACGCCCGACGTAATTAGTATGAATGTTGCAAAACTTAAAAAAAATGAAGCGAAGATCAACAAGATATGGGAAACCTACATGGCCACCTATCTAACGCCAGAAGAAAAGATACTGGCGGCTAAATTTGACGATGACCGTAAAAAATTCTTTAATCAGGGTCTTAATCCAGCAATAACAGCTTTGCAGGCAAACGAAATAAAGCAGGCAAGCCGAATCCTCGTTGAAAAAATTCGCCCACTCTATCAACCAGTTGGGGAGGGAATTAAGACACTTGGCAAGCTGCAATTGAGTGTGACCAAGCAAGAGTATGAAGATGTACAGAATCGCTACGATACCATTCGTGACATCATCATCGCTGCAGGAATCATTGCCCTGGCGTTGGCTGTATGGATAGGCTTTAAGCTTGTCCGTGCCATTTCCCAGCAGCTGAATGACGTAGTGAGGATTGCTCGGGGCGTTGCCGCAGGCAATTTGACGCAGCGGATCGAAATTCGCTCCACAAATGAAATTGGCCAACTGATGAAAGCGCTGAAGGAAATTCACGATCACTTGGTGAAGGTCATCGGCCAAGTACGTGATAGCGAGGCGCATACCCGTGCAGTGCTGGACAACGTGGATGAAGGCATCATTTCAATCAACGAAGGTGGAGTGATCGAAATTTTCAATCCGGCCGCAGAGCAGATTTTTGGCTACAAAGGCGACGAGATTATCGGTAAAAATGCCAGCCTGTTGACGTGGGAGCCAAGCCGAGGTCAGTGTGATGGTTCTCTTGAACGACATCAGCAATTGAATAAACCCACGGCTCCTGGATTGAGCAGGGAAGTGGTGGGCGTGCGCAAGAACGGCACAAGTTTTCCGCTTGAATTAAAAACGCGCGAAATTCACTTCAATATGGGGCTGCTTTATATAGTGGTGACAAGGGATTTGACCGCCAGCAGGCAGGCGGAGGCAGAGCAGAAGAAGCATGAGCAGGTACAGCAGAGAAACGTTGAGTTGGAGGCGGCTAGCCGGATGAAATCGGAGTTTTTGTCTACTATGTCACACGAGCTGAGAACGCCGCTTAATGCCATTATCGGTTTTTCTGAAGCGCTCAAGGATGGCCTGATTGGTGATCTGACTGATGAGCAACGTGGCTATATAAGTGACATTCTAGAGAGCGGCCACCATCAGTTGGCTCTGATCAACGAAATCCTGACTCTATCAAAAATGGACGCCGGTAAGATGATCCTCCATCCAGAGCCGGTCGATATGGCTTTGCTACTCTCCAACTGCCTAACTATGGTCAGGGAGAAAGCTGCTGCTCAGCACACCCACCTCAATTTGGATATTGCCGATGGACTGAGCGATATTCAGGCAGACGTGCACAAGGTCAAGCAAATCGTTTATAACTTGCTATCAAATGCAGTCAAATTTACTCCAGAAGGCGGTGATGTCACCCTGCGTGCCCGTCGCGTGTCGCGTGCCCAAGTCGGGCAGTTAACCGGTCGATGGGCGGGGCTGAGTCTCCCTTGGCGTGATAACAAAATTTTGGAATTCATTGAGATTAGCGTCACCGACAGCGGCATCGGCATTGCTAATAAAGATTTCGAGCGACTATTCACACCTTTCAGCCAGATTGATAGCAGTCTGACGCGCAAATTCGAAGGGACGGGATTAGGTTTGGCGATAGTAAGGGGGCTCGCTGAACTGCATGGCGGCACGGTGGCGGTAGAAAGCGCTGAAGGTCAGGGCACCTGCTTCACGGTTTGGCTGCCGCTATGGACGGCAGAGTGAATCTGCATCCGACTGGAATTGTTGGCAAAGATCAAGGCATAGTTGGCGAAGTGTGATTATTTGATATATTCTTTCACGGAGCCAGACAAAGAAGAGAGTCCGCCATGAAACCTCGTCAAGCAACAATCCTGATTGTGGAAGATGATCCCAAAAACAGGAGGTTGCTGGAGGTCATGCTTAAACCGGAAGGTTACCTTACCATTACAGCTAACAGTGGCGAGGAGGCATTAGCGATGGTGGCGGAGAAGTCCCCAGACTTGATTCTGCTCGATGTCATGATGCCCGGCATGAATGGCTTTGAGGTGGCGGCCAAGCTTAAAGCCAATTCCGCCACCCGTAACCTTCCCATCATTATTCTCTCTGCGTTGGATGACCGCAGCTCTCTGCTGGCTGGGCTGAGCGCTGGGGCAGAAGATTATCTGACTAAGCCGATTGATCGTGCCGAGTTGTGGGTGCGCGTGCGCAACCTGTTACGCTTAAAAGAATACAGCGATTGTCTCGCCGAGCATAATCAGCTCCTCGAGCTGGCAGTGCGCGAGCGGAACGAGGAAATTACAGAGCGCAAACGTGCGGAGGCACTTGTTATTCGACTCAACCGACTCTATGCGATTGTGAGCGGCATCAATGCTGCTATTGTCCGTATTCGGAACCGGCAGGAGTTATTTGACGACGCTTGCCGTATCGCGGTGGAGCAAGGCCATTTCAGGATGGCCTGGGTAGGATTGGTGAACCCCGACGGAGGGGAGCTGACACCCACGGCCTGGTCAGGTGTTGACGAAGGGTATCTTGATAAAATGACCTCATATATCAAGGACAAGGGGACAAGTTCATTGCTGCTTGTAGTGCGGGCGCTACAGGAAAAAACGCCCATCTTCTGCAACGATTTTGATTCCGACCCAAAAGTAGCCCACTGGCGCTTTGATGCATTACAGCGTGGCTACCGTTCCATGGGTATCTTCCCTCTGATGATGGATAGTGGTGACCTGCCAGTTGGCTTATTTGTCCTTTATGCTTCAGAGCCAAATTTTTTCGATAGGGAAGAAATAAAACTGCTCACTGAGTTGAGCGCAAATATTTCATATGCACTGGAATACATCAAAAAGGAAGATAAGCTCAATCACTTGGCTTACCACGATGCCCTGACCGGGCTTCCCAGTCGCACCCTGTTCCAGGATCGGCTCGTCCAAGCGCTGACCAACTCGCATCGTCACGGGAAAATGTTAAGCGTGCTTTTTATTGACCTGGACCATTTCAAGAACATAAACGACAGCTTGGGCCATCATGCCGGCGATGTTCTACTGAAACAGGTTGCTGCCAGGTTTGCTACCTGCATGCGAGAGGGCGATACTGTGGCTCGCCTGGGCGGGGACGAGTTCGTGGTAATTCTGGACAGCATCGCATCAGAAGACGATGCATGGATGGTATCGCAGAAAATCCTTACGCTTATGACTCAGCCAATCACCATTGAAGGGCACGAGCTAATTGTCACATGCAGTATCGGCATCGCGCTCTACCCCAAGGACGGTGAGGACATCAAGGCCGTGCTTCAGGGTGCCGATGGCGCTTTGTACCTGGCTAAGAGTAAAGGACGCAACAACGCCCAGTTCTGTACCGCCGAAATGAATGCCAAAGCACTGGGGCGGCTAACGCTGGAAAACGGCATGAGACTAGCAATTGAGCGCCAAGAGTTTCTGCTCTATTATCAGCCGAGAGTGGATCTGGTTAGCGGCGAAATCACCGGCATGGAGGCTTTGGTACGCTGGCAACATCCCGTCCAAGGCTTGCTTTACCCGATCACATTCATCTCTGTGGCAGAGGAGTCTGGCCTGATAGTGCCGCTTGGGGAATGGGTGTTGCGCACCGCTTGCAAACAGAATAAAGCGTGGCAGCTGGCTGGGCTCAAGCCAGTGAGCATCACTGTCAACCTTTCCGCGCGCCAGTTCAAGCAGCAGGATCTAGTTAAAGTAATTACCGATATTTTGAAAGAGACCGAACTGGATCCTACCTATCTTGAGCTGGAGCTGACCGAGAGTATGGTCATGCAGAATGTAGAAGCAGCTATTGATACACTCACTCAACTCAGGGCAATCGGGGTGAAGTTCGCGATTGACGACTTCGGTATCGGCTATTCAAGCCTGAATTACCTCAAGCATTTCCCAATAAGCTTTCTTAAAATAGACAAGTCGTTCGTGTGCGACATCACCACCAACCGAGATGACGCGACAATCACCAAGATCATCATTTCCATGGCACATGATCTGGGACTCAGGGTAACCGCAGAGGGAGTCGAAACAGAGGAGCAGAAATCCTTCCTGTGCTTACATCATTGTGACGAAATGCAAGGCTACCTTTTTAGCAAGCCGATCCCCGCCGAGGAATTCGAGATTCTGCTCAAGGAGGGGCGCTGCATGTCGATGGCGAAACCGCAGTTACTTTGATTTAGCGCAGGGCTAAGTCATTCCATCCCGACATAAAACATTAACGGGATAGTTAATGTTGATCTGCTACGATCTGTACTTGAATCTGCCTGTTACAGGCTAAAATTAATCATAAGTGAAAGGTTGTTTTTAAGATATGAATCCATTACTTGATTTTTCCGGTTTGCCACGTTTTGAGGAAATTCGATCTAAACATGTTGCGCCGGCGCTTGATCAACTTTTAGCTGAAAATCGTGCGCTATGTGCGCGATTATTGGCCGATGTGTCTGCCCCCACCTGGGACAATTTTATACAGCCGTTAGCAGATGCCAACGAGCGTTTGTCGCGATCATGGGGACAGGTCTCACACTTAAATGCAGTGTTGAACTCGACTCCGCTGCGCGAAGTATATAACGCCAATTTGCCAAAGATTACGCAGTATTACGCCGAGCTGGCGCAAAATCTCGCACTGTTTCAGAAGGTGAAAGCTATACACGCCAGCGCAGGATTCGCGACTTTGAGTATGGCACGTCAGAAAATTATTGAGAATCAATTACGTGACTTTCGCCTCGGCGGGGCTGAATTACCGGAAGAGCAAAAGGCCCGTTTTCTCTCCATTCAGGAAGAACTTTCCACGTTGAGCTCGCGTTTTTCCGATAATATTTTGGATGCCACTAACGCTTACACATGGCTGATTGAAGACGAAGCAGAGCTGTCCGGCATTCCGGCAGATGAACGCCAAGTTGCTGTTGAAGCGGCCCAAGAAGAAGGGAAAACGGGTTGGTTGTTTACCCTGAAAGCCCCTTCGTATGGCCCGCTTATGCAATACGCAGATAATCGTGCGCTGCGCGAGCGCATGTATACGGCAAGTAGCACTCGCGCCAGCGAGCTATCACCGAACGCTTCAGTCGAAGATCAATCCAAGCCGGAATGGGATAACACACCGCTGATGAAGCAGATTCTAAAGCTGCGCAAGGAAGAAGCACATTTACTGGAATTTTCCAATTTTGCAGAGCTTTCGCTGGCAACCAAGATGGCGAGTACGCCGCAACAAGTGCAAGAGTTCTTGGGTGAATTGGCGCAACGTGCACGGCCTTTCGCCGAACAAGATCTGATAGAGCTGCGTGAGTTTGCCCGTGTGCAACTTAACATAACAGATATGCAGGCATGGGATGTCAGCTATGTCAGTGAACATTTACGCCAACAGCGCTATGCTTTTTCCGAACAGGAAGTGAAGCAATATTTCCCGGAAGATAGAGTGCTGGATGGCATGTTCAAGTTGGTGGAAACGATATATGGCCTAACCGTTCGCTCTGCGCCAGCACCACTGTGGCATTTAACGGTGAGTTTTTACGATGTACTGGACAGTGATGGCAGGTTGGTGGGCCAGTTTTATCTTGATTTGTATGCGCGCAGCAGTAAGCGCGGCGGTGCGTGGATGGATGATGCCATCACGCGTCGCCGTGTTGCAGCTGGCATCCAAACCCCCGTCGCTTACCTCAATTGCAATTTTGCTGCACCGGTAGGAGACAGACGCGCGCTCTTCACGCACGATGAAGTCATTACCCTGTTCCATGAATTCGGCCATGGCTTGCACCATTTGCTAACGCAAGTGGAAGATCTCGATGTGTCCGGCATCAACGGTGTGGAATGGGACGCGGTAGAATTGCCCAGCCAGTTTATGGAAAACTTCTGCTGGGAATGGAATGTACTGCAAGACTTGACGAGGCATGCAGAGACAGGACAAAAATTACCGCGCGTATTATTCGACAAAATGCAGGCGGCGAAAAATTTTCAGAATGGCTTGCAAACCTTGCGCCAAATAGAATTCTCCTTGTTCGACATGCGACTGCATAGTGACTTCGACCCGCAGGGTTCGATGACTATCCAGCAATTGCTGGGCGAAGTACGTAGCGAAGTAGCGGTACTGATCCCGCCCGCATTCAACCGGTTCCCTAATAGCTTTTCGCACATTTTTGCTGGTGGCTATGCGGCTGGCTATTACAGCTACAAGTGGGCGGAAGTATTATCGGCTGATGCATATAGTCTGTTTGAGGAAAGTGGTGTGCTCAACTTGGCGGCGGGTCTCCGCTTCCGCGAAGAGATATTAGCGGTGGGAGGCAGCCGTGATGCGATGCAATCATTTGTAGCATTTCGAGGTCGTGAGCCGTCAATTGATGCACTATTGCGGCACAGCGGTTTGGTGGCGGCAAATTAAGTTTGTGTTCGATTTCTGGGAGAGCAATATGAGAAAACGTTTGTTATGGGCAGGATTGATAGCGCTAGTGTGTGGCAGTGCGCAGGCAGATGGGCTGTACCGTTGGTTGGATAAATCCGGCAAAGTGCATTACGGCGATGCCCCGGCGGCGGATGCGGCAGACGTTGAGAAAAAGAAATTCGGTGCTGCCCCAACAGTTGATGTTAATGATTTACCATATGCAACGCGTCGCGCCAAACAAAATTTCCCCGTCGCTCTGTATATAACTGAGAATTGTGGCGATCCGTGCAAACAAGCACGCGAATTTCTTAATAAGCGCGCTATTCCATTTACCGAAAATAGCTTGCGTACCAAAGAAGATCTTGATGCTTTCAAGCAGTTATCTGGAAGTGATGTCGTTCCGACACTCGCGGTTGGAAAAACCTGGTTCAAAGGTTTTCAGGCGGAACAGTGGGGTGGTGGGCTGGATACAGCGGGTTATTCTCAAACTCCATCCCAACAGACGCAACCACTTGCTAGGCCAATAACAGCCAAGCCAGTGAAAAACTGAAATTCAACATTAGCAAAATCGGAAACATAATGAAATCAATCTTAAATAATGCCTCTTTAAATTCAAGTTTCTAGCAGCCTATTGGACTTAAAGAATCGTAGTGAAAATTTAGCTGAGCCGAAGTAGATTTTGCGAGCATTTCACTTTGCGGCGAAATGCCTGCTTACTCTACTTGGCAGTTTTTAGGGCAATAGCTCTTCTTTTACCCAAAAAAGTGACGAAATAGTCACCGTTCAGCTAAATTTGTAGTCGGTTTTCTTTATGTCCGACAGGCTGCTAGGCTCACGTTTTATTGCATCACCCGTACCTGAACACTAGCTCACAAGGGGGTGGTCTCATTATCGCTATCCAAATGGCTTTGGCTGGTGAGATGAGGGGGCGAGTAGTTACGAAATGGTTTACAGGGTTAAATATGCGCGCTTGTCAACGGTGATAGAAGATATACGTTTGTATTAATACAATCTAAATTTTTAGAGTTCTTTCGGAGTGGCTTGGAATTGAATATTGATCGTCATTTCTACAATTGCCGGTTAGATGTGTTTTATGGCAACCAGAGTAGTATCGCTCCTTAAGCGTATAAGACAGCAATTCGTAAAATTCAATCGTACGTATACTGAATGATCGGGGTATAGAAATAATGAATACATCAAAAATCTGCCAATTTTTAATCTTAATCGCGATGCTGTTGGTCGGAACATTAATGAGCGAGGTGACGATTGCGGCAGACGGCGGGCGCTCGGGACATGGGTTTAGCGGTGGCGCATACGCAGGTGGAGGTGGAAGGAATGTAGGGGGAGGTGGAAGGTACGTAGGCGGCGCATACGCAGGTGGAGGTGGAAGGCATGTCGGTGGAGGTGGAAGGTACGTAGGTGGCGGGTACGGAGGTGGAGGTGGAAGGAATGTAGGGGGAGGTGGAAGGTACGTAGGGGGAGGTGGAAGGTACTCAGGTGGCTGGAATCGAGGTGGGAGAGTAGGCATATACCTGGGTGCACCGATTGGTTTTGGCTATGGATATAATCCGTACTCATACTACGGGGTTCCTTACTATGGAACCCCATACTATGGGGTGCCCTATTCTCCCACCTATTACCCGCTAGTACAGCCTGCGCCGGTGACTTACATCGAGCGAAGTGACGAACAACAGGTCGATACACAAGCACAAGCAGCCCCGAATGATTCGTCGCAAAATGCTCAGGGATCATGGTGGTATTACTGCGTTGATGCCAAAGCCTATTATCCATATGTCAATCAATGCCCAGGAGGATGGCTTCGAGTAGCACCTCAACCCGCACCTCAACCCGCAGCTGTACCCGCAGCTGTACCCGCAGCTGTAACTGATTCAGACGACCAGCCTGATTCAGACGACCAGCCTGATTCAGACGACCAGCCTGCTTTAAATGATTCGCCCGCCCCATGACGCTCACGTTGCGGTTCTCAGTTGTTCTGGCGGCAGTGTTGATGCTGAATGCCTGTACTTCGGTACCAACGGGTCCAGGCGTGCTTGTATTGCCGGGTTCGGGTAAAAGCTTTGATCGGTTCCGCTTGGATGATGCTGATTGCAGGCAATATGCCAGCGCTCAGATAGGCGGCGGCACGGCGAATGCAGCAGCGACTGATAGTGGCGTAAGAAGCGCGGTTATCGGAACTGCAGTCGGTGCGGCGGCGGGTGCATTGTTTGGTGGCCGTAATAGCGTAGGGGTGGGTGCTGGCTCTGGATTGCTTATTGGTTCTATGGCGGGAATGGGAACTGGTGAAAGTTCGGGGTTCAACCTTCAGCAGCGTTACGACTTTGGATATCAGCAGTGTATGTATGCGAAAGGCCATCGTGTCCCAGTGTCAGGGCGAATGGAATATTCGAGGCAGCCTGTCAAGAAAAGCAATTATGTATCGTCTCCGACACCTAGTAGCTCACTTTCGTCGCCTTCTGCTGGTGTTTTCGAGCCTCCGCCTCCCCCTGGTGGTGTTCCGCCTCCTGCACCCCCCGACGCTTTCATATTACCCCCGCCCCAGATCGATTCATCTGCTCCACCATCTTATTATAGAGTCGGTCATTAAATAGATTAATTAGAGTACCCATATTCCGGCCTTCGCGGGTATGACGAATCGTACTATTTTAATGGCCATAATGGCCGACTCTATAATCGCTCTAATCGAAACCAGTTCCTAGGCTACGCGGTGAATTTTTCAGCGTTTCCCTAAAGCATTGCTATAGTTTGACGAAAAACAATATGGGTGGGATGAGATTCAAGTATGAATTTGTTCGTACTATCCAAATGCTGCTGGATTATTCATTAAACGATTGTAGATATAGTCCAAAAAACTAAATAGCTTTATATTCATAGTGTAAAGCTGGTCATTTCATTAGTATTGAGACAAAATGAAACTTAACTTGATTGGAATAATTGCTAGCTTCCTCCTGCTCAGCGTAATTTCTGTCCATGCTGAAAACGACGAAGAGGTCTTCTCAAAGGCACAGCACTACACAGTACAAATCAGGAAAGCTGTTTCCATTCCATTTGGGAACGATAAAAAAGGTACCGCTTACGGAGCCGGATTCGTTGTAGATACAAAGCGTGGCTGGATTATGACCAACGCTCACGTGGTGTCACGCTCACCCGCGCGGTTGGAAGTTGCATTTTTTGGCAGAAAGTTCGTGCCAGCCAAAAAAATTTATGTTGACCCTTTCCTTGATCTGGCCATTATTGGTATTAAGGAAGAAATGCAAAACGCTACATCAGCCTTACCTGAATTAGAGTGCACGAATCTGCCTGGAGTTGGTCGTACGGTGGGTACTTTCGGCCACCCAAACGGCCTGAAATTTACTGGGACGCGCGGCATCATATCCGGACATACAGCTAAGTATGACTCGGAAATGCTGCAGACCGATGCTCCAATCAATCCCGGGAATTCGGGAGGGCCGTTGATAAGTTTGTCGTCTGGTCGTATTGTTGGGATCAATACTTCTAGGATGGATAATTCTCAGAATAGTAATTTTGCCGTGCCAATGCAATATGCTTGCCGCGTGCTAGCACTCCTGCGCGAAGGGAAAGACCCTTCTCCCCCTGATTTGCCACTGGTTTTTTTCAAGGCATCCAACGAGCGAATGCAGCTCAAAATTGCCCGTAGCCTGATTGACCCTGCCAAATTTGATTTCCGGCCAGGCGACGAAATACTCGGTGTGCCTGGTGTAATGGAGTCCGTAGAAAACGAAACCCAACTTATTCATGCTCTCCGTGGAAGGCTCGGCAATGTTGCTTTACGGATCAAGCGTGAGGGGCAACAGCTTGTACTTAATGGAAAACTGGAACCCGTAAGAAAAGTTAACGACAAAACTTGTATTATGTTTTCTGGCGTACTTCTTTGCGAGACTCCGCCCTATATGGGGCTAGATGATTTCAATCCGGGAAAAATTGCTGTTTATTTCGTCGAAGACGGCTCAGTAGGGGATTTCAATGAAATTGAAAAAATGGACATATTGAATTCCGTCAATGGAAAGAAGATAGAGACGCTAGATTTGTTCTACTCAGTGCTCAAAACGTCGCAGGAAGAAAACAAGCCGATTAACTTTGTTTTCAGAGATACTGGTGGAAAAGGTAAACCTTCCTATTTTACCTATGCCGAGCGTACACTTCCTGTAGAAAACCTTAACTGGGTAAGCAATGAAAAAAATGGAGATTGATTCCGTGCTTATCCGGTTGTCACACCCACCTACTAGAGGTAGTAGTTGAGCATCGGTGCCAATCTGGAGTGTTCATGGTTATCGACGTGCTCGATCGAGACGAACTGGCTTTCCCTCACTCGCTTCCTGAGTTTCAGCGCCTGTTTCCAGACGAAGCGGCGTGCGCAGCCTACCTTGAGCGTGCTCGATGGAGAGAAGGATTCGTCTGTCCGCACTGCGCGGTGGCCGATGAACCACGGTACATTTCTACGCGCCGTTCGGTACTGCGATGCCGTCATTGCCGGCGCGACACCAGCCTCACGGCGGGCACCGTCATGGAACGCACCCATACGCCGCTTTCGGTTTGGTTCTGGGCAGCGTACCTTGTTGCCAGCCAGACGCCCGGCATATCTGCCGTCCAGTTCCAGCGCCAGCTCGGGCTATCGCGTTACGAAACTGCTTTCCAGATCCTCCACAAGCTGCGCGCCGGCATGGTGCGCCCCGACCAGGACAAGATCGGCAGCAAGCCGGATGAGATCGTCGAAGCCGACGAAACATGGATTGGAGGACGCACGCGGGGCAAGGGTCGTGGCGTCCACGACATGGTGCTCGTGGCCTGCGCCGTCGAAGTCCGGCAACGCAAACGCACCAGCAGCCTCAACAAGCGAAAGATCGGCCGTTACGCCGGACGCGTCCGCCTCTCCGTGGTGCCTGACCGGAGCGCAAAGTCGCTGGTCGGCTTCATCGAGCGCACCGTGGCAACGGGTGCGACCATTATTACCGACGATTGGAGCAGCTATGCGACGCTTGGGAAACGCGGGTACCGTCATACCGCCGTCGCTGAGCGAGGCGACATGGAAGTCGCGGAAACTTTTTTGCCCATTATTCATCTCGTATTCTCCAATCTCAAGACCTGGCTGCGCGGCATCCATCACGGCGTCAGCCCGCAACACCTGCAAGCCTATCTCGACGAATTCACCTTCCGTTTCAACCGACGCTTCTACCCATTTAACGCTTTCCGCTCCCTGCTGGGCATCGCGGGCGATGTCACCGCCCAGACCTATGCCGAGCTTTACTCAGAAAAGTCACAAAACACTACATCTAGTGGGTGGGTGTGAAAACCGGATAGGCACGGTTCACCCCAAGCGAATCCATGTAAAACAATAGCTATATGGATTTATTTAAAATCTGTCTAGCTATCTCAAACGTCGGCGTTTTTGTTCATTTCGTTCGGTCAATTTGACCGCCAGAAGTATTTCTGTTATATTCAAAAAATGGATAGCAATCAATTTAAACAATGGCTTGTAGAGCAAGGCGCTACATTTCAGCCAGGTCAAGGCACTCATATCAAGGTGCATCTAAATGGCCGTCAATCAGTTCTGCCGATGCACGGCACGGAACTAAAAATAGATGCTATCGAATACATTAAGAAACAGCTAGGGTTGAATTAGGAGGTTTATATTGTTCGAATACCCAGTTGAATTGATTTCTGCCAAGGAAGGCGGATTTGTCGTGACTTTTCCCGATGTTCCGGAAGCTATTACCCAAGGCGATGATAAAGACGAAGCACTGGAGTATGCCAGTGAGGCACTGGAAACCGCGCTTGATTTTTATATCGGGGATCGTCGTCAGCTACCCTTGCCCTCCATTGCGGCAGGGCGCCCTACCGTCGCGCCCGATGCGGTAGTAATTGCCAAGATGATTGCGAACTGGCTTTCTATGAAGAAATAACCGAGGGTGAAGCAAAGAAACGTAGTGGTACTAAGCTTAATGCTTTGTGCAAAAGATTATTAGATATAACGAATCAGATTCAACGATTCATTTTCTCTGTTGTTCGTAAAACATCTCTCCGGGCGAATTGACCTCACGGCGCAGTACTAAGCTCCTATAGGTACAGGCAACAGGTCGGCAATGCTTGGGGGGGCGCCCGCAACCTGACAGATCAACCAAGGGTAGGTTCGCCAATCCCTACACGGTAAGATTGATCGACGTTCAAGTGCATTCATAAATTGAGTGTACCAGAAGTTTTCTGAGATTCATCAACCTTTGTATACTGCATTCAACCAGTGTTTTTGGAGTTCATGGATGCAATACTGGCACCACGGTTCGAATGAAAGGTCAGACTCAGCTTCGGCCGGCGACCTCCTGAACCATGCTATTCGCATGCATCTGCCACCAAGCTGGTCTGCATATTTGTACGTTTGCGCCACCGGCGGCTATACTGAGCAAGTAACTGCCGTCAAATACAACCAACCTTCATCTGTCTGACATGCTTGATGTCACTTGCCAACTCGCAGTTGGGAGCACTCGGCAGGTTGTGCTTAGCTATCAGTGATAACGATAAATACGTTTTCTACGGCTTTTGTTGCTATGACGTTATTGCGGTGCCCATCTTGATCTTGATAGTATTAACAGTGCAAGACTGGATGCTATAGGACAATTCGCGACGACGCCTCGTCCTTCGAATTTCCGGCTGACTTGACGACCGTGGTGGTGGCACTCGCAGTGCTTGCCATGGTGATAACGTGCTTGATATAACCCCAGGTTGTTGCAATACGTCTGAGTCCGGCGATTGATTTTCACACAAGGAGATTCTTAATGGAAAATACAAGTATCAAACTCCTCACTATTCAGGTTGGTCTGCCTAAAACACTGGGTACATCTAGTGCCTCAGACCCCATGGACCAGGAGTGGTCAACCGGTTTCTTCAAGGAGCCTGTGTCTGGTCCAATTTGGGCCGGAACCACTAACTTGACTGGCGATGGGCAAGCCGATCTTCGAGTCCATGGTGGATCCGATAAAGCGATTAACGTCTACCCTTTCGAACACTATGCATTTTGGCTCGACGAGCTCGATAATAAAGAGCTGTCCAATGGCGCATTCGGAGAAAACTTCACCGTGGCAGGGATACTAGAGGCGAAGGCCTGCATTGGTGATATTTTCGAACTTGGTGGTGCATTGGTACAGATTTCTCAACCTCGCCAACCATGCTGGAAGCTGTCTCGCCGATGGAGGATTCAGGACTTTGTGGCTCGAGTTGTGCGAACAGGTAGGACAGGCTGGTATTTCCGTGTTCTGCGCGAGGGAAACATTCAAGCTGGAGCGGCACTGGTATTGGTGGACCGTCCTTATCCTGAATGGACAGTCGCGATCGCAAATAACATAATGCTTCATCGCAAGGAGGATTACGTAGCTGCGCACGCGCTGGCCGAGTGTCCGGCACTTTCCAAGAGCTGGAAGGCAACCCTGTCTCGGACGACTTCTACTGAAATAGCAGCCGACACTTCAGCACGCAATTCTCAATGAATCCCTAATTCTATTTAGCGATGTCCTTTAGCCATACGCCTCAAATATGTTTTTCACGGCGCAACAGGATGTATTAGCATACAGATCACTTTTATACCGCCGAGTGGAATGTGTGTCAGATTGCAGTGGATGAGAAGAGCGTGGTTGGGAGGGCGAGTACTTTATGCCTACCCCCATTCCCCCCGTTTTGGCTGAAAAGCTTGATTATAACTTTGTTGTATTATTGCTGCGTTAGTGTGTTTAATGCAGCTTGATAGTCAGGTTCGTGCGTGATGTCGTCCACTAGTTCGGCGTGCAACACTTGGTTATTTTCATCCAGTACCAGCACAGCTCGTGCGGTTAAGCCACGTAATATAGAATCAGCAATCTTTACGCCATAGTTTCGCATGAAATCTCGCCCGCGCATCAAAGACAGCGTGGTGACATTGTCTAATCCTTCAGCCACGCAAAAGCGACTCATGGCAAATGGTAAATCGGCGGAAATTACCAGCACCACTGTGTTGTCAAGTTTGCTTGCCTCCTCGTTGAATTTGCGCGTAGAGGTGGCGCACACGGCGGTATCCAAACTAGGCACAATATTAAGAACCTTGCGCTTACCAGCAAAGTCTTTTAACGCCACATCTTTCAGGTCTTTATCCACTAGTGCGAATTCAGGGGCTGTTTGACCAACGGTTGGGAAGGTGCCGAACAAAGTAATGGGCGAACCATTCAAGGTAACTGCAGAGTTATTTGAAGTTTCATTAGTCATGATTGCTCTCTCATTTTTTAAGGCGTGTCACAGTGTATCATCTTCATATGATTGTATTGGCGGACAACTACAAATCAGGTTTTTATCACCATGGACATTGTCTACACGGGCGACACTTGGCCAGAATTTATTGTCTTGAACCCACTTTAATGGATAGACTGCTTTTTCGCGCGAATAGCTGTGTTTCCAATTGTTCGTGAGAACTGCTTTAGCCGTATGCGGTGCATTTTTAATTACGTTATCTTCTTTATCCGCTTTGCCTGAAGTTATTTCGTCAATTTCTTTACGTATAGAAATCATAGCAGAGCAAAAACGATCCAATTCTTCCTTTGATTCACTTTCTGTTGGCTCAATCATTAATGTATCGGCTACTGGAAATGAAACTGTCGGTGCATGATATCCATAATCCATTAATCGTTTTGCAATGTCCCCTACTTCTATTCCAGCTTCTTTTTTAAACGTAACACAAGCTAAAATCATTTCGTGCGCGCAACGTCCATTGGCACCACTATATAAGGTAGGGAAATAATTTTTTAATGACTCTTTAATATAGTTGGCATTTAAAATTGCGATGCGTGTTGCTTCTGTAACGCCATCACGGCCTAACATTTTTATATATCCATAAGAAATCAATAAAATTAAAGCACTGCCGTAAGGCGCTGCGGATACGGCGTGGATACCATTTTCTCCTCCAGTTTTGACTACTGGATGTGAAGGTAAAAAAGGAGCCAGGTGTTTTGCAACGCCAATTGGCCCCATGCCTGGGCCACCACCACCGTGAGGAATTGCAAAAGTTTTATGTAAATTCAAGTGGCAAACATCCGCGCCAATATTTCCCGGGCTGGTTAAGCCTACTTGTGCATTCATATTGGCGCCATCCATATAAACTTGTCCGCCGTTTTCATGAATGATGTTGGTAATCTCGATAATACTTTCTTCGTAAACACCATGCGTACTGGGGTATGTAATCATTAAACATGCCAGATTATCTTTATGCTGAACTGCTTTTTCACGCAATTCGTTGACATCAATATTTCCTACTTTGTCACATTTAACTAATACTATTCTTAAGCCACACATTGCAGCACTGGCAGGATTGGTGCCATGTGCCGATGTAGGAATCAATGCAATATTTCTGTGCGCATCGCCACGTGATTGATGGTATGCCTGAATGACCAATAATCCGGCATATTCACCCTGAGCGCCACTGTTGGGCTGAAAACTCATTTTTTCGAAACCGGTAATTTCACTTAATGATTTATCCAGATCATCGATGATTTCATGGTAACCCGCGGCTTGTTCAACGGGTACAAAGGGGTGGATATGTGCAAATTCAGGCCATGTAATCGGAATTAATTCGGATGCGGCATTTAATTTCATAGTACAAGAGCCTAATGAAATCATTGAATGCGTCAAAGACAAATCCTTATTTTCCAGTCGCTTGATATAACGCATCATCTCAGATTCAGAATGATAAATATTAAATACAGGATGTTGGAGAATTAAGGATTGACGGCTATTGATTAAAAATTCTTGATTAAAAATCTGTTCTACAGTAATTCTAGTAGCGGTTTTTCCAACTGCTTGTGCGAATACATTAATAACTGCATTCAAGTCATCGGCATCGGTAGTTTGATCAACAGAAATAGTAATTGCATCATCCGAATAACGGAAATTAATTTGTGCTGTTTCAGCTAATTGTTTAATTTTTGCATTGTCTGTTCCATTGATTTTAATGGTATCGAAATAAACACCATCTTCAATAGCATAGCCTAAATTTTTTAACTCAGTTGCCAATGCTATAGCAGTACTATGTACCTGCTGAGCAATTCCTTTGAGGCCTTCCGGACCGTGGTATACCGCATACATACTCGCCATAATGGCTAATAATGCTTGTGCGGTGCATATATTGGAGGTGGCTTTATCTCTACGAATATGCTGCTCGCGCGTTTGTAAGGCCATACGTAATGCTTGATTTCCATCTGCATCAATCGAAACACCAATGATGCGGCCTGGAATGGATCGTTTATATTCTTCACGGCAAGCAAAATAAGCGGCGTGCGGGCCACCGTACCCCATTGGGACACCAAAGCGCTGTGTGGAGCCAACAACAACATCTGCTCCCCATTCGCCTGGAGGGGTTAGTAATACTAAACTTAATATGTCGGCTGCTACAGCAATGGTGGTTCCATTTGCTTTTGCTCGTTTTACAAAGTCTGCGTAATCGTGAACTTTGCCATCAACACTTGGATATTGAAGCAATGCGCCGTAAATACTGCTATCTAACGTTCCAGTTTTAAAGTCTCCAACCACTAATTCAATTCCCATTGGAGTTGAACGTGTTTTTAATAAATCGATAGTTTGCGGATAACATTCGTTAGAAACGAAAAACTTGTTCGCTCCATTTTCAATTGCTTCGCGCCCGCGATTATTGAATAACATTGCCATTGCTTCAGCTGCTGCAGTGGATTCATCCAACAATGATGCATTTGTAATTCCCATTCCTGTTAAATCCATAATCATGGTTTGGAAATTCAACAAAGCCTCCAGACGACCTTGCGAAATTTCAGCCTGATAAGGAGTGTAAGCGGTGTACCAACCTGGATTTTCTAAAACATTTCTCTGGACGACAGGCGGAACTATCGTGTTGTAATAACCTAAGCCGATATAGGTTTTAAAAACTTTATTTTTAGCAGCAACGCCACGTAAATGCTTATGGTACTGATATTCAGTCAGTCCATCTGGTAAATTCAAAGGCTTTTTTAAGCGGATTGCGGCAGGAATTGTGTGATCAATTAATTCATCCACAGAGCCTGCACCAATGATTTCTAGCATAGCTTTAACATCATTTTCGCGCGGACCGTTATGACGGTTTACAAATTTATCGGTTGTAATCATTGCTGGTTTTATAATTTTAAGGAGTGTAAACAAGTATTAGAAATGGGAATTATGTATTCATCTACAGCGTTTTAATGTGCTTCACTATCGACTAGCGTCTGATACGCTGCAGCATCCATTAATGCGTCTACATCGGCGGCATTATCTGGCTTCATTTTGAATATCCAAGCGGAATAAGGATCAGTATTGATCTTTTCTGGCGTATCGCCGAGCTCAGAGTTAATCGCTACCACTACACCGGTAACCGGTGCATATATGTCAGCCGCAGCCTTCACCGACTCTGCTACTGCACATTCTTCCTTGGCCTTAAGTTGACGGCCAACCGCTGGACTTTCCACGAACACCATGTCACCCAGCAGTTCCTGTGCATGTTGGGTAATGCCGATTGCGATCGTACCGTCGGTCTCTTTGTTGATCCACTCATGGGATGTTGTGTACTTCAGGTTGCCTGGCAGATTGTCTAAATTGCTCATGGTTATATCCTTAAAAAAGAAAAAATTAGATTAGGCCTTTGCCATTACGTACGAATGGGTATTTCACTACCTTAGCCGCCAGCATTTTATCGCGAATTGCCACTTGCACCATGTCGCCTATTTGCACCGCGGAGGGTACGCGTGCCAAGGCAATTGACTGATTCAGCGTGGGCGAAAAACTGCCGCTGGTAATTTCACCATCTCCATGGCTGCTTTTTACTACTTGGTGATCACGCAGCACTCCGCGATCCTGCAAGACAAGGCCGATTAATTTTCGAGTTTTAGGCTTGGTGACGAGTGCGGCTTTACCTATGAAGTCGCGTTCACTCACTAAGTCTACTGTCCACGCCAGTCCGGCTTCTAGCGGATTTATGGTCTCATCCATGTCGTGCCCGTACAGATTCATACCTGCTTCCAGACGCAATGTGTCACGCGCGCCTAGCCCGATAGGCTTCACTCCCACGTCATTCAGTGTCTGCCAGAATGAGGGGGCAGCTGTGGCTGGCAGTATGATCTCGAAGCCATCTTCACCAGTATAACCAGTTCGGGCGATAAACATCGAATCCCACTCTACGGCATTGAAGGGCTTGAGCCCTTCCGCCAATTTCTGTGATCCGGGCAGAGCCAACCATAGCTTTGCCGGTGCATTTGGTCCTTGCACAGCTATCATTGCCAGATCATCGCGTGACGAGATCTGCAATTTAGGTGCGCGGACAGCAGCCTGTTCGATCATCCACGCTATATCATTATCCGCTGTGCCCGCATTCACTACGATGCGAAACCACGACTCACTCATAAAATATACGATGAGATCGTCGATCACACCACCATCCGGACGCAACAGACAGGAATACAGCGCTTTCCCAGAAGATTGCAGTTTATCCACGTTGTTTGCCAACAGATAACGTAAGAAGTCGCGCACCCCGTCGCCTCTCATATCAAGCACACGCATGTGCGAGACATCAAACATGCCGGCATCGCGACGTACTTGATGATGTTCGTCAAGTTGTGAACCGTAATGTAACGGCATATCCCAGCCGCCGAAATCGACCATTTTCGCGCCCATTGCGCAGTGTGCTGCATTCAGAGGAGTATGTTTGAGTGTCATGAGTAATCTTTCAAAAAAATAAAAAAGGCGAGGCAAAATATCTGCCTCGCCCCATCTGTCCTCTTTACCTGAGAGATTACGAATAAATCCGTGTGCCCCTTCGGTGGCTGCGTTAACAGCACTCTCCAGATTTGCCTGTGCCAATAGTTCTTGAGCCTGAGCGATTACGGGTGTTGCGTCTTCGGCAATGTGCCTGTACTTACTGTATACTAGGCAGCATATTCTTCCATTGGTTTAAACGGCAAGTAGAACTATACTGGAATACAGGGGTGGACGGCAAATGATGTAACATAAAGTTGCGTGGGTGGTTCCTTTCAGGGATAATCCGAGCCCTTAAATATGTGCATTAGCACATATTGTTGTAATTTTTCATGCTCTCAATAAGTAGGTTTTTTAAATTCTCAATATTATTTTCATGTTTTAAGGAAGCCAAAATGAAAGCCGACATTCATCCTCAATACGATGAGATCGCAGTTACTTGCAGTTGTGGCAATACCTTCAAAACCAACTCTACTATGGGTAAACCGCTGCATATAGAAGTCTGCTCGGACTGCCACCCATTCTATACTGGTACGCAAAAAATCGTGGATACCGCTGGTCGAGTGGAGAGGTTCCGTCAAAAATATGCCAAGCCTGGTGAAAAATCTGCACCATAATGAAATTAAAAGATAAGCAACAAGTGAAAGGCAGCGGACGCTGCCTTTTTTTGTTTCTAATTTTAAGCAGGGTAGGGCTTTCCCTAATCCTTTACAAGCTTACACCTTGGCAACGCATCAAAGCCTTGGAATAAGCGCGTCATCTCATGTATTCCTATCCTCCCACACAAGAACACCCGATTACGAAAGCCAAAGCTTGGTTGCTGGCACTACTGTGTGCGGTGTGGTTAGGCACAGGGCTGGTAGGGCATGGCCCGTGGCACTCAAGCGATGCCTATAGTTTCGGATTGGTCTATCACATCCTGCAAAGTGGCGACTGGCTAGTCCCCACCTTGGCTGGCGAACCCCATATGGACAAGCCGCCGCTGTTTTATGTGACTGCCGCGTTTTTCGCCAAGCTATTTTCCCCTTTGCTGGAGCTACATGATGGCGCGCGTCTCGCAAGCGGTTTTTATACTGCTTTTACGCTGTTGTTTGTAGGGCTGTCTGGACGCGAATTATTCGGGAGAGGCCGCGGTTGGAGTGCGGCGATCATTCTGATCGGGTGCCTCGGTATGTTGGTACGGTCACATGAGCTTATAACCGATCTTGCTTTACTCACTGGCTGCGCCATGATGATATACGGCTACACATTAAGCATGCGCCGTATTCTATTGGCAGGCATGCTCATTGGCAATGGCATTGGCATCGGTTTTATGGCCAAGGGTTTTATCGCTCCCACGCTATTCGTGCTTATCAGTGCCGCGCTACTGTTGTTCCGTACATGGCGAATGCGCCCCTTCTTTTCCAGCTTGGGCATCGCACTACTGTTTGCATTGCCTTGGTTAACCGTTTGGCCTTTCTTGTTGTACCAACGATCACCAGAGCTATTTATGGAATGGGTGTGGACGCTTAATATCGGCCATTGGTTTGATTATATTCAACGTGGCGATTATGCAGAGGCGTTATATTACGTAAAGATATTGCCTTGGTTTGCTTGGCCTGCTTTGCCATTGGCTGCTTGGGCAGTTTGGGAGGCGCGAGGAAGAGTGCTGCATGAAACAGAGTTCCAGCTGTTGCTGGTGTGTTTCTTTGTGATGTTGCTTACGCTGAGTGTGGTGCCCAATATCAAGGAAGTGTTCGCGTTACCCATATTGCTGCCGCTAGCTTTGCTTGCTACTGCAGCCCTTTCCACCCTGCGCCGGGGGGCAGCCAACGCGCTAGATTGGTTTGGCATCATGATGTTCGGTTTTGTCGCCATCTTGATGTGGTGGGGCTGGGCTGGGCTGCTACAGGATAATCATGCCAAGATCACGCGTTGGCTGAAAGATTATCAGCCTGGTTTCGAACCAGCGTTCCATGCTACAACATTCTGGGTTGCAGTGACTTTCACTGTGTTATGGGTGCTACTGGTGTGGCGCGTTGGACGCTCCATGCGCCGTGCTGTGCTTAACTGGGCCGGCGGAGTGACTCTGTTGTGGGTGCTTGCCATGACGCTATGGCTACCATGGCTGGACAACGGCAAGAGCTATCGCGGCATGGTCGCTTCTCTTAAGCAGGCCATGCCCCTACATCATGGCTGCATTGCGAGCCTGGATGTAGGCGCTACCCAACGCGCCATGTTGCAATACTTGGGAAATATCACTACGCACACTCAAACACTACTCGTTTGCGATCTACTGCTGGTGCAAGGAGAACGTGCCGCCAAGTTAGTCGAAGGCGAAACAACTTGGATCATGTTATGGGAAGGCAACCGCAAGGGGGTTAAATCGGAACCTTTCCGCTTGTATCAGCGCATCGAACAAATTGCACAAAGGTCAGCTATCCCATAGCCATGGTTTCATACCAGTTCATTTGAGGCCAGTTGCCAATAGCCAAATAATGGACACAAATAAACGCATACCACCAATCTCTTTTCTTGGCGCTTGCGTTCACATGTAGCAGTATTATTAAAGTCAGTTCGCTGCTTAACCTCTTGAATCCATTATTGCCAACCGACCTCATATTACGAGGCCACACACTAAATATGGCACCTATCCATCCATGCTTCCCTATGGGAATACAGTCCAATAGTAAATTAGAACTTCCATTGTAATTTTGTGCGTAGCATATCAATTTTACCTTGACTGAAGCCATTCTTAAAGGATGGAACAAGTCGTGCTTACACGGTTAACCGCACGCAGGCGCATATAAAGCGCATAACGGCCCATGCAGCCGCTCGTCGCATGGCACAACGCATTTTACGCAGGCTAACCAATTGGTTTACGCGAGAAGACTGCATGGTGCTTCGATTCGGCTCTCTGCACGGCATCAATTCAGCCCAGGGCGTTGTAGGTGCTAACCGTTTACGGAGAAGCACTTCACAAGCCGACCTCAATATGAGCTCCTGGCATTCCCTAAAATTTTGGCTGGCGGAGATTTATTTACGAAACCATCAATTTTTCCGTTCTTTTTAATATTCCTGTAACACTTGGTCTTGATAATCCCATCGGTGTTTAGCACGAATGACTGAAAGCTAGCTTTGATCCGAGCACCGTGCACAGTTGAGCGCCAAACTAATATTTGGCATTGATAATTAAGGGGAGCATGGGAAATGACAATGACTAAGACCGATACATTTAAACTGAAGTTGATTGCTGTAATGGTTCCATTACTATTCACGGCATCCGCTCATGTCCTTGCTGCGGATAAAGCGCAAATATTGACGGTATATATTGATCCGGTAACTGAGCAGATTTACTCCGGCCCCGGCCCCAACCGAGTAAAAATAGGAGACTTCCAAGCCGTTACTGCAAAATCAGCTACCGCAGTAGATCCCCAAGATGTAAAAGTAAAGCTGGATCAAAAGGGTTTGAAATTTGAAACTGCGGATGAGCAGTTTAAGTTTAGCGTTGGTGGCCGTCTGCATGCAGATGCGACCTACCATAGTAATGACAGGTTACTAAAAAGTGGTGATCGTATAGAAGCAAACGATGGCACCGAAATACGCCGTGCTCGTATAGATTTTAAAGGCACGTTATGGAGTGTTTTTAATTTTCAAGCAGAAGCAGATTTCGCAGACAATGAAGTAGGGATGAAAGATCTGTTTCTGAACTATACCGGCTGGGATTTCGCGGACATTACTGTTGGTAATCAAAAGCAGAATATCAGTATGGAATTGCAGGAGAGTTCAAACGATATTATGTTCACTGAGCGCTCGTTGGTTAACTCTTTAACCGGGACACTGTTTGATCGTGCTATCGGTTTGAACTTGAAAAAATCAGATAAGAACTGGTCTGTGCAAGGCGGGATTTATGGTGACTCTATGAGGTCAAACAGAAGTAATAGTAATAAAGGTTCCGGTAAGGCTGATGAAGGCTTTGGTGCCTCAACTCGTTGGACCTTCGCGCCAATCAATTCCTCTGAGAACGTAATCCATATTGGTGGGTTTGCTGGGTATCGTACAACAAATGGCAAGGGTGAGTTAAATGACAACAGCCCAAGCTTCGGCTATGAAACAACGCACATGTCCAATCTGAAATTGACTGACACGGGTACAATTGTGGGTATCGAAGAAGCCAAGATGGTTGGCTTGGAATTAGCCGCTATGCATGGCCCATTCTCAATTCAAAGTGAATACTCAAAAGTTAAGGTACAACGGGAGAAGAGTCTAGCATCACTTGATTTCAATGCTTTTTACGTACAGGCGGGATGGACTCTGACAGGTGAATCCCGCACTTATAAAGGTTCTGATGGCGAATTCAAACGCTTTAAACCTAAGAATAGATTCCAGGTAGGGAAACCTGGCTTAGGAGCTTTGGAGCTGGCAGTTCGATATGACCAGAATGACCTGACTGACAAAGACGTTAAGGGTGGCAGTGAGAAAAGAGCTACATTAGCGTTGAACTGGTACATGAGTGAAAGCGTGCGTTTGATGGCTGATTACAGCAGAAGCTTTGATATTAAAGGTTCTCCAGTGACGAAACTAAACGGAGACCAACCGGACAATATTGATGTTTTGACTTTCCGCACACAGTGGGCTTTCTAATTAGGTCCTGCCAGACTCCCTTGTTCTTTAAAAACTTCTACCCTGAATGTTCAGTGTGTCTTACTTGTCGTTAGCCTGCTCAACCAATTCGATCTTAAAGAAGCCTTAAAATTCAATATGCTGGGGGAAATGTAGAAATTTTAAGGCGTCCTTTACTTATTTCTTGGTGCCTTCATTTAACTCACGGAAGCGTATCTTGTCGGCTTCATAGCTTGCTTTAACCGCGGCCATCTTTTCCTGAGCCTTGACCAAATTTTGTTGCAATTTAGCTAATTTATTCTCACCCTCAGTAATATCGGCTTGTATTGAAACGGGAAGCTTTCTGCCAGCGGCCTTGATATCCACTGCTTCTTGCTGATAATTTTTCAAGCTTTCCTGAGCTGCTTTCTGCAGTGACTGAATGCTGCTGATATGTGACTCTAAATGATGCAGGTTGCGTTCAAGAGCCAAGTCAATTTCCTTCTCGTTACTGAAAGTGTTCAACAACGCGTTGTCTTTGCGACTTTGTTCGAGTTTAGCTTCATTTTCAATACGTATATTGGCCTCATCTTCCCCATTGGCGCGCTGCTCCATGTTATTTATTTTTTCGTTTCGTTTGATCAAGCGTCCCTGATTGTTTAATAGCACATTATTTTTGTTTGTATGTTCCGGCGGAATGACTTCGCTGTAATGAGTTACGCCCTTGTCGTCCACCCACTTATACAATTTTGCTTCGGCTGTTGTACTGAAAGCAACAACAAGCAACGCTAGACTCGCTCTAAAAATTTTCATCTTGTTTATGTTTTATCCCATAACGGTCACGGTAGGATTTTACTGCTTGCAGGTTCTGCACCATCGCGGGATTATCCTGCAAAAAACCAAGCAAATCGTCCAATGTGGCAATTGATACTACCGGAATACCATAACTACTCTGTACTTCCTGTGTTGCGGAAAGTTCATCTTCACTCCGCTCAGTTTGTTGTCCCACTTCCATGCGATCCAAAGCAATAACCACCCCGCAAGGCGTCGCGCCCGCTGCACGGATCAAGGCTATGGATTCCCGTACTGAGGTACCAGCGGAAATAACATCATCGATAATAAGCACACGTCCCTGCAGTTTCGCCCCCACCGTACTTCCGCCTTCACCATGGTCTTTGGCTTCCTTGCGATTAAAGCAGTAGGGCACATTGAGGCCTGCCTCTGCTAGAGCAATGGCTGTGCCTGCGGCGAGTGGAATACCTTTATAAGCAGGGCCGTACAGAATATCGAAGGGGATTTTTGAGAACAGGATGGCCTGTGCGTAAAACTGTGTAAGCTGTTTCAACGATTCACCGTCGTTGAACAGGCCAGCATTAAAAAAATAGGGCGATAAGCGGCCAGCCTTAGTTTTGAATTCACCGAAACACAATACCTCTTGCTTGATAGCGAAACGGATGAAATCCTGGCGAAAATTAGACATGGCAAATAGATCAAAAAATTAGACGTGCCGCCATTATAATTCCAAGCTTTGCTTATGGAGAATTTTAGTGCGCGTCATCAGCATTAACCTTAACGGAATTCGTTCTGCCTGTAGCAAAGGATTGTTGCCGTGGCTGGCGCAGCAAGATGCCGACATTGTCTGCGTACAGGAACTCAAAGCACAAGCTGCTGACATGACGCCGGAAATGCTAGCTCCATCCGGTTACCACGGTTATTTCCACTATGCCGAAAAAAAGGGTTATAGCGGCGTGGGCATCTATAGCAGGCAAAAGCCTCAAGTAGTAATGGAAGGATTGGGCATACCTGAATTCGACAGCGAAGGGCGTTATATTGAAACGCGGTTCGGCAACTTAAGTGTCGTGTCGCTTTACCTTCCTTCAGGTTCCAGCGGGGAGGAGCGCCAGGCTGTGAAGTTCAAATTTATGGCTGCCTTCATGCCGCATCTGCGTGAACTTCAGGCCAGTGGACGTGAGGTATTGTTATGTGGCGACTGGAATGTAGCCCACACCGAAAAGGACTTGAAAAATTGGCGCGGCAACCGCAAGAACTCCGGCTTCTTGCCAGAAGAGCGTGCCTGGCTTACTGAACTATTTAATGAAGTTGGGTTCGTAGATGTGTTCCGTCACCTGCATCCCGAATTGGAAGTTTACACATGGTGGTCAAATCGCGGCCAAGCTTGGGCAAAAAACGTGGGCTGGCGTATTGACTACCACATTGCCACACCGGGTATTGCACAGTCCGCTCGATCAGCCAGCATCTATATGGATCAGCGCTTTAGTGACCACGCTCCGCTGACGGTGGATTACGATATTAATTTTAAGGGAGGCGGGTCTCCTTGAATATTATGCAGGCGATAGCATAAGAGACACTTCCGTCTATGGCACTAAACAATGGTCTCACTTAAAGTTGTTTTTAAAAAACTAGAGTGTCCATGTTAAAATCAAATGTTGTGTCGAGTCGTAAGATGTATGCGATCCGAGTGTTTTAGGACTCATCTAATAAAATTCTGAATATGTCATTCTCACCTTCACGATGACCTTCACGATGATAAAGGAGATTTCTAGGCTTCTTGAAAGAACACCGTCGGCTCAAGTATGGGCAAGATGAAAGAATTGGAGGGCAAGTTGAAGGAATTGGAAAAGATGAAGCTGATGAATAAATTACCAACGCCAGACAAGGCTGTATTCAATACAAGGATAGCGGTTGGTTGTGTTTATAGCGGACAAGGGGACAGTAAATGATACCCGAGATAGGTAATTTTTCTCTCATGTTGGCGCTCGTGTTGGCGCTAACGCTGGGTGTGCTGCCTATAGCGGGTAGTATACGCGGCAATCGGCGGCTGATGGCGCTCGCCCGCCCGGCAGCTCGTGGACAACTCGCCTTCATTGCTATTGCCTTCGGCTGTCTCGTTTACACTTTTGTTACCAACGATTTCTCGGTTAAATACGTTGCCGCCCACTCCAACTCGCTGTTACCGGTTCAGTATCGCATCGCTGCGGTATGGGGCGGGCATGAAGGTTCCCTGCTGCTATGGATGCTGATGCTCGGTGGGTGGATGCTAGCGGTGACGCTGTTTAGCAAGCGTTTGCCGGAAGAGATGCTGGCACGCGTATTAGGCGTAATGGGGCTAATCAGTGTTGGCTTCCTCTCATTCACGCTATTCACTTCCAACCCCTTCGAACGGTTGCTACCAGCCGCAATGGATGGCCGTGACCTGAATCCGCTGCTGCAAGATCCCGGCATGATATTTCACCCGCCCTTGCTGTATATGGGTTATGTAGGTTTCTCGGTGGCCTTTTCTTTCGCCATTGCAGCCTTGATCGGCGGCAAGCTTGATGCAACTTGGGCGCGTTGGTCTCGGCCCTGGACCACAGTAGCTTGGATGTTTCTTACACTGGGTATCATGCTCGGTAGTTGGTGGGCCTATTATGAGCTGGGCTGGGGCGGTTGGTGGTTCTGGGATCCGGTCGAGAATGCTTCGTTCATGCCCTGGCTGGTGGGCACTGCACTAATCCACTCCCTGGCCGTAACGGAAAAACGTGGTGCGTTCAAAAACTGGACCGTATTGCTGGCTATTGTCGCTTTTTCATTAAGTCTACTCGGAACCTTTCTTGTGCGTTCCGGAGTGCTGACGTCCGTTCATTCTTTTGCTACAGATCCGGCGCGTGGACTTTTCATTTTGGCATTCCTGAGTGTGGTGATCGGTAGTTCCCTAGTGCTATTTGCGTGGCGCGCACCGAAAGTGGGGCTGGGCAGCGGATTCGGATTAATTTCACGCGAGTCGATGTTACTTATGAACAATGTACTACTGGTCACCGCCGCTGGCGCAGTATTCCTTGGCACGCTCTATCCTTTATTTTTGGATGCATTGAATCTGGGTAAAATTTCAGTCGGCCCTCCTTATTTTGAAGCTGTGTTTGCGCCTATCATGGCGATTGCCGTTTTCTTGATGGGCATCGGGCCACGCGCACCATGGCAGCAGGCCAACCTGGCGAAGATATTAAAGCATCTGTTGCCGTGGTTTATCGTCAGTGTGGCATTAGGCATACTTGTGCCATTATGGTTCGGCCGCTGGACGGCGCCAGTGGTAGCCGGGACGTCCTTGGGAATGTGGGCCTTACTCACAAGTATGGCCTACCTGGTCACTCGGGTTCGAGGATCCACTAGTGGAAGCGCTTGGACAACGCTGCGAGGCATGTCTCGTTCTAATTACGGCATGCTCCTCGCCCACGCTGGAATTGGCGTGTTTATTCTCGGTGTGACTTTAGTCAAGGGTTATGAAACCAGCAATGAAATGCGACTGCGTGTGGGTGATGTGACTATGCTGGATGGATACGCCTTTCGCTTGCTTGCCATGGAGAAAATGAAAGGGCCGAACTACAGCGGAATTCGTGGCACTCTGGAGGTAACGCTGAAGGGAGCGAAGATAGACACGCTCTATCCTGAGAAGCGCCTTTATACCATGCAGGATTCAGCCATGACCGAAGGGGCCATTTATACGAGCCTGTTCCGCGATCTTTATGTTGCGCTAGGCGAACAAGTCAGCAGGGACGAGTGGGTTATGCGCATCCAGCACAAACCAATGGTTAACTGGATCTGGGGAGGTTGCTTGTTCATGGCGCTTGGCGGTTTGCTGGCGGTGAGCGATCGTCGCTATCGTCTGCCATTAAAGTCACCCACGCAGCCCTGAAAGGGAATCTGATGAACCGCTTTCTTCTTCCTCTTGGGGTTTTTATTGTTCTCGTTATTTTCTTGTGGATCGGACTCACACTCAATCCCAGGGAAGTTCCGTCACCCTTAATTAACAAGGTAGCACCGACTTTCCGACTGCCACAACTGCAAGACTCCACTAAAACCATTGGCCCGGAAGATTTGCGCGGCAAAGTTTGGCTGCTTAACGTTTGGGCCTCTTGGTGTGTGACTTGCCGTCAGGAGCATCCTCTGTTGGTAGAAATGGGACGGCAAAACTTGGTGCCGATTTATGGGCTGAATTACAAGGATAATCGCGATGACGGTCTGGCTTTGTTAAAAAACTCGGGTGACCCATATGTCCTGTCAGCCTACGACCGAGAGGGCAACGTTGGCATAGACTGGGGCGTCTATGGGGTTCCGGAAACTTTCGTTATCGATAAATCAGGCCTCATCCGCCACAAGTTTATCGGAGCGCTCACGCCTGAACTGATACAGAACAAACTAATTCCTCTCATTAAGGAGTTGAACGGTGCGTAGTAAATTTCTCGTTGTTCTTTTGCTATTGCTTGTAATGCCACTGGCTCACGCAGATCAGGCGGTCATTAAGAAGGACGATCCTGTACTGGAAAAACGCGTTATGACTCTGTCTGAACATCTTCGCTGTCTCGTCTGCCAGAACCAGACGATCGCCGATTCAAATGCTGAGCTCGCAGTTGATCTTAAAAATCAAGTGCGTGAGAAACTGCGGCAAGGACAGACAGAGCAAGAAATATTGGATTACATGGTAAAACGCTATGGTGAATTCGTTCTGTTCAAGCCACTGGTAAAGTCAACCACCTGGTTGCTCTGGTTTGGCCCACTTTTGCTGCTATTACTGGGATTGGGTGTGCTCATCGTAATTTTGCGCCAGCGTCGCAAGTTGATGCAGCAGGCGCCCACCCTGAGCGCAGATGAACATGCCCGCGCGGCATCGATGCTGTCTGGAAACGGAGGCGAGGGGCATTCATGATAACGTTTTGGCTTATAGTGGGGCTTCTGATTGCTGTTACTCTAGTGGTTCTTTTGCTACCACTACTCAGACGAGGTAATAGCGCAATATCCACCACACACTCAGAGGTGAATCTGTCTGTTTATCGGGATCAGTTACGCGAATTAGACGCAGATCTGGCAAGTGGAGTGCTGAATGAGGTTCAATATCAAAATGCGAGGAGCGACTTGGAGAGTCGCGTACTGGAAGATTCCGGTACCGCCGAAATCGCTACTGCTTCAGCGACCGATAGCCGCTGGGGTATTGCTTCGATCGCAGCGTTGGTAATTTCAGTACCTTTGTTGGCGATTTCTCTATATTTTATGCTGGGTACCCCAGCCGGATTAAAACCACAAATTCCAACAGCAGCCGTTGACGAAGCACATCCGGCCACACCGGAACAATTTGAGTCCATGGTGACGTGGCTTGCGGAGCGGCTTAAGGCAGAACCGGATAACGCCGATGGCTGGGTGATGCTTGCTCGCTCCTACACCGCTCTCAAGCGCTATCAGGATGCCAGTGCGGCATACTCCCACGCAGTAGCACTGCAACCGAGCAACGCCTCTGTGCTGACCGATCACGCCGATATGCTGGCCATGCTCAAGCAGACCTTACAGGGTGAGCCAGAAAAAATAATCCAGCAGGCGCTGAAAATCGATCCGGATAACCTAAAAGCGTTATCTCTGGCGGGTTCTGCCGCTTTCGAACGCAAGGACTACCAAGATGCCATTAAATGGTGGCAAAAGATTCTCAATTTGTTGCCACCAGATTCTCCTGTGGTGGCCGCGATCAGCGACAGCATCAAGGAGGCACGTGGATTGGCTGGGCTGCCCTCGGCAGCCGCTGCTCCGGCTGGAGACAGAGCTGCGGCACAATCAAAAGTTGCGAATGGATCGGTGAGTGGAACGATACGTCTTGATCCTGCCTTCAAGGCACGAGTCGCAGATACCGACACAGTTTTTATTTTCGCCCGGGTTGTGGAGGGTGGGCGCAAACCGCCGCTGGCCGTTATTCGTAAGACTGCAAAGGAGCTACCTTTCAATTTTACGCTGGATGACAGCATGTCGATGGCGCCAGGTTTTAACATATCGTCTGTGACCAGTGTTATCGTCGGTGCGCGCATATCAAAGTCGGGGAATGCAACTCCTAGCTCAAAAGATCTGGAGGGTTTTTCGAAACCGGTAAAAACTGGTCAAAAAGACATCGTCATTACCATTGATTCAGAGGTTAAATAAACGAGGAATTCGCTCCAATTTAGGTGGTTTTATTTTGTAAGAAATCGGTACTCTACATGGCTTGAACATCCAGAAAAGCTAATAAATACGCCATTTCCCCAAATCGTTCAGGGATAGATGGGTGAAGGATACCTATGCCAATAGACGTTGCTTAAGGATTTGTTGCCATCTAACTGGGATGATGCGATATAGCCACCGGCCAAGCAGTGTATAACGCAAACGCAAGCCGAGATGTGCAAGCCGCAGCAACCAATGCTCACCGATTGATAGCGCACGGTGCTTGTCGGCAGCAGCCAATCCCAGCGCGGTTTGCAGCGCGGTATAAAGGGTAATTTGCGGCAACGGTGCGGCAAATTTGACGATTTGGTGTGACAAAACTTCGTGGTATACCATCTCGGTTGCGTTAGCCATGTCGCGAACCGAGGCGACCGGCACTGCCCGCGCCTGTGCTTGCTTGAGCGCAAAATCGGTACTGTTTTCCGGTAGTAATATCGAAATGATGTCATCTAAAATAGCATCCGTATCACACCAGTCTTGCATGATCCAGCCGGCACCATTCGTTTGCACACGCTCATGTAACGCGCCGATCGGTGGTACCAATGCTGGTCGTCCAGCCATCCAGGCTTCGGTCAGAGTGTAGCAATAGGTTTCCGGGCCGGCGGACGGGAACACCACCAGGTTAATTCGATAATGGTCGAGCAAGGCTTCCATATGATCCGGTGTGTATTGGCCATGCACTGTCAATATGGCGTCGGCAGTCTGATAGGGCTGAAACTGGCGATCCATGTAGCCGACCACAACCCAGCGAAATGGCAGCTTGCGTTCGCGGCTGCGTGCCACTAAGCGTTCCAGTTGACGGGCACCTTTGACCGGGCCGATGGCACCCAATACACCGATACTTTGAACCGTATCCTTCGGCAGCAGTAGCGCCGATGTCAGCGCATTAATTTGGTTGGCAGTAAAATCGACGCCGTGCTGGATAACGCGAACATTACCGTGCGGAAAATAGCGGCGAAACATTTCGGCGGCCAAGTCACTAGGAGCAATCACGAATACTGCCCGTTCAATGAACTCAGCATGCACTGCGCGCCAAGCGACAATGTCAATGCCGCGAAAGTCTGGCTGGGCATTAAGGCAATTTTGACAGCGCGATGCTACAGTTTCGCTGCCACAATATAGACCTGAAGCGTCGAGCAGATTGATGGTCGGACAAGCCAGAAAAAAATCATGCACACTGAAACCAAATGGAATTTCAAGGTTACGCATCGCTTCCAGTAAACCCGGTCGACAGCCAGCCAGGTGATGTATGTGACACAAATGGATACGAAAATTGGCACACAGGCCGGCCAGAAACTCCGTCCACAGCTGGTCGGGTTGCCGGTTGAATAGATAAGTCAGCAGCTCACCGCTGTTGGCATCCTTCAATTGCCAGACATCATCCATGGTTACCAGCAAATAATGGCGGTAGTTTCCGCCGTCACTGTGCATCAAACTACGGGTGTGCTGCTCGGTTCCGCCGCTACGGCCGTGCATGATATGCAGGATGCCAGGCCTTTCGCCAGCCGCTCCGGTGAGAGCCAGGAACGACTGTGCCAACTGACGGATCGGCTTGATTGGGTCGGCCACGATGAATGCCATGACACGCTGCATATAGTCGGGATGCTTAGCCAGCAAGCGCTGCATATTTTCTTCAACCAGCGTCTCTTTTTTCGTACTAAAGGAGCATTTTCCAACATGCTGGACGAAAGTGTCGTCGCATAGCACGTTGCGCCATCCAGCGGCCAGCGCCCGCATACAAAAATCATTTTCTTCGCCGTAGCCGAGACCGAAAGTAACCGCATCGAACAGGCCGATTTTATTAAGCAGACGGCGCCGAATAAACATGCAAAATCCGACCCCGGTGGGTATGTCAGGATAAACGCGCAGGGAAGCTGCCTCAATGGCACAATTGACGTCCTCCGCATTCATTCCTTGCGGCAACGCGTTATCTTGGCAAAAAATCGGGAACGAGCAAATTTCGGCGTTGTTAGAAAACGGCGTGATTGTGCCGATAAGCGGGTCTGAATTGGCGCAACTGAAAAATTTTTCCAACCAGCCTGAGGTAACGATGGTATCGGAATTGAGCAACACCACATCATTTTGACTGAGCTCCATAGCACGGTTAACAGTGCTGACAAAACCGATATTGGTATCGTTCTGGAGCAGCCACAAACGCGGGTCTGCTGTGCTGCGCAGTGTCTCAAAATAATCGGCGATGCGGCTATCCGTCGAACAATCGTCGATCATGATGATGCAGTGATGGGGCTTGGCGGTGCGAAGCACGCTGTCGAGACAGCGCTGCAAGTCCTCATATGCATTGTATACCGGGATGATGATGTCGATTGCTGGGGATAGCATGCTAATTCAAGAGTTCCCTTTGATGGCACGTGTAATGAAGCGTAACGGCGATTTTAGCCACCAAACAAGACTGGCGCGATAATCAATTTGCTGGTTGAGGGCAACATTCAAGCGCTCATGTTCAGAAATTTGTTCGTTGCGTAACACCAGAAGTGCATTGAGTTTGATTATTTCTTCAGTGCGTTCATTTAATTGTTCTGTACAAACACTTAAATGTGCGGTACGTTCACTTAATAGTTCAGTATGTTCATTTAATTGTTCGGTGCGGATGTCCAGAAGTGCATCTCGTTCAGCGATCAGATTTTCACGTTCTGCCATTTGTTGAGTGCGGAGCGAGAGGAAACCATCACGTTCAGCAATCAAACACTCGCGATCTTTCAGAAGCTGATCCAGCTCCATGACACGCTTCGTTTGTCTGGCATAATCCTGATATACCATTTCGACACTGTCACTAAACAAAGAAAGTTTATTGAGCGTGGTGGGCAACATAGCTGGGTTACGACTGCACACTGCGATGTAATACATTGGCTCAACAGAAAAATGGCTGGATACAGTCACTTGCTGATCGTGGCTAACCAAATATTCTGCAGTAGCGCAGGCTTGATTTTCTGGCCAAATAGCAGAATGAAACAATAGTTTTTGGCCCAACCAGTATATATGCGGGAAAGGATCATGTAGCAATTCTTCCAGCTCATGTCGATACAATTCACGCACATGAAATTCATTGTGATAATCGTGTGCATCAGAATACAAGCGCTTGTTTGGAGAGGACAGAATCAACACCCCATCCGGGCGCAGAACACGCATGAGCTCAGAAATAAACTCTTTCTGTTTCTCAATGTGCTCTATTGTTTCAAAGGAGATTGCAAAGTCAAAGCTTGCGTCTGAAAATGGCAAACATTCACATGAAGCCGAAACGAATTGCAGGTTTGCATGATGCCGATAGTTGTTTTTGGCATGCTGAACTGTGTCTACGGATAAATCAACACCCACCACTTTATATGCAGTTTCAGCCACCATGGCGGCACCATAGCCTTCACCACAGGCCACATCCAAAACTGTGCAATCTTGGCTTAACTGGCGCGCCAAGGCATAGCGGTGCCAATGCTCATACCAGATTTCACCACTGCACTCCGGCAAAAAACGCTCACCGGTGAAGGAAGGAGTTGGGCTCACAAATTCTACACATATAAAAACAAAAGATTATACACGCTACCTAGACTAATTCAGCACTGAATTAAATTACTTAGACTATGAATACTATAGGTTAAGTCCTGAAATATATTGAACTTTAAGCTTTTTCAACCCTTGGCACAAAGACAACAACATTGCAAAGAAGTTCAAATTGGGGCTACCCATTAAACATCAGAATGAGAACGTTTCAAGCAAGATCATAAATCTCAAGCATTGGTGTGATGCATGCCTCTTGAGATACGCCACAAATTTATTTCAAGTCAAACTCCACGTACATCTTCTGTTCCCACATTTTTTGCAGTGCATCCTCCAGATGCAGGGCAAAACGTGGAGCATTAAAAAGTGGTGAAGCAAGCACTTTCTGACGTAATCCTGACCGCAGTTTCGCCAACCGATCAATGTCAGTGGCGTGAAACAACGTCCGGGTTACGTAGTCATCCTCATCGCTGGCAATCCAGTCTTCCAGACCGGCACAGGCTAGCATGCTTGCACCTTGGCGGGCGAGTAAAGTGCTGCCGGCGAGAGTCAGTGTAGGCACCCCCATCCACAAAGCTTCGCAGGTTGTGGTGCCGCCCGGATAAGGGAATGTGTCCAGAATGATATCCACGTTAGCATACGCCGCAAGATAATCCGCTCTGGGAACATGTCCTTCCATTGTTACCCGCTCCGGCGTTATCCCGGCGTGGGCTAAGCGATGCTGTAAATATTCGCGCGCGGTTGGGCAATTCATCTGACTGCTTTGCAGCCGTAGTCGAGCTTCTGGCAAAGCTAGGAAAATTCGTCCCCATGCGGCCAGCACAGCATTATTCACCTTGGTAAAATTTTGGAAACAACCAAAAGTGATATAGCCATTCGGTACTGCCGGCAAGGGAGTTACTTCCAGTCCTGTTGTATTCGCAGGTGGGGTAAAGCAAAGCCGGGTTTCTGGCAAATACCACACTGTTTCAGTAAAATGCTCCCGGTGAGATTCTGGCACCGATACCGGGTCTGCCAGCAGATAATCCATCCCAGGTAACCCGGTCGTAGCGAAATAGCCCAACCAACTTACTTGCACCGGGGCAGGCTTCAGTGCAAACATGGGCAAACGATTGCTGGCAGTATGCCCTGCCAGATCAATGAGTATATGAATACCATCGTCGTGAATCTTCCGGGCTGCGGCTTCGTCGCTTAGACCCACGATAATATTCCACGCAACAAAATAAGGCCGGATACGGGCGGTGAGTTCGTCCTCTTGCGGAGACATCGAGTATGCAACCAGTTCTACCCGAGCAGGGTTCAAATTCGCGAGTATGCTTTCCAGGAAAAAACCAACTGGATGCGCTTTAAAGTCTCCCGAGACCAAACCAATCCGCAGAGCCTGCCCATCTCGTTCTGCTGTGTTTGCTGGATAACCGGACCAACTTGTATACGGTTGGACCTTCTTCATCACTTGATTGCCATAATGACGTGCTTCTGCAAGATAGGTATCAGGCAAACACTTGGAATAAAAACTCAGTGCAAAAAGCAGGTTGCTGTGTGCCTTGGGATATATTGGCCTGAGCGCAAGTGCCTTGTGGTAGCTGTCGATCGCCTCATCCAATTTGCCTTGTTCCTGTAGCGCAAGTCCCAAATTGTTGTAGGCTTCGGCGTAATCCGGCTTGATTGAAAGTGCTTTGTTGTAGTGGGCAATCGCCTCGTCCATTTTACTTTGCTTCTGTAGCGCAAGTCCTAGGTTGCTGTGCGCCTCGGCAAAATCTGACTTGATCTCGAGCGCTCTCTGGAAGCTCTCAATCGCCGCATCCAATTTGCCTTGATCTTTAAGCGCATTCCCCAAATTGTTGTGCACTTCGGCAACATCGGGTTTGATTAAGAGCGACTGGTAGAAGCTCGCAACAGCCACATCCAGTTTGCCTTGTGCCATGAGCGCATTCCCCAAATTGTTATGCGCATCAAAAAAATCTGACTTGAGCGAAATCGCCTTCTGGTAACTTTTGATTGCTGCATCCAGCTTGTTTTGAGCTTTAAGAGCAGCTCCCAAGTTGTTGTAGGCCTCGGCATAATCAGGCTTAAGCAGAAGTGCCTGGCCGTAGCAGGCTATCGCTTCCTCTAGCTGGCCTTGATCTTTGAGCGCATTTCCCAAATTGCTGTGCGTCTCGGCAAAGTTAGGCTTCAATGCGATTGACCGACGGAAACTTTCAATCGCAGCTTCCAAATCACCGTGTTCCTTCAGGGCACTCCCCAAGTTGTTGCACGCTTCTGCAAAATCTGGCTTGATCGAAAGCGCTTGGCGGTAGTTAAGGATCGCTTCTTCTAGCCGACCTTGATCTTTGAGCGCATTCCCCAAGTTAATGTAATAAATTGGATTAGATGGATTTACTCTGATGGCTCTGCTAATTAGTCCAATAGCAATCTCGTTCTTTCCTCCCCGAAGGGCGATCAACCCTGATAAATGCAGCGCGTCCGGGTGGTTTGGCGCTACCTGGAGTATTTGCTGGTATATAGCTTCTGCTTGAGACAAACGCCCAGCTTGATGGTGTTCTCGTGCAACCTGGATGACTTGGGAGATTGATAAAGCCGATGACTGCGTTTTAGCCATACCAACTTCGCTATTTGGCTCGCAGCAATGCTTATATTTTTTCCCACTGCCACAAGGACAAGGATCATTTCGGCCGATTTTTTTCATTTAAATATCGTTTGAATATTTTAGATTGGTGTTGTCTATTCGCTTACGTAGCAGCTCGGGCGGGGCAACTGCCAAGTGCAGGATACTTATAAACCGATCCGGTGCTTGGTGGCGGTATCGAGCAACCGGGCCGCCAGCCATGGCGCTTGCCGCCCCCGCAGTTGTAAACCGGGTTTCAACGGCAATACTCATCATGAATTCCCCACTCCAAACAAGATACAGCACTAAAAATATTTATAGTGCATGGCATATGTCTGAAATAAGCAACTTTGACCTTAATATCGAATTTGAGTTTTTAGGTGTGGCCGTTATATTATCATGCAGACAATTTATGCCTAATCGATCAATGACTACACCGCGTTTCTATTGCCCTCCGCCGCTGCATGCAAGCACCAAATTTGAGCTGCCACAAGCCGCCGCACATCATGCCAGCCGAGTTTTGCGCCTGCGCGTGACTGATGAAGTTCGGGTATTTGATGGGATAGGCAATGAGCTTCATGGTCGCATCTGCGAAATCGTAGGTAAAAGTGTGGTGTTGGAAAAACTGGAGGTCTGCACGGTCAACCGCGAAACGCCATTAAATATCGTGCTAGCGCAGGCGCTGTGTAGTAGCGAAAAAATGGACTGGGTAATACAAAAGGCCACTGAACTCGGTGCTACCGAAATACAGCCAGTGCAGACTCAACGTAGCATGACAAAGCTAGCTGGAGAACGCGCTGAAAAGCGCACCCAGCATTGGCATGGCATTACCATTGCAGCATGTGAACAATGTGGCAGAAACGTTTTACCTAAGGTTAACGCTCCACTGGAGTTCCGCTCTTGGATCGCCGCTATGGGCGATGCGCCGGGCAGTAAATTTATCCTGTTGCCAGAGGCCTTGACAACATTGCATGAGCAGCCGACACCGCAAGATAAAGCCATCCTACTGATTGGACCGGAAGGTGGCTTCAGTACGGACGAAATGGAGCTTGCTCAGCAGGCGGGTTTTGTTTCTGTCCGTTTAGGCGCACGCTTGCTACGTACCGAGACGGCTGCTGTGGCGGGCATCGCTACTTTGCAAACTTTGTGGGGGGATTTTATTTAGGGAAGTTATCAGAGGGTGCAATCAAATTTGCCTAAGCGATCATATGGCAGAAAATACTGCAACCTTGAAAAATAATGAACACCACCGTAGCAAAAAATATCCGTTATCTTATTGAATAAAAACAGTTACTGGATGAATTTCATAAACCAAACCACTTGGTATTGGCAGACATGGTTTGCTACCCATTGGTTCCAAACATCATGCGTCTTGCTACGAATTTTTTCGCGCCCGGCAGGCAGTCCAGTATCGTAAGTGCAGCCGCGCGCCCTGATTTAAGCAGCAACAGATCATTGGAGAAAAGGCGCACCAAGCCATCGGTAAAATGCATGCCGGCACGGCGATCAAGCTGACGTTGTTTGCGATAGTTGGCAAGCATTGCATCTGAACCAAGTGCCTCAGGTTCGCAGTCAAGAATCGCTTGCGCTAGTTCCCATGCGTCGCGCAGCCCCATGTTGAAACCTTGTCCGGCCACGGGATGCAACGTCTGTGCTGCATTGCCGATCAATACTGTGTGCGGTAGCGTGATTTCGGGCGCGCGCTTGAGCCGCAGGGGAAAGCAGGTACGTTGCCCAAGAGTTAAGAATTTTCCAGCTCGATCACCGAAGTGTTGGTGCAGTTGGGTTAAAAAAGTTTCATCATTCCAGTGCAGCATTTCCTGCGCCATTTCATGTGTCGCAGTCCACACCAGTTCGTAACCGTCCCTGAATGGCAGCAGCGCCAATGGCCCTTGCATCGTAAAGCGCTCGAAAGCGGTGTCCGGCTGCGGATGGGTGCAGGTGACATGTGCAATGATGGCGCTTTGGCCGTAATCGCGAATTTCCGGCGGATGGGTGGCTTCCAGCAACTTCCCTCCATCGGCTACCACCGCTAAGCGCGCTTCAAGTTGGTGATCCTGCCCAGCATGGTGGTAGTTGATGGATGCACCATTCGCTGTGCTTTGTAGTTGAGTAACAGCAGCGCCGGTGAGACAGGTTGTTGTGCTCCCCTTTGAAGCACTTTGTAATGCGTTTTGCAATGCAGTGTAGGGCAGCACGTAGCCCAGTTCCGACACCTCGAGTTCTTCGGCGCGTAACAGGGTGCGGCCGAAAGAATTTTTCTGTGAAACGTGGATAGTCTTGATCAACGAAACTTGCGTTATACCTTCCCAAACCCCGAGTCTCTCCAGTAACTGACGGCTGCCACTGGACAGCGCCAAGGCACGCGGGTCAGTGCTCACTTTTTCTATGGTGCGCGCTTCCAGCATGGTAATCCGCAATCCGCTGTCGCGCAGTGCGAGCATCAACGCATTGCCAACCGGGCCACCTCCGATTATTGCGATGTCGCAATGTGCATTCATGGCTGTTTCATCAAGTCTTCAATAGCCGTTACAGTTTTAGGTACGGATTCGGTCAGCACTTCGCAGCCCTGTGCGGTGATGGCTACATCATCTTCAATGCGGATACCGATGTTCCAGAATGCTTGCGGTACGTCATCGGCCGGACGGATATAACAGCCCGGCTCGACAGTAAGTGTCATGCCTGGCTGCAGTGCGCGCCAATGATTGTCCAGTTTGTATGCGCCGACATCATGCACATCCATGCCGAGCCAGTGGCCGGTACGATGCATGTAGAAGCGTTTGTAGCTACCGCTTTCCAACACAGCGTCGACACTGCCATTGCATAGCTTAAGATCGACAAAGCCTTGCGCTAGAACGCGCACGGCAGCGTCATGCGGTTCGTTCCAGTGTGAGCCGGGACGTGCGGCTGCAATTGCGGCGGCCTGTGCCGTCAATACCAACTCATATACGTCTTTTTGTGTACCATTAAAACGACCATTTACCGGAAAGGTTCGGGTGATGTCTGCCGCATAGCCATCGACTTCGCACGCCGCATCTATCAGCAATAACTCGCCGTCTTGTAATTGTGCGTTGTTACTGATGTAGTGCAATACGCAGGCATTGACGCCGCCGGCAACTATTGAAGTATAGGCGGGTGCTTGCGCACCGTTTTTGCGAAATTCGTGCAACAGCTCTGCCTCGAGTTCATATTCCATTTTGCCGGGGCGAGTGGCGCGCATAGCGCGGATATGCGCAGCAGCAGAAATGGTGGCGGAGCGCCGCATGATGGCAAGCTCGTCACTATCTTTAATTAAACGCATTTCATCAAGCAGCATGCGTATGTCATGAATTTCATTTGGTGCGGTTATGCCGCTACGCACCTTTGCCTGCACACTTGCGCGCAGCGCAAGAATGCGATCATCCCACGGGGCATGAGCGCCAAGCGGATGGAACAGTGCGGACTGGTTGCCCATCAGCTCGGTGAGTTTTTCATCCAGTTGTGCGATGGGAAATGCAGCATCGAAGCCAAATTTTTCTTTTGCACCATCTGGTCCATGGCGAAAACCATCCCATATTTCGCGCTCCATATCCTTCGCGCGACAGAACAGAAAGGACTGCGGGACAGCGCCAGCAATCAGTACGAGTACGGCTTCCGGTTCATCAAAGCCGGTTAGGTAGTGAAAGTGGCTGTCAAAGCGATAAGGATAAAACGCGTCGCCATTGCGCAGTACTTCCGGTGCGGTGGGAATAACAGCAATACCCCGCTGCATCTGATTAATAAGGCGGTTACGGCGGCTGGCATAAAGAGAGGTATTAAACATGATTGGCATTGTGCTGTGAACGTAATTCGTTGTCGAGTGTTTCAAGGCGTTGCGGTGTCCCCACGTCCAGCCAGCGGCCTCTATAATGTTCGCCGCGCACCTTGCCAAGCGCAATCTGGGCACGTAGCAGCGGCGCGAGCGGCGCAACGGTGCCACGCGGGATATTGGCGAACAAGCTGGGCTGATAAATTCCTATGCCACTGAAAGTAAATGCGGGTGCGTTATTGACTACTCTGTCACTGATCAAACCAAAATCCCCGTTGGGATGATGCGCAGGATTGTTGACTAACACCAGATGTGCGGTATCGCCGCTTGCTTTAAGTACAGCCGCATGTTCGGGAAGTTGAACAAAATCATAGTCGCAGTAGATGTCGCTGTTGATAACGGCAAACGGCGCATCACCCAATAACGGTAATGCATTAGCAATGCCTCCCGCTGTTTCAAGTACAGGATTTTCCGCTGAGTAGCGAATGCGTATGCCGAACTGGCAGCCATTGCCTAACGCAGCTTCGATTTGATTGCCGAGATAGGCATGATTGATTACCAGGTCACAGATGCCCGCTCTTGCCATATTCTCGATATGCCACACAATGAGCGATTTGCCGCCGGCTTGCAATAAAGGTTTGGGCGTGTGGTCAGTGAGCGGACGCATGCGTTCACCACGTCCGGCGGCCAGTAGCATGGCTTTCAAAAGGTGTACCCTACCACTGGTTGTTTTTTCTCCAGTGTATCCAGTATCTGCAGCAGAGGTTTTAAATCCACGTAGCGTTCACAAGCACGGCGCAAATAATCCATCACCAGCGGTATGTCTTTCAGATAACCATCCTTGTTGTCCCGGTGATACAGTCGGGCAAAGATACCCAGCACTTTCAAATGCCGCTGTACGCCCATCCATTCAAAATCCCGGAAAAAATCGGAAAAAGAATTGTGTACCGGTAGACCAGACTTGCGCGCTTTTTCCCAATAGCGGATCAGCCAGTCCAGTACTTCAGCTTCTTCCCAGTGAATATAAGCATCTTTAAACAACGAAGCCAGGTCATAAGTGATCGGCCCATAGACTGCATCCTGAAAATCCAGAATGCCCGGATTCGGTGTGCTGACCATCAAGTTACGTGAATGATAATCACGATGAACAAACACGCGCGGCTGTGCCAAGTTGTTTTGGAGAATGCGCTGAAACACGGTTTCTAACGCCGCGTTTTGTTTCTCGTCCAGCTTGACCTGCAAATGTTTAGCGACATACCATTCCGGAAACAGGTTCATTTCGCGCAGAAGTAGTGTCTCATCATAAGGCGGCAATTCAAATTCGCGGCTCGCCAGCTGAATAGTGACCAACGCATCGGTGGCGGCGCCGTATAGTTCATGTGCATTGCTGGTATGAAGTGCTTGCAGGTAAGTGGTGTTGCCCAAATCAGTCAGCAACAGAAAGCCTTGTTCCAGATCCTGTGCCAGCACCTGCGGCACATGCACCCCAGCTGCACTGAACAGTTGGGCAACATGAATAAACGGGCGACAGTCTTCATTTTGAGGCGGCGCATCCATCACTATCAGCGTGCGATCGGCGAAAGTAGCGCGGAAGTAGCGGCGGAAGCTGGCATCGGCAGAGGCTGGCGAAAGATTGAATAAACTATCGGGAAACTTGCTATGCAGCCATGCTTTAATCTGTTGTTGACGTTTCATTATTGATTTTGGATTGCCTAAATCGTGGATTTGTGCGATTTTAGCATCTTAAATTTGTCGACCCTGCTCCATGCATCTTCGTCTTAACCTCGTTGCGCTTTCCCTGCTCAGTGTTTTTACGCCTATGGTTTATGCCAAAGGTGATGCATTGCTGCTGAAGCTCGATCGTACGTTCATGAATATGCCTAAGGGTACAGAAGAGACTCCTGCTTACATTTCGGCACAGCGTTTAGAAGGTCAGACTGAAAATCAGATCGTTGCTAGCGGCGACGTCGAGTTGCGCAAGCGCGGCCAGACGGTATTCGCTGATCGTGTGGTGTACCAGCAAACCAGCCAAGAATTGGTTGCCGATGGCGCGGTACGCCTAGAGCAGAACGGCATGCAAATGCAAGGCCCGCATGTGAAGCTCAATCTGGATACAAACATCGGTGAAATGACGAAGCCGGTGTTCACGTTAGCCGCCAACAATTCCCGTGGGAATGCCGACATCCTGCTTATGAAAGGCCAGCAGAAATACTCCGTGCAGAATGTGGAATATACCATGTGTCCTATAGGCAATGACGACTGGTTGCTAAAGGCGAGCCAACTGGAAATTGACAGTAACAGCCAAGTAGGAGTGGCACGCAACGCGCGCGTGGAGTTTTTGGGTGTACCTATTTTGTATATGCCGTGGATGAATTTTTCGCTCACCAACAAGCGTCAATCTGGTTTTCTGGGTCCAATATTCGGAAGTACAGCAAGGAGCGGTAGCGAAGTGTCACTGCCCTATTACTGGAATATCGCGCCCAACCGTGATGCAACCATAGAACCGCGCGTGATGGCCAAGCGGGGATTGATGGTGAAAAACGAATTTCGCTATCTGGACACAAATTATGCCGGCGAGGCTCATCTGGACATACTGCCCAATGATACGCTTACGAATAGCACCCGTTTGCGGTCATCGCTCAGGCATGCCCATAATTTTGGTAATGGCTTGAGCGCATCGACAAATCTCAACTACGTATCAGACGATGCATATTTCCGTGATATGTCGAACTTATTGAGCGAGACGTCATTAACCAATCTGGTGCGTGAAGGCGTACTGAACTATGGCGGTGGCTGGTGGAATGCCACAGCTCGGATGCAGAGCTATCAAACCTTGCAAGATCCGGCCGCGCCAGTGGCGGAGCCATATCGCCGCTTGCCACAAATAACCCTGGGCGCGCTACGTCCGCTGGCTGGGGGAGATATGGCGTTTACCGGAGAGTTGGTGAGTTTCAGCCATCCCACTAGTGTTAATGGGCGGCGTTTGGTGATGTACCCTAGCTTGAGCTACCCGCTGATTACCGCCCCTTCATTTTATATGACTCCAAAATTTGGCGTGCACTACACTGATTATTCGCTGGGTGCGAACAATGTGGGGGCGTTACCCGATTCAAGCCGCACCTTGCCGATAGTCAGCCTGGATAGCGGCATGGCGCTGGAACGTGATTGGAAAGTGGGGAAGCGTGAATACGTGCAGACGCTGGAGCCGCGCGCTTATTTCTTGTACATTCCATATCGCAATCAGAACCAACTGCCGAATTTCGACACAGCCCAAGCCGACTTCAACTTTGCTCAGATGTTTACCGAGAACCGTTTTTTCGGTAACGATCGTATTGGTGATGCCCAACAAGTCACACTGTCGCTTACCTCACGTCTGCTCGATGCGAATAGTGGTGCGGAACGGTTGCGTGTAGCCATAGGTCAGCGCTTCAGCTTTAAGACACCGCTGGTAAATCTGGTGAGCCCTGTAGAAGCCACCAACAGCAAATCGGATATTTTGCTTGCTGTTTTAGGTCAGGTTACACCCGCGTGGTCGCTGAATAGCGCTTTACAGTACAACCCCAACCAAGCGCGCACAGAGAAATTAAACGTGGGCGCGCGTTACCAGCCGGAAAGTGGAAAAGTACTCAACCTGGGTTACCGTTTTACGCGTAACAGCCTGAGACAGGTGGACATATCTACCCAATGGCCATTGTCGCAACGTTGGCATGCGATGGCACGCTGGAACTATTCCCTACAGGATAATCGTATTTTGGAGCTGTTGACCGGGGTCGAGTATAATGCCTGCTGTTGGACAGCACGAGTGGTGGCACAACGTTTTGCTACAGCCACCAATGAGGTTTCGACCGGCATCTTTATGCAATTGGAATTGAGTGGCCTGGTCAGGATAGGCTCCGATCCGTTGAATGCGTTGCGTCAGAGTATTGCCGGCTTTACCAAACTGAACACCCCCATAGTAGTAAGTCCAGAGCAGGGATTTCGTTAACAAATTTTCACTTAGGAATAAAGATTATTATGCTGCATATCAAGTTGATGCTGGCACTCCTTTTGTCACTAGCCTGCACGGCAAACGTCTCCGCCGCTGATCAGCAGAAAATTTCCGGTGCAACGAAAGCAAACAAGTTGGAAGCTAAAGCCGTACCCCCCGTCGCTGATTTGCCCGCACCAGTCGTAACGCAAAAAAACACATCGAAAACTCAGGCCACACTGCCTGCTATTGATGAGCACGGCCCTGACATAACACAAAAAATACCGTCGCAAAATAAAATCCTACCGTCGGACGTCGATTTGCAAACCCCCGATACAACGACAAAAAACACGTCGCAAACTCAGCGTAAATTGATCGATCAAATTGTCGCAGTGGTAAACAACGATGCAATTACCCGCTATGAACTTGAAGACCGGCTCAGCATCGTAGAGCGCCAGTTGAAAAAACAGGGTACGACGTTACCCGATACAGAAATGTTGAAAAAACAGATACTGGATCGGATGATCACGGAAATGTTGCTCGCCCAGTTTGCCAGGGAAACCGGCATACGAATTGATGATGTCCAACTCGAAAAAACCATGCAGCGCATCGCCAAGGAAAATAAATTCTCCACGTTGACCGAATTTCGCGCCCAACTGGAGAAAGAAGGTGTGGAATTCAAAAAATTCCGAGAGGAGATTCGTGGCGAAATTATCAATGCTCGTCTGCGTGATCGCGAAGTGGACAGTAAGCTGGTGATTAGTGAGGGCGAGATCGAAAATTACCTGAAGACCCAGGCCAAGAAACTGGGTAAGGATGAGGAATTCCATTTGGTACACATTTTGGTACTGGTGCCGGAACAGGCCAATGCCGAAACAATCCAGACTATCCGACTTCGCGCCGAGCAAGCCTTGACACAATTACGAGATGGTGCGGAATTCGCTCAGGTGGCGGCAGGGTTTTCTGATGCCCAGGACGCCTTGACAGGCGGTGATCTCGGCTGGCGATCGGCTGATCGCACGCCCTCCATTTTTATGGACGAACTGAAAAAAATGGCTCCCGGTGAGACCAGCCCAGTATTCCGCAGTCCGAACGGTTTTCACATCCTCAGACTACTTGATAAACGCAGCAAAGCGGGCTCTGTGGTCATTACACAGACCCAAGCACGTCACATCCTGATCAAAACCAGCGAACTGGTGCCTGAGAAGGAGGCCAAGAGCCGTCTGTTAGCTATTAAACAACGGATAGAGAAGGGTGCTTCTTTTCCCAAGCAGGCTCAACTATATTCTGAGGACGGCAGTGCTGCGAAGGGTGGCGCTTTGGACTGGCTTTCACCCGGCGACACGGTACCCGAGTTTGAAGCCGCGATGAATCTATTGGAGATCGGACAGATGAGTAGCGCCGTGCAGTCTCCCTTCGGCTGGCATCTGATTCAGGTATTAGATCGCCGAAACGCCGATGTAAGTGAGAAACAAAAAAAACAGCAGGCGCAATTGGCGATACGTGCCGATAAATCTGACGCTGCCTATCAAAACTGGCTGCGCCAGTTACGCGACGGGGCTACCATCGAGTATCGCCCTGAAAAAGCGATCTAATGGCGCAGGCCAACTTGTTGGCTGTTACAGCCGGTGAGCCCGCCGGCATTGGCCCTGACCTATGTTTGCAATTGGCTCGTCATGAACAGGCACTGGTGGTGCTGGCCGACAAGAATTTGCTGCAACAGCGCGCGACTCTGCTTGGGCTAAGTATCCAATGGCATGATTATGATCCGCAGCAAATATCGCCTCTGCCACCCGGCCATTTGAGCGTACTGCATGTGCCGACGGCACAACCCGTCCAGGCCGGCCAGCTAAATTCAGCCAACAGCCCGCATGTTCTCAATTTGCTAATCCGCGCGATGCAAGGTTGTCAGTCGGGCGAATTCGCGGGCATGGTCACCTTGCCTGTCCACAAAGGTGTCATCAACGATGCCGGCATTCCTTTCACGGGACACACTGAATTTCTAGCGGAAAAATTGCATGCCGAGCAAGAGGTCATGATGCTAGTGGGTGGTGGGCTGCGTGTGGCACTAGCCACTACTCACCTTTCTTTGCGGCAGGTAGCCGACGCAATTACACCTGCACTATTGGAAAATGTACTGCACGTCATTCAACGTGATCTTATAGAGCGTTTCGGCATTGCCCAGCCGCGCATTCTGGTTGCCGGTCTCAACCCTCATGCAGGTGAGGGCGGCTATCTTGGGCGCGAAGAAATCGACATCATAATTCCGGTGCTGAATCGGTTACGTGCGCAAGGTATAAATGTCAGCGAACCCTTACCCGCCGACACACTTTTCACCCCGCAACGGCTTGCCCAATGTGACTGCGTGCTGGCCATGTACCACGACCAAGGGTTGCCGGTATTAAAGCACGCCAGCTTTGGACGGGGTGTGAATGTGACGCTGGGCCTGCCCATCATTCGTACTTCCGTGGATCACGGCACCGCGCTGGAACTGGCCGGTAGTGGGCGTGCCGAGGCAGGCAGCATGCTTGAAGCGATTCAAATGGCGGCCGATATGGCACAACACGAAAGACTGCATGATCCAGCCCTCCCTTGATCGAGAAGTCGTTTTCCTCGCGAAATCAAAAATGACAGTTTCCTGGTATTCCCATGCATAAAGCACGTAAAAGGTTTGGTCAAAACTTCCTAGTGGATGAGCAAATCATCGCCGACATCGTTCGGGCGATCCGCCCAGAAGCGGCGGATATCATGGTGGAAATCGGCCCCGGCCTGGGTGCGCTGACGCGCCCATTGCTGCAGCGGCTTAATCAACTGCACGTAGTGGAAATTGATCGCGACATTATCGCGCACCTGGAAAAAGACTATCCGCAGGATAAGCTGATCATCCATGCGGGCGACGCACTTAAATTTGATCTGGCGCAATTGCCCGCGCCCTTGCGCATTGTCGGCAATCTGCCCTATAACATTTCTTCGCCGCTGTTGTTCCACTTTTCAGGTTACTGCGACCGCATACACGACATGCACTTTATGTTACAAAACGAAGTCGTGGAGCGCATGGTGGCCGAACCATCAACCCCAGCCTACGGTCGCTTATCGGTGATGCTGCAATACCGTTTTTACATGGAAAAGTTACTCGACGTCCCGCCGGAATCTTTTCGTCCGTCACCCAAAGTGGATTCCGCCATTGTGCGCTTGATCCCGCTGCCAGCCAGCGAAGTACTGGTGCAAAACGAAAGATTATTTTCACAAATTGTCGCCGCAGCTTTCGGACAACGGCGCAAGACCCTGCGTAACACGCTCAAGGCCTATTTATCTGAAGATGATTTCGTCCGGCTGGGAATAGATGCGCAATTGCGCGCGGAAAACCTGGGAGTAGTGGAGTTCGCGCGCATCACCGATGAATGTGGTTGATGAGGCCAACGTCTTCTATCGTGGTCGTTCACCGTAAAATAGCATTCATTTCAGATACTGGTATGCGGCAGGAATATAAATTTGGCTATCCCTCTATGCATAAGTGCGCCTTAGACAGAGTAATTAAGACATCTGGGCCGGCATCATTGATGAAGGTGATAACCCACATTTATGCTAACCTTCTGCCACATGAAATTCACTAATGAAGCATTTTCTCGCGTCTTCAACTACTGTCAGCATAACGCGATGACTCAACCCATCTTTAGCACTCTGCTAACGCAGGGATTCTCGGTCTATCCAGCTCGCAACTTGACGAGCAATACCTAATTGGGTATCGTATCCGCGCTGACGATTCATCCTGATGCTGCTGATGATTTGAGGCAGTTGATGGTGAGTGATCGGTTTGCTGCTGGTAAAGTGGTCGCTCTACTGCAACAGGCCAAATACGACCTTAAAATCATTGACTCGTTGCTTGACCATGATTTTGGGGCTGACTACTCGGCGACTTACCACGTGAGCAAGTGGTATGAGTTTTGGAATGCCGGACTCAACATTTGGCGATTGAAAATTTGGACAGAACCAAAAGGTAGTTTGCGCTATCGCATAATATACGCATATGCGCCAAAGTCGCATCAATACTATGTATTAGCCGTCGTTAATCGGAATTTTAACTACAAAAAAGATCATGAAATTACAAGCCGCATCCGTAAAGCCTACAAAGACCTTAGCATTACTACCTACTAAGGTTTTTGAGGAGCAACCGACTAGTACAGCACCATGTAATGTGATTCGCATGGAATTTACTGTTCCTGCAAAGCTCCCAGAAATTCCCGGTGCCATCGACATTGATGATTTAGTCGCCGAGTTTGAACAGTCCAACGAGGTATCGGAAGCGATTACCAAAGGTCGGCAATGGGTAGCGAAATGTTTTTACAGTAACCAGCCTGCTTCAATTGCACTGCTTCGCCTTCAAAAAGGCTGGTCGCAAGTAGAGCTCGCGAAACGAGCCAGTACAAGCCAGCCTCATATCGCGCGGATTGAACTCGGCAATGTTGATCCACAGGTCAGTACAGTAAAAAAACTTGCTCGGGCGCTTGGAGTGCCAGTAGAGGTAATTTTGGAAGCAATTTCACCTGAGGATGAACAATGAAAATGAATGATGCTTGTTTGATAACGGCAATCTTTTGCGACGATATCCGACAAGAGGTAGGTAACAAGTTGTCATTTATGGGGTGTTACCAAGGTGAGCTCGTTGTTCAAATGGCACCCATTACATTGCCAAAGCTATGTGTGTTTGCATCGATTCTGACTCCAAAAGAAAGGCCACTTAAATCATTGACGCTTCGGGTCGTGCAGGACGTTGATATTGAATTAGCTCGAGTTGATATTCCAAAAGAAAACCTTACAGTATCAAGTCAGATTTTAGATGAAACCTCCACGCGAACAATCCTCAGTACTGCAATCGTATTTGCTCCGTTTGCTATTGAAAAATCCACTGTTCTGAGGCTTATGGCAACGACGGAGGAGGGTGAAATAACTGGCCCTCGCCTCTTGGTTAAGGTAGCTGCCACAAAGGAGTCTGCAGCTCAATCTGCCTCAAAACCTAAAACCGCAAAGCCTCGAACCATCAAGTAAGATTCAACATTTCGCCGCTCCCCATCTACTCCATCACCTATTTGCCCACCCCACTCCAATCTGATACTGCCATTCCTCGCATCCACTAGGTTAATGTGCAGTTCGATACGGAGGTATGCCATGTAGTTGTCTAACCCAAACGATATTGGTGGCAAACGAAATATCATTCACTTGCCAAGGCAAAACGTACGAAACGCACGGGGTCAGTACTCTTAAGAAACAATTTTAACATATTGATTTAATTTTGTTTTAATTATGCACTTG
>NZ_CAKMLL010000098.1 GCF_927797785.1 Candidatus Nitrotoga sp. BS | reverse complement strand
AATGAGACAGGCACCATTGTTATTAGTTCCGTTAATTACGGTTCACTACACTAGTCGAGAAACTTAGTCGTTATCAGGCGGGGGAGCGGTCGGGAAATGACGAAAAAATTTATGTAGCACTCACCTTTGATGATGGCCCAGTGTTCGACTACAAAGATTTTATTCACCCAATTCACGGTTACCAGAGAAGCTTTTATAACGAAATGATGACGTTTCGAGCTAAACACGATAATAATGTCCAGCCAGGATTAAGCGCGACTAGCTTCGTAATTGCTTCTCCGTTCGCGCGTCAAGCTATGACGCGAAGTCCAGAATGTGGTTATACGTTCCTGAATGAAGACTGGTTAGGTGATGACTGGTGGGAAAGCGCTTCCAAAACGGGGATGATTTCAATCGGAAATCATAGTTGGGATCATGTACACCCCGTCGTTCCGAGTGTTGTTCTATCTTCAGAAATACGTGGCAGCTTTCATGAAGTTGCAACATATGCTGATGCGAACGCTCAGATTCGCGACGCTTCGGCTTTCATTTCAAAAAAGACAAATGGACTTTCAGTCCCTTTATTTGCATTTCCTTACGGTCATTACAACGATTACCTTATAAAAGTATACTTGCCCAATCACATTGACGAGCATGGTTTGGCAGCTGCGTTCTCAGCTGATGGCCGATATGTAACAAATCAAGATGATCTGTGGTGTCTGCCGCGATTTATTTGTGGGCTACATTGGAAATCGCCGGAAGGCTTAATTGGAATTCTCAAGGGATAACTCCACGTTCGTGGTCGCTGCGCGTTCAGAATTAATTTCCCTTGATGAAATCGATCACTACTATCTTTTTTCATATGACGTAAAGAACAACAACATGTCTAAACCGAAAATTGACGACAAAAATCGAGACTGTTAATTATTGAGATTTTTTTCCGGTTTTTGAACAGCTATGTAGGGTTCTTCTACGGCCAAATCCAGAATGCTATACGGCTGTAATGCCGCATCATATTCAACTACCTCGCTGGTTCTGATTGCGGCGCGAAGTAAAATATATCCATAGCTTCGCAATTCTTTTTCAAAATCAGCCAGGCGAATAGGATTAAGTTCTTTATAAAAACGCCAATAATCTTCATTGGTGACATTAAAGCCAGAACGATCCATTATCGTAGGTTTAGTGGTCATTACCATTTCTTTTAAGTCAGCTTCTGGAATGCGCAGGTGTAGGTGAGGGGTTGAATCAAATTCACCCAAGTGGCTTCCTATTGCTGAATAGTACAAGCCAGGGGCGACGAAAAATAAACCACCCGGTTTCAGCACTCGATATACCTCATCCAATGTTTTTCGATATCCCCCTGCAATATGTTCAAGCGAACCCCAAGATATGACTACGTCAAAACTCTCATCGGCATAGGGAATTTCCTCGCAGCTTTGCTGTAAAAAAGTAAAGTTGTCTGGCATGGATTGTAAAGGCAATCCGTTTTCCTGTGCGACTCTGGGTAATTCTTGAATGTAGTCCACAATATCCAGGGCAACGAGTTCTTGCGGCTGATAGCGCAGAACGATACTCAGATCTGTAATGCCTTCTCCCGCACCGATATCCAGAATTCTGCCCTGCAGTTTTTCAGAGTTGGCGAGACAAAGTTCTCCAATGACTTTGGCAGCATGACAAAAATGACGATGAAACCAATTAGTCATACCTTGACGCCATGACAGCTGGTTTATACGAGCTTCCGTTTCCGGCTCAATACTCCACGTACCCAATAAGACCTGTTGTGCTGATTCAACTCCGTGGATGGAAAACAATTGTAATGAATCCGGTATACGAACCTTGCTTACCGTGCCCCATGAAACGCCAAGTTCATAACTGCCCGGAGGGAGTGATACTGGCCAATCAAAACTGAAGCAGAACTCGCCGCGTGGCAACCAAGGCAGAAATACTCCACCTAGATGCGTATCAGTAGCCACCAAATGGGTGTCAGTTCCTTCAGAACGAATGAACAAGCGCATTACAGGATCAAAGATACAGACTTCCCGAACTTGAAGGTTCATCTGAACTTTTATGATCTGTCCCGCTTGATAAATGTTTGCGATAGGCTGGACATTTAATTCTGCAGGATCAATATTGTTTGGTTGATTCATTTGGACTCTTCGGTAAGTTTAGTTTAAAGGGCAGAGATTAATGTCATTGAATTTGGATGACCATTGTTATTTGCAAAGCTACGAGATTATGAAGGCTAGTTTTTGACCGCATTCTTGGCAAGAAGAGCGCGAATTTTCTATAGCAATGAATCATGGTCAGTTGAGATAATGCTATTTTCGGTAAGCTCTTTGTGTCTAAACAGGTATTATTTCGGAACGTTCAAATAAACAGATAGCACTGCAGAATCTGACAGGACAGCATTTTTGCTATACTGCGTCCTTATTTTTGGCATTGCTTTGATGTCTGTTCAAGTCATGGCTGAGGCGTGTCTCGTTTAGCGTACAAAAGACTGTTTTACCCTCTTTCCCTTGTTCGTATTCGCCGCAAATTATATACGCAATCACTGCTATCTGGAGATTTGCCAAATTCATGGTGCCGTATCTCACTTCATTCTCAAAAAATTTTCGGCACTTTCTGATGGGGAAGGGTTTTATGTGGTTGTGATATTGGGCATACTAAAACGATAAGAACTACCCAGATGATGTGCTCATCAAGATCCATGATCTATGAGTAATTAATGCCGTTCATGTATATGCGTCATGCATAATAAAATTTTTAAGTAATCAAAAATGCAAAATAAAAACCAGCCGATTCCTGTAGATGCTTCTGTTAATCCAGAGGCTCTTTACCAGATGGGACTGAAGTCGTTTAATTCAAAAAATTTCGAACAAGCAATAAATTATTTTAATAAGGCAATACGGGCGAACTCACAGCAGCCGCATTATTGGCTAGCTTTGGGTTTTGTTTCGCAGGCGCAAGGGAGGTTTGACGAAGCAGCAGAATATTTTTGTAAAGCACTTGAACTGAATCCAAGTTTTGCCCAAGCATATTATCAGTTGGGTACGCTATATCAAATTAAAGGGAGGCTCGATGAAGCGGTTGCTAATTTTAGACTAGCGTTAAAACTACTTCCCGATTTTTCCCAAGCTTGGAATAACTTGGGAAGTGCACTTAATTTACAGGGGAAAATTGATGAGGCAACGGTTGCCTTTCTTGAAGCAGTTCGGCTAAAACCAGACTATGTGCTCGCTTACAATAATTTGGGCAGCGCATATCAATCACAAGCAAGAATCAAAGAGGCTGAGAGCTGTTATCGTAAATCCATTGAACTTCAGCCGGATAACATTTATGCCCATTTGGGCTTGGGACATGTTCTCATTGTGCAGTGGAAGATGAGTGAGGCCGAGAAAGTATTACGCCGAGCGCTCTTTCTCGATCCAGATAATATCCAAGTGCTAAATAACTTGGCTTATTCTTTAAAAGAGCAGAGCAAAAATATTGAAGCGGCATCCGTTTATCAGCATGCCTTGTCATTGAAGCCAAACGGATTGAAGGCATTCATCGGTGCTCATCTGATGTTGCCCGCGATTTATTCCAATGCCGCAGAATTGTCCGCAGTGCGCAAACGTTACACCAAGGGTATGAAGACTTTACGTGATAACACCGAAAATTTCCTTCAACTAGAATTAAAAGAATTATTTTCAGGATTGAGCTGGACAAATTTTTACTTGGCATATCAAGGTCAAGATGACAGGTTTTTGCAAGTGGAATATGCACAATTTGTGGCGGATATTCTTCGGGTTGTGGCTCCAGATTTAATGCAGCCTATAAAACAAGATCCCTTCCCCAGCCAAAGGCGTTTGCGTATTGGTTTCTTGTCGAGTTTTATGCGCGATAGCACCGTCGGGTCTTATTTTAAAAGCTGGGTTACTTCTTTTGACCGGGATAAATTTGAAGTTTATTGCTATCACATTGGGCATATTCAGGATCAGGTAACTCAAGAATTTAGCAATGCTTCTGATTGCTATAAACATCTTGTTGGCGATGTTGATCACTTTGGCAGACAGGTCAAAAAAGACCAGCTGGATATTTTGATTTATCCGGAAATTGGTATGGATCAGGCGGCATCGGTATTGGCAGCGATGCGCTTGGCACCAATACAATGTACTGCCTGGGGCCATCCGGTTACCACCGGCCATGTCAATATAGACTATTTCTTTTCCAGTGTTTTAATGGAGCCAGAAAATGCGCAGGCTCACTATAGTGAGCAATTAATATTGCTGGAGGGAATCGGAACGTACTATTTAAAACCGGTACGTCCTTCACCAGTTAAGCGCTCAGACTTTTTATTGCCAGAGGAGCGCGTTCTTTATCTTTGCCCGCAATCGCTATATAAAATTCATCCCGATAACGATAAGCTGATGCTGGAAATTTTGGCACGCAATAAAAATGCTGTGCTGGTATTTTTTCAGGCCACTGATATTTCAATTACCCATGCTTTCATGAAGCGGCTTGAAAGTGTAATGGATGAAAGCGGGATGGAGAAAAGCGGCCAAATTAAAATTTTGCCGCGCATGGCTCATGAAAATTATTTGCGTGTCAATATGCTGTGTGACGTAATGCTTGATACCCTGCATTGGTCCGGCGGTAACACAACGCTGGATGCGCTGGCTTGTGGTTTACCCGTGGTAACGATGCCGGGCCAATTCATGCGCGGGCGACAAAGCTACGGTATGTTGAAGTGTATAGGTTTGAATGAACTGATCGCAAACGATCACGAAAATTATATAGAAATAGCAACTAGACTCGGCACGGATAGCGCATGGCATCAGCAAATTGTGCAGCGCATAACCACACATAGCGACGTCATCTTTGCTGATGAAACGCCATTGTGCCAGTTGGAGCAATTTTTTTTGCAGCAGCATTAAATACTCGACCATCCATTTCAGTTACTGATAACAATTGTAATTAATCATCCATGAATAATCCCGACAATTTGTTTCAACAGGCAGTGCAACATCATCAAGCAGGACGGCTAGTGGACGCCATGATGTTTTATCAACAAGTTCTGGCGTTACAGCCCAAACATCCACAGTGTCATTACAATTTGGCACTGGCGCTGCAATACCTCAATCAAACCGATGCGGCGATTACCAGCTACCAGCGTGCCATCGAAATCAATCCTGGTTTTGCCGAAGCACACAATAATCTGGGCAATATCTTGCAAAACCTGGAACGCCTGGACGATGCCCGGCAATCTTACAGCCGCGCCTTGGCAAGCAATTCCAGGCTACCCCAGGCGCAATTCAATTTAGGTCTGATACTTAAAAAACAAAACAGGCCCAGCCTGGCGGTGGAGCATTTCCAGGCGGCACTGGACATTGCGCCTAATTATGCGGAAGCTTATGACAATCTTTGTACACTACTCAAGCTCCTCGACCGCACCGAAGAATGGCTGGATGCATTCAGGAAGTATGAGTCCCTGGATAACAAAGTCGACTGGTTTTTTGTGGCCGGGCTTTCCGCCTGTCGTTATCTGGGCGACTTCACCCGCGAACAAAATTACCTCGAAGCTTTGTATGCGCATCCACTCAACGATGGCGACATCGGGGTGCTGGATAATATTTTAGGTGTGGCACAGTACTTCGATTTGCCACAAGCGCAGCTACTGCGCTTGTACCAGGCATACAATCAGGCAGTGAAACGCCAGCACTTCTCCGAATTTTCGCTGGTATCGCCATACCGGTCGACGCAGCGAACAAAATTGCGCATTGGTTATTTGTCAGCTGATTTTCGCGTGCATGTGATGGGTAAGCTTATGTACGAAGTGCTGGCGCGCCATGATCGCAGTCAATTTGAATTGTATTTGTATTCTTTGGCTAGTCAGAAAGATACCCTTACCACTCAATTTGTCACGATCAGTGATAAGTTCGTAGATTTGCATACGCTGTCCGCGCAGCAGGCCGCCAAGATGATCGCCGAAGACGACCTCGATATTCTGATCGACCTGTGCAACCACACATCCTATTCCAATGCCTTGATTCTCGCCTACAAACCGGCACGGGTACTGATCACCCATCTTGGCGCGCACGGTGGCATCGGCCTGGATACGGTTGATTACAAGATGACCGACCAATATGCCGACGTGCCGGAAAATGCGGCCTATTTGATCGAAAAGCTGTTGCCGATGGAAGGCTGCCTGTTCCCCTTTCACCATGTTGAACCCGCTTCGGATAAACATTTAAGTCGGGCCGAGCTAGGCATTGCGGATAATGCAGTGGTATTGGGCGTATTCGCGAACATAATGAAGCTCAGCCCGCGTAGCCTGCATACCTGGGCTACTATCTTGTCGAGAGTCGAACATGCCGTGCTGGCATTTTCGCCCCTGAAAGAAAATGAAAAAGCCAGCTATCTACGTCAAATTGCTGCGGCCGGAATCGATCCGGCACGAGTAAAGTTCATCCCAGCAGCAAAGGAAGAGCAGTTTAACCGCGCACGATATGCGCTGCTAGATATGGCCCTTGATACTTTCCCCTACAGCGGCGGTGATACCACTCTGGCAGCACTGGATATGGGGGTGCCGGTGGTTACATTGTGCGGCCAGCGACATAGTGAACGCACTTCCTACAGTATTCTTGTGAACCTCGGTGTGCCTGAAACTATCGCTCACAGTGAAGCCGAATATATCGAACTTGCTTGCCGACTGGCGAACGACGCCGACTGGCGCGGCACGGTGGTGGGAAAGATACAGCGCGGTCTTGCCGATTCACCGCTGGTTGATATGGATGCGTATACCCGGCATCTGGAAGATGCTTATCGCCATGCTATCGCCCAATGTCCGCTAAAAGACTCAGCTGCAAACGACGATAGCAAAGTGCTGTTCCAGCAAGCAGTGCGGCACCATCAAGCCAACAGTTTGGTGGAAGCGGCCGACAATTACCGGCAGGTACTATTGCTTGAGCCCGACCATGCCGCCGCCCTTTATTTATACGGCATGCTCCTGGAACAAACCGGCCAGGAAGATGATGCCATCGTGCAACTTCAACGTGCGATAGCGGTTAGCCCGAGCTATCTGGATGCGCATCTGGCACTTGGTAACCTTTATCTGAAGCAGGGAAAGTTGGAAAATGCGGTCGCCGGCTATAACAAGGCGCTGCAAGTCAAACCCGGCCATTTTTCAGCGCTGAACGGCCTGGCCCGTGCCCTGACCGGGGCCGGCCAGCTGCCGCAAGCCGTCACGACATTGCAGCAGGCGATTCAAAGTCAGCCACAGGAAGCATCTGCATACTTCAATCTTGGCGTGGTATATCAAAAACAAGGTATGCCGGATGAGGCATTGGCCACCTATCATCGTGCCTTGGCACTGGAGCCAAACAATACCGAGGCATTATTCAACTTGGGCGTACTATTCCAGCAGCAAGGCATGGCCGCACGCGCTGCCAAGTGCTACCAGCAAATTTTGCATTTTCAGCCGGATCATGCGTCTGCTTATTACCATCTGGGCGATGTCTTGTTTGATGCCGGTAAAATCAATCAATGGCTGGAAAATTTTAAACAGTTTCGCCGCCACGCGCCACCCTCTGTCATGCTCGCGGCGTATGGCCTGCAAGCCTGCCAGTATCTGGGTGAAGTCGAACAGCAGCAATCGTACCTGGATGACTTGCTGAGCGAAAAATATGCGTTCCTCAACACCGCCGATGCACTGGACCGGTTGGAGGAAATGCTATTTATACTTTTGGCTTTTGATTTTCCTCCAGAGCGTTTGTTCGCCCTGTACCAGCGCTACAACCAGTTGAGCAAGCAAACATATACCCCTCAATTGTCGCTATCCGCGCGCGCCGCTGGCGGCAAAATCCGGCTGGGCTATTTGTCCGCCGATCTGCGCGATCATGTGATGGGGAAAATGATATATCAGGCCATTTCCCGGCATGATACTGAGCAATTCGAGGTGTACTGCTATTCGCTGTCATCGCAGCAAGATGCATGGACCGAGCGTTTTCGTGCTCGCAGTCATCAGTTTGTCGGCATCGCAAATCTGGATGCGCTCAGTGCGGCCAATCGTATTGCCGAGGACAACCTGGATATCCTGGTGGATCTGTCTACCCACACTAAGGGAAGTCTGCCAGCGATACTGGCGCATAAGCCAGCGCGCTTGCAGATTACCCACATCGCCAGCGCCGGAGCCGTGGGACTGGATAGCATTGATTTCAAGTTAACGGATCAATACGCTGACACTTCAGCAAATCAGGCGTATCTGCTGGAGCGCCTGTTGCCGATGCAGGGCTGCGTATTTCCTTATCGTCACATCGCGCCCGCCAGTCAGCACAACTATCAACGCAAAAAATTTGGCATAGGCAAGAACACTATCGTACTGGGTGCTTTCGTCAGCTTGATAAAGTTAAGTTCGCGTTGTCTCGCGTTGTGGCACAAGGTGCTGGAAGCATTGCCGGGCGCGATACTTGCATTCTCGCCGCATAACATTGAAGCGAAAGTCAGTTATCTGCAACGGCTCAAGGCAGCTGGCATAGCAGAAAATCGCGTTGTTTTTATTCCATTTGGCAAGGATGAATCCCACAACCAGGCGCGCTATACCATGGTTGACTTGGTGCTGGATACATTGCCGTATGGTGGCGTCAATGGCACGCTGGAAGCGCTAGACATGGGTGTGCCGGTGGTCACGCTGTGCGGGGAACGACATGGCGAACGCACCGGCTTCAGTATTCTGACGAATCTTGGCGTAACGGCAACGATTGCCCGCAACGAACAGGAATTTATCGACATCGCCAAACGCCTTGCCAATGATCAAACGTTCTATGCCAGTGTTACGGATGCTATCCGGCGCGGTATGTCCGACTCGCCGCTAGTCAACATGGATGATCATGTGCGTCATCTGGAAGAGGCCTACCGGCAGGCGTTGCTGCAGAAAGGCATCGTACCTTAGGATGAATATCCTATGCAGCCATGACTGATAGCGCCGATATATTGAATCAGGCCAAGGCGCTGCAGCAGGCTGCCGCACTGGCGCGGCAAGCCGGTGATTTGGAGCGGGCTCTGGCGTGCCTTGATCAAGCCATCGTTCTCAGCCCAAAAGAGCCGCGCAATCATTTTCTGCGCGGACTTACGCTGGAAGATCTGGACCGGCCAGATGAAGCCATCGCTAGCCTGCAAAATGCAATTCGCGTGCAGCCAGACTATGCCGAGGCTTACAACAATATCGGCATCATCCTGCATGACCAAAAACGCTTTGAGCAAGCCGCTGCAAATTTTCGCGATGCAATCCATCACAAACCGGATTACCCCGGAGCTTTCAACAACCTGGGGTCCTCGCTTCGTGCGCTGGGTGACTTCGTTGGCGCTCAGCAGCAGTTTACTCAGGCTGTTCTGCTGAAACCAGATTATGTGCTGGCTCATTACAACCTGGGTATCGCATATCTGGACATGGCACAACTCAATTTGGCGGAAACCAGTTTCAACCATGTGCTTCGTTTGAATCCGGATCACGTTCAGGCTTGCAGCTATCTCGGCTCTGTTCAGCACCAACTGGGTAAGCTCGATGAAGCGGAAGCCAGCTTCACTCATGCCGTAAGACTGAGGCCAGGCAAGAATGGCGCGGAACTCAACAAACTTGCCCGCGTGTTCTGGGAGCAAGGCCGAATCGAACAAACGCTTGCGGCATATCGGCAAGCGCAAACGGTGAATCCGCATGAATTGAAATCGGCACTCGGTGCCTTGCTATCGTTGCCCGCCGTATACCGTAATCAGGCTGGTTTGTTGGAAGCGCGTCAGCGATTTGCTAATGGCCTGAAAATTTTGCACGCAAATATTCCGAATTTTATTTCTCACAACGAGCCCGAGAGGTTGTTGGACGACCTGCGTTGGAGCAACTTTTACTTGGCCTACCAAGGTCTAGACGACAAGAATTTGCAAACAGACTATGCGAATTTTGTTTCTGCCATGCTGGTGAAAATCGCACCGCAATTCATGCAGCCGCGCATGAAAAAAGACGCAGCTGGACGCCGTTTGCGCATTGGTTATCTGTCCAGTTTTTTCAGAAATTGCACGGTCGGGATGTATTTTCGCAGCTGGATCACGCGGCTAAATCGTGAGCAATTTGAAATTTTTGTCTACCATACCCGCTCAGAAACAGATCATGTCACCCAGGAGATAGTCGACGATTGCGACCATTTTCGCCATCTTGTCGCGGGACCTGTTTCGCCGGATAGTATTGCTGCATCCGTGCTGGCGGATGACCTGGATGTCCTGGTTTACCCGGAGCTGGGCATGGATAACACCAGTTTCCTACTGGCTGCCATGCGATTGGCACCGTTGCAATGCGCTGGCTGGGGGCACCCTGTAACCAGCGGCCATGCAAATATCGACTACTATTTTTCCAGCGCTGCAATGGAGCCAGATAACGCCGAGATTCAATATTCAGAAAAACTAATATTGCTTGAGGGTCTAGGCACGCATTACAGTAAGCCTGTGCTGCTTACGCCCGCGAGTCGCGCCGACTTTGCGTTACCCGAAGGTAAGACGCTGTATCTATGCCCGCAATCATTATTCAAGATTCATCCAGACAATGATGTACTGCTGGCTCACATACTTGAACGTGACCCGGATGGCGTCATCGTGCTGTTTGCCGGTCGCCACCCCAACATCACCAACACCTTGTTTACCCGATTTTCGCAAGCACTGCGCACGCGCGATTTGGAGCCGCAAGGGCGCGGTATTATTCTGCCTTCAATGGCACATGATGATTATCTTCGCGTCAATATGCTGTGTGATGTGATGCTGGATACCCTGCATTGGTCCGGCGGCAACACAACACTGGATGCGCTTGCCTGCGGCTTACCCGTGATAACTTTGCCGGGAGAATTTATGCGTGGTCGACAAAGCTACGGAATGCTGAAATGTATGGGGCTGAATGAACTTATAGCGAAAGACCAGGCGGACTATATAGAAAAAGCCATCAAGATCGGCACAGACAGTGCATGGCGCCAGCAAGTTGTGCAACGAATCATTGCCGGTAGCAATAAAATCTTCGAGATGGAAACGTCATTACGTCAAATGGAATCGTTCTATCACTCTGAATTCAACGTGCGATGCAGCGGCTAATAGCTATATATCAATTGAAACGGTGCCAAGTAACATGATTTCAATAGTCATTTGCAGCATAAAACCAGAAAAATTCGCGTTTATTTCAAAAAACTACACTGAGCTACTGGGAGACACCCCGTTTGAGATTATCGGCATCCATGACGCACAGTCACTCTGCGAAGGGTATAACCGTGGCATCAATCAAAGCCGGGGCGATATTCTGATTTTTTGCCATGATGATATCGAGATAATTACGACCGATTTTCATTCTCGTTTGCGCCAACATCTTCATGTTTATGATTTGGTCGGTTGCGCCGGCACGAATCATTTAGTCGCCAGCAATTGGGGATACGCAGGAGATCCCTACATGCACGGAATTGTTGCCTACCCGGTCACTGATGATGTATGGCCTGGCAATCGTTTCGACTTGTCAGTATGGGGCGGGGTAGCTTCGGTGGTCGTTGAAGGGATTCAAGCTTTGGATGGGTTTTTCTTTGCCGTGAATCGACGAGTGGTGAATGAAATACGCTTCGATGAACAAAATTTCGATGGTTTTCATATCTATGACACCGATTTTACCTTCGCAGCCTATTTAGCAGGATTTAAATTGGCAGTATGTAAGGATATTTTAATAGCCCACCAGTCGCGCGGAAACTATTGTGAAAAGTTCGAAGCATTTAGTGCCCGGTTTATGGAAAAATATCAAGGTCGCCTACCAGTTCAAGAATGCAATAACCGCCAGGTGGCATTAGCGAAAAACCTTGATCGTGTACAAATGCTACGCATCGGTAACAGTTTCCGCGTAGCTTGAGGCTGAACTACATAACCAATAATAAGGTTAGCGTCTGTTTATTTCTGTTTGTTTATGGGTGCACCAGAACAGAAATTTCATTCTTGATCATAGACTTTAAAGCGAACGAATTGCGATGGCTGAGGATATCTTTTGAAAAACCAATGCTTGCTCCAAGACAGAAGTGCGATCCGCATATGAACTAGGCTCGCAAAGGCAGGCAATGGTAACTTGTCAGTTTGCGCAAAGATGCTAAGTTATATTTTGCGAGCATTGCAGCCGCAATCAAAACACATAAGATTCGTTTTAATTCAACTGTCCCTAAAGTCTATTGTCATTTAGCCGCTATAAGTCCAGCACATAGGTGCGAGATGATGCAAATGAGAAGATTTTGAAACATATCGACATATTCAATTCAATACGGTGTGCCTTCATCGCTGCGGTCATATTCTCTGGAGCCACGGCTCCGACCGCGTGTGCTTCCGACGACGGGGAGAGCCCTACTTTTAAACTGCGCGGATTCGGTACGCTTGGCGGCGTTCACTCGAATGCAAAAAATGCTGATTTTACGCACGGGCCCTTCGAACCGAATGGCGCCGGATATACACGTAGTTGGGCCATGGGTGTGGACACGAAGTTAGGCGTGCAGGCCGACGCGCGATTTAGCGACAAATTTTCCGCCGTCCTTCAGCTGGTTTCCAAGCATCAGTATAACAATAGCTACGAACCTAGCGTCGAGTGGGCTAATCTGAAGTACCAGTTCACCCCGGATTTCGACATCCGGGTCGGCCGCACTGTAACGACGCCATTTATGGTGTCGGATTCACGCCTGGTGGGCTATGCTAATCTGTGGATTCGGCCACCACAAGAAGTCTACGGGCTTTTACCGTTTATCAACAAAGACGGTGTCGATGTAAATTACCGGTTCGGCGTTGGCGAAGCGATGAACATGGTGCATCTCTCCTACGGAGAGATCAGCCCGAAGCTGCCGAATTCCGGAACTGCCAAGGTAAAGAATAGTATATCCTTGGCGAATACGCTGGACTACGGACCGATAACTCTGCGTGCGTCCTATTCGCGGGCGCGAGTCGATTTGCATACTCCGGAGACTGACGCGCTTTTTGAAGGATTAACTCAATTCGGCAATACACTCTCTGCTATTCCCGGTTTTGCCTCGATAGGTAGTCAATCGCTCAATTTATCAAATAAATATCGCTTCGAAAACGCGCTGATTTCATTTTTTTCATTCAGCGCAAGCTATGACCGCGACCAGTGGCTGCTCATGGCAGAATTAGCCCATTTCAACGGATATTCGTTCCTGGCAAAATCCACGGCATGGTATGCCACAGCGGGTTACCGAATTGGCAAGTTCACTCCCTATATGACGGTGGCGCAGCTGAGCCCCGAAAAGCAGTCTGAAGCAGAAATTCCGGTCACCGCATTGGCGGTTATTCCCTCCCTCGCCGCCGGTGCGGCGGCACTCAATGATGGGATCAATCGTACACTGACTGCCGGGGCATTCGGGCAGAAAAGCTTAGCTGTTGGCGTACGCTGGGACTTCATGAAGAACATCGCGTTCAAGGCACAGTACGATTATATGATGCTGGATTCGACTTCGAGCGGAAGGCTGGGTAACGTCCAGCCGAACTTCCAGCCTGGCGGTAAGGTCAGCGCAGTCGGCATCGCTTTGGATTTCATATTTTGAACGCTATGGAACGCATGGCATTCAAGTTGAAAATGAGCGCTGCGATCATGCTGATTCTCTGCCTGATCGCCAGCCCTGCTTCCGCATTCGCGGATGTGGTGGCCGTGGTTTCAGCCAAAAGCTCGGTGACTTCGCTGACATTAAACCAATTGACAGACATTTATTTGGGACGGTCCGCTCGTTTTCCCGACGGCACCCCGGCAATACCGTGTGATCTCGCCGAGAACTCTCCGCTACGCGAAGAGTTCTACACCCAGCTAATCGGCAAGTCCCAGGCGCAAATCAAAGCCCACTGGTCAAAACTAATTTTTACCGGCAGGGGCCAGCCGCCACGAGAGGTCGCTACAGAAGCAGGGGCGAAGCGACTGGTTGCGGAAAAGCCAAACGTCATCTGCTATATAGACAGGAGCCAGGTCGATAGGAATGTCACTGTATTGTTTCCCCAATAGTGGCAGTGCTGCGGCCTATGGGTGAGTCTAACAATTGTAGTCTCAAGACAACACGAGTAAAAAGATTCAGCGCGGCATTTAGTTGTTATGTAAGCGATGAGGCCGCTGGGGAAAAAGGCCGCCGGAATTATCAATGGCTTCCCTGAGATGTCTCTGAACCAGTGTCATCTTCTGATTTTGTCCTTTCGACCGGAGCATAAATTTTTTATGGTATTGCCCAGCCTAACTGAGGAAGCTGAAGGAATATAATGCTTTCGTTAAATCTGCCCCGCATTAAATCCGCCGTCTTGCTCCGCTGGTTCAGTCGCTTGGCAGAGCCTGAAATCCTGTTTCCTGTGATAGCAGCCATTTGTCTTGCAGTGATCTGGGGGGGCACATTTAATCTGATCAAGGTCGAGCGGGCGAACGCCGAGCGCAGCGTACAGGCTACAGCTATCGAACTTGTAGATACATATGAAGCGCAGATGCTACGCAACTTGCTCCAAATCGATCACACTTTGCAAGTTGTAAAGTACGCTTATGAGTCATCCGGCGATCCGATGGTGCTGTCAGCTCTGAGTCAAAAAAACTTGCTGCTTCCAGATCTGCTATTTGCAATAAGTATTACGGACTCAAGCGGGAAATCAATCGCGAGTACCCGTGCCGGAGACATGAACGCTGATGCGGTTGAGAACTACGCATATCATCTTAAATCACCTGATTTGAGGATTAGCCGTACTTCGCAACACTCTAAGAACGGCGAGTGGAGAATGGAATTCAGTCGCGGTATAAACGCGCCCGATGGAAGCCTCGCAGGAATCGTAACCTTGACGACGGATGCAGCCTATTTCGTCAGCGGTTACGAAAAAAACAAGCTGGGAGATCATGGATTGCTGGGGCTTGTAGGAACGGAGGATGGCGTGTTTTGGGTTCGCCGCACGGGCGACGCAGTGTTTTCCGGCGACAAATTTAACAATGACAAGTTACTTGCGACCGGTGCCATGCAGGACACCGTGACCTCGCATAGGTTCAATAACACGTGGGACGGTGTGGTTCGCTTCACCGGCATCAGGCAAATGTATGCATTCCCACTTACCTTGGTCGTTGGCGTTTCGGAGCAGGAACAATTGGCGGCTTCCAGCGCCGAAGCTGGGACGTTTGTTTTGCGTGCGATGATCGCAAGCTTGCTGCTAATGCTCTTCATCGCGGCCTTGGGCCGCGTGAGCTGGAAGCTCGCGCAGACAGCGAAGCGGGAGAGTGAAGCAAAGCTTGCGTATGACGCGCGCAAGCGCAATGAACAGGAACTCATTGCCGCCAAGGAAGCCGCAGAAGCGGCAAATCATGCCAAATCCGCGTTCTTGGCCAGGATGAGCCATGAGATTCGCACGCCGATGAACGGCGTGTTGGGGATGGCCGAGATGTTGCTGAGCACCAAATTACTCGGTCCGCAGCGGCGCTATGCGGAAATTGTGCAGCGCTCCGGCGAGACGCTGCTCAAGCTTATCAACGACATTCTTGATTTTTCCAAGATCGAGTCCGGAAAGCTGGAGCTTGAAAACGTTGAGTTCAACCTGCGCGACCTGGTTGACGAAATGATGCGACTGCTTGCCGAACCTGCCCAGGCCAAGAGGCTTGAGATTCACTATCAATTTGCGTTCGGTGTGCCCAACACACTCATAGGCGATCCCTGGCGGCTGCGGCAGATACTCACCAACCTGATCGGCAACGCCATCAAATTCACTGAAACCGGCGAAATTATAATTCGGGTAAAAATCGTTGAAAACCGGACCGACGCAGTATTGTTGCGTTTTGAGGTTAGCGACTCCGGGGTTGGTATCGCAATGGATGCGCAAGCTCGAATCTTCGAGGTTTTTTCCCAGGCGGATACCAGTACCACTCGCAAGTACGGCGGCACAGGATTGGGGCTTACCATTTCAAAGCAGCTTGCGGAGATGTTAGGCGGCGAGATCGGACTCGAAAGTGAAGTGGGCAAGGGCTCGACCTTCTGGTTTACTGCACATCTAAAAAAATGCGCACCATCGTCGCAAGCGACTTCTCATTCCATGGAATTTCCGTCTATCCTGCCTGGTGCGCGTGGCCTGATCGTAGGTGACAATGCAGCGAATTGCGAAATCCTCTGTCGGCAGCTCGGCGCATGGGGAATAAATGTCGATATAGCGGCCAACGGCACCGAAGTACTGGCAATGCTAGACGCAAGCGAACCATACAAATTCGCGATTCTGGATTCAACTATGCCTGATCTGACTGGTCTGGAGCTTGCCAGGCGCATTCGCAATTCATCAAAGAATACTTCGCTAAAACTCGTGTTATTGAGCTCCATGAGTCACGAAGTCTCTGATGCAGTTGCGTGCGAGCTAAACCTCGCTGGCGTATTGAGCAAGCCGGTGTCTCAATCGCAGCTTTTCGATTGCATCGTCGCATTTACGAATACGCCCAAAAAAACAGATGAGTTCGCCGCTTTCAGTTTTGCAGCACGTAGCTATTCTTGCTTGAATGCGAAAGTGCTCCTGGTTGAGGACAGTCCGATTAATCAGGAAGTTGCTATAGCCATGCTGCAGGACTTGTGTAGGCAGGTAGAGGTTGCGGACAATGGGCGGAAAGCTGTGGCGGCATTTTCCAGTAAAATTTCCGACGATGCCTTCGACTTGATCCTTATGGACTGCCAGATGCCGGAAATGGACGGTTTTGCCGCTACTACAGAGATTCGCCGACAAGAAGCTTTGGCAGCCATGTCCTCCACCTCTAGCGATGGGGCTCCAAGCGCGCGTCGTGTTCCGATCATCGCCCTTACAGCCGATGCTGTGATCGGCAACCACGAACGATGTCTGGCCGTAGGGATGGATGACTATCTATCCAAGCCATTCACTCATGAGCAACTGGCTGCGGTGCTGCGGTGTTGGCTGCCCGTAGGCGGGGGTCAGCCTTCACCAGCTCAGACTCCAGATCTGCCATCCGTTGCCATCGCTCCGATTGCGGATCGCAGACTGCTTGATTTCCAAGCGTTGGACAGGATACGTGCCCTACAGCGGCCAGGAACTCCAAATATTTTGAACAAGATAATCACGTTGTACCTGGAAAATACGCCCAAGCTCCTCGATGCTATACGGGACGCAGAGGTTCGATGTGATTGGGCCGCGATGAGTCGAGCAGCGCATACCTGTAAGTCAAGCAGCGCCAATCTGGGCGCGCTCAGGATGGCTACCTTGTGCGAAGAGATGGAACATTACGCGCGCGACGGTAAGTACGAAGAAGCACAGGCGCGATTTGGGTTAATTCAGGAAGAATACACCAAATTGATACTTGCTCTTCAAATGCAATTTAACCCGATATGAAGGACGAGAGCCTTTCCGTGCGTGCACCACTTGCGCTGATAATTGACGACGATGAGGCCATGCGTTTGTTGGCGCGTGTGGTTCTCGAGCAGTGTGGTTTGCGGGTCATTGAAGCCGAGAGCGGAACGTCCGGGTTGGCGGCATTCAGTGGTGATACGCCTGACATAGTGCTGCTTGATGTGCAGATGCCAGGCAAGGACGGATTCGCCGTGTGCAGTGAATTGCGCGCAATGTCGGCGGGACAGCATGTCCCGATACTGATGATGACAGGACTCAACGATGTAGAGTCCATCGACCGCGCCTATCAGTCCGGTGCCACGGATTTCATCCAGAAACCAATCAACTGGCCGATATTGGGCTATCGCGTACGATACATGCTGCGCGCGAGCCGTTCGTTTGAGCAGCTTGCCAAGCTTTCGCGCATTCAGAAGGTGTTGAGCGGTATCAATTCCGCGCTCGTGCGCATTCACGACTGTCCGCAATTATTCAAAGAGGTTTGTCATATCGCCGTGGAGCATGGTCAATTCATGATGGTGTGGATTGGTCTCGTTCAACCGGACACACACTACACCAGTACTGAGATATGGGCGGGTCATAACGACGGCTATCTGGAAGCAGTGGGATGCGGCTCACACCACTTACCCGAAGGTGTCGCCAAACTGGCGTTGCTCAGCGGGAAGGCAATCATTGTCAACGATATTAAGTCGGATTCGAGAGTTAAGTACAAGAAAGAGGCCTTGTCGCGTGGCTACGGTTCGATGGTGATTTTGCCGCTGCAGGTGGAAAATCAGTCAGTGGGATTAATCGCATTTTATGCGGCAGCCCCGGGCTATTTTACAGACGATGAAATGCGACTTTTGAACGAGTTGGCCGGGGATGTTTCCTTTGCGCTTAATTACATATCCAAGGAAGAAAAACTCGACTATCTGGCCTATTACGATGCTCTGACAGAGCTTCCCAACCGCACGCTTTTTTGCGACCGTGCGAATCAGCAGGTGAACGCCGCTAAAAAGGATTGCGAGATCCTGGTGGTTATATATATTGAGCTGGAACGCTTCCGCAATGTAAATGACACGCTAGGACGCCAGGCTGGTGATTCCCTGCTTAAGCTGGCTGCGGAGCGTCTGAAAACCGCAGTTGTGGAGCCCCATCTGGTGGCCTGCACGGGTCCCGACAGCTTTACCATTTTGCTCGTAGACGTGAAAGATGAGTCTGACTCCTTGCACCTTCTGGAACGAACCATCATTCCGCTTTTCCAGCAGCCTTTCACAGTGGACGGAACCGATCTGCGCATATCCATCCGTTCTGGCATAGCGCTGTTCCCGAACGATGGAGACAATGCGGATACGCTGTTAATCAATGCGAAAACAGCACTCAACAAAGCGACGGCGTCAGGGGAACGGTATTTATTCTATACGCCGCAGATGAATGACCGGGTTGCCGGAAAACTGTTCCTTGAAAACAAGCTTGGCAAGGCATTGGAAGAAAAGCAGTTCGTACTCTATTACCAGCCAAAGGTTGATCTCATGACCGGACATATCAATGGGTTGGAAGGGCTGATACGATGGAACGATCCAGAAAGAGGTATGGTACCACCGTCAGAATTTATCCCGCTGCTGGAGGAAACCGGATTGATACTCGACGTCGGAGAATGGGTCATCAGAAAAAGCATGGAGGACTACCGTCGATGGCAGGCGGCAGGATTACAGCCCCCGCGCATCGCCGTTAATGTTTCGTCCATCCAGCTCAGGCACAAAGACTTTGTTACCGTTGTACAGCAGGTCATTGGCGCAGACCAAATGAATGTGCATGGACTCGATCTGGAAATCACTGAGAGCCTGATCATGGAGGATGTTGAACGGAATATCATGAAACTCGCAGCACTAAGGGATATGAACGTACTCATAGCAATTGACGATTTTGGAACGGGATACTCGTCGCTTGCCTACGTCGCGAAACTTCCGATAGACATACTGAAGATTGATCGCGCTTTTATCGTCGATATAGAAAACAGCGTGGAAAACAGAGCTATTGTCTCGACCATCATATTGTTGGCTCACTCGCTAAATCTGAAGGTAGTCGCAGAAGGGGTTGAAACAAAAAAGCAGGCGCAATTGCTGAGATCGCTCGAATGCGACCAGATGCAAGGCTATTTATTCAGTCCGCCCGTGTCTTCGGAGCAAATTGAGGCGATGCTAGCGCAACAGTGCTCCGCCCGATCCTGCTAAAAGGATCGCCTCGGGTCGGGTATCCGTACTCGCGGAATCATTCGGAGTTTTGCTTTCGACAAAAAGAAAGTTGGATGCCGTGCCCAGCTTCATACCAGAGTGGACCGACCGTAGCGAAAAACATCCCATTTAATGTAAAGCAATTATTTATTATCTGTAATGCAACCCAATCCAACTATTTTTACAGCTTCACAAAGCCCCATCAACGGAAAAACAGCCAGTCAAAGCACGGCGATGCATCGTTATCAACGATCTCATTTTTGCCGTGTACAGCTGATAACCCCCCATTTCTTACTGGTGAGACTCGGGTCTACTAAGTGATGTGCACTTTATAGTGCATGCGCTCACAAGGCTGTAACAAGTTTGTTCCCAGCCAACGTGATAAAATACACGCCTTTTCTCCTTCATTGACCTATTGGAAATCAGTCATGTTCTCTATCAAAAACACTATAGCTCATGCCGACCCTGAATTATGGGCAGCGATCCAAGATGAAAGTCGCCGTCAGGAGGATCATATTGAGTTGATCGCTTCAGAAAATTACACCAGCCCGGCAGTGATGGAGGCGCAGGGCAGCAAGTTGACCAACAAGTATGCCGAAGGGTATCCCGGAAAGCGCTACTATGGCGGCTGCGAATACGTGGACGTGGCGGAACAGCTGGCTATTGATCGCGTAAAAGCTTTGTTTGGTGCTGAATATGCCAATGTCCAGCCTCATTCCGGCTCGCAAGCCAATCAGGCGGTATATATGTCAGTACTCAAGCCGGGCGATACCATTCTGGGCATGTCACTGGCACATGGCGGCCATCTGACTCATGGCGCTTCTGTGAGTATTAGTGGCAAGCTGTATCACGCAATTGCTTACGGTCTCAATGAAAAAGAAGAGATTGACTACGACGCAGTGGAAAAGCTGGCTCAGGAACATAAGCCCAAGATGATCGTTGCCGGTGCTTCCGCCTATGCGCTAGTGATCGACTGGAAGCGCTTCCGCGCCATCGCCGACAGCGTAGGGGCATATTTGTTCGTGGACATGGCTCATTATGCCGGATTGGTGGCGGCCGGTTTTTATCCCAGCCCGGTGGGTATCGCTGATTTTGTCACCAGCACCACCCACAAAACGTTGCGTGGCCCACGTGGCGGCATTATCCTGGCTAAGGCAGAATTTGAAAAAGTGCTCAATTCCGCAATATTCCCTGGTATACAGGGTGGCCCCTTGATGCATGTAATCGCCGCCAAGGCCGTGGCGTTCAAGGAGGCGATGAGTGTGGAATTCAAGGAATGCCAGCAACAGGTGATTGATAACGCCCGCGTGATGGCCAAGGTCTTACAGGAACGTGGCCTGCGCATTGTGTCCGGACGCACCGACTGCCACATGTTTCTGGTGGATCTACAATCCAAGCACATCACCGGCAAGGAAGCCGAAGCGGCGCTGGGTCGAGCCCACATCACGGTGAACAAGAACGCTATCCCTAACGACCCCCAAAAGCCGTTCGTTACCAGCGGTATTCGCATCGGTAGCCCAGCCATGACCACGCGCGGCTTTAAAGAACTGGAGGCGGAGCAATTGGCGCACCTGATTGCGGATGTACTGAATGCACCGAATGATGATGAGGTGATCAACCGCGTGGCGGAAGATGTGAAGCAGCTATGCGCGAAATTTCCAGTGTATGGTTAGCGTAACAATAGGGAGGGAGAGACTAAGGAAAGAGAGCTAAGAAAAACCGAGGCACTATGACTTTTTGTTCGCTTCATTACGCCTCAACTTTCGTTTTTCGACTGCCAACTCCAGCTTTTTATTCTTTAACCTTATGAAATGTCCATTTTGCAAAGGCCCCGACACCCAAGTGGTGGATACACGCGAAAGTGAGGAGGGCGATAGCATCCGCCGCCGCCGCCGCTGCCTATCTTGCGAAAAACGCTTTACCACCTATGAAACAGTCGAGCTGCGAATGCCCCAGGTGGTCAAGCAGAACGGCATGCGCGCTGAGTTCGATGAAAAAAAGCTGAACACCAGCTTTAATCGTGCGCTGCATAAACGTCCGGTTCCCACCAAACTGGTGGATGCGGCCATAGATCACGTGATACAAAGTGTGTTCGCTCTCGGCGAACGTGAAGTCGACTCCCGGCAAATCGGTGAGATGGTGATGAAGGAATTATTGAAGCTGGACAAGGTGGCCTACATTCGTTTCGCGTCGGTTTACAAAAGCTTCCAGGATGTGAGAGATTTTTCTGAGGCGGTCGAGGCAGTGCGCAAATCGCCTGTAAAGTCCAAACCTCGAGTGAGTTAAACATGCTGTCTACGCAAGATAGTTTGTGGATGGCTAGTGCGTTGCGCCTGGCAGAGCGTGGACTGTATACAACCAGCCCCAATCCGAGAGTCGGTTGTGTGCTGGTGCGCGATGACAAAATCGTGGGAGAGGGTTGGCACCAATATGCTGGCGAACCTCATGCGGAAGTGCATGCGTTGCGCGCCGCCGGGGAGGCGGCGCGCGGGGCAACTGCTTACGTTACGCTGGAGCCCTGCAGCCATCAGGGCAGAACGCCTCCTTGCGCCGACGCGTTGATCGGTGCAGGTGTGACACGCGTGGTAGTAGCAATGCAAGACCCTAATCCGCAGGTGGCAGGACAAGGTCTGGAAAAATTGCGCGCTACAGGTATCGAGGTCGAGTGCGGATTGATGGAAGGTGAGGCGCGTGAACTGAACATTGGATTTTCCTCACGTATGACGCGTGGTTTACCGTGGCTACGCAGCAAGATAGCCATGAGTCTGGATGGTCGCACGGCATTGAATAATGGTGTGAGCCAGTGGATTACTGGCGCAGCAGCGCGGCAAGATGTTCAACACTGGCGCGGGCGTTCCTGCGCAGTGCTTACCGGCATCGGTACAGTGCTGGCTGATGATCCGCAGCTTAATGTACGTGAACCGCAATTGGCCATACATGAGCCGAAATCGGGTGTCTCTGAGATAAAAGCCATGCGTCAGCCATTGCGTGTGGTGCTGGATAGCCAGCTGCAATTGCCGCTAACAGCACGCATCCTGTGCGGAGGAAATGCGGTGGTTTACACTGCAACACAAGACTTCCAAAAAATGGCCGCACTCGAAAAATCGGGTGTGCGCGTAGTTGTGTTGCCGGATGCGTGTGGGCGTGTAGATCTGATTGTGATGTTACGCGATCTGGCTGCAAGCGGCTGCAACGAAGTGCTGGTGGAAGCGGGCAGTCTATTGAATGGCGCGCTGCTCCAAGCGGGACTGGTGGACGAATTGGTGCTGTATGTGGCACCGCAGTTGCTCGGTGATATGGCGCGCGGTATGGCGCAACTGGGTGAATTGACTATGCTGGATCAGTGCGTAGAACTGGAATGGCAGGATGTGCGTAATGTCGGAAAGGATTTACGCATCGTGTCACGAGTGCGCCATAAATGAATATGTGCTTGGTTAGATTAGATACGCTTTCAGGGGAGTGGGACTTGATTCGAGTGCAGCATGTTTAGTGGCATCATCGGAGACGTAGGCATCATTGAACGCACGGAAAACCGTGATGGGGGTCTGGATCTCTCCGTAATCACTCGTGCGCTCGGCATGGATGATGTACAACTTGGCGACAGTATTGCTGTGAACGGCGTGTGCCTGACTGTCGTTAAAATTGAGGGTAATCGTTTCAGCGTAAATGTGTCGCGCGAGACATTGAATTGTACGGTTGGGCTGGAAATACAGGGTGTTCGCGTCAATCTGGAAAAAGCGCTACGCCTGGCTGACCGGCTGGGCGGACATCTGGTGAGTGGGCATGTGGATGGCGTGGGTGCGGTGGTGGAATTCACTGATCTCGACGAAAGCTGGAAACTTAGCGTGCGTGTGCCGCAATCATTGGCTAGATACATCGCGGTAAAAGGCTCCATCACAATCAATGGGGTGAGTCTGACAGTGAATCAGGTTGAAGGTGATATGTTCAGCGTGAATTTAATTCCGTACACTTTAGAGGTGACCACGCTGAACGAGTTGCGTGCCGGGGATAAGGTCAATGTGGAAATTGACCTTATTGCGCGTTACCTTGAACGTATTATGCAAGCACAGGGTTAGTGAACATGACAGATATTGCACCAATACAAGAAATAATTGCCGAAATTCGCGCCGGACACATGGTAGTGCTGGTGGACGAGGAAGATCGTGAGAACGAGGGTGATCTGTTGTTTGCCGCCGAATTCGTTACGCCTGAAAAAATAAATTTCATGGCCAAGCATGGCCGCGGGCTGATTTGTCTTACCTTGACCGACGCACATTGTAAGCAGCTTAACCTGCCGTTAATGGTGCGCGACAATGGTTCACCGTTGGGAACCAATTTCACACTTTCCATTGAAGCAGCGAGCGGCGTTACAACGGGGATTTCTGCAACCGATCGTGCTCGCACCGTGCAGGCTTCTGTCAGTAAGAATGCCAAGCCGGCAGACATCGTACAGCCGGGACATATTTTTCCGCTGATGGCACAAAAAGGTGGTGTACTGGTGCGCGCGGGTCATACCGAAGCGGGTTGTGATTTGGCGCAATTGGCGGGGCTGACCCCCGCCTCGGTTATCTGCGAAATCTTAAAAGATGACGGCGAGATGGCACGCTTGCCTGACCTGATAGCGTTCGCGCAACTGCATGGCTTGAAAATTGGTACTATCGCCGACCTGATCGAGCATCGTAGCCAGCACGAGAAGCTCGTCGAGCGCGTCGCAACACGGTCAGTGCAAACTGCTTATGGCGCATTCGATCTGATCAGCTATGTGGACAAAACTACGCAGCGCACCCATTTGGCTTTGGTTAAGGGTGATATTCAGCCGCAAGTTGAGACGCTGGTGCGCGTGCATGAACCGCTGTCAGTACTGGATTTTCTGGAACAGGCAAGTTTCACGAATTCAATCAGTGTGCATGATGCAATGTTGAAAATTAGTCATTCATCCGCCGGGGTGTTGGTGTTATTGCATCGCAACGAAACATCGAGTGACTTATTAGCACGTGTTGAAGTAACGCCTGAGGCGCACCATATCCCCCAGTGGGATTTGCGCAGTTACGGCATTGGTGCGCAGATTCTGCGCGACCTGAATGTCGGCAAGATGCGCCTGCTAGCTACCCCGCGCAAGCTGCCGAGCATGACAGGATTTGGTCTGGAAATTGTTGGTTATGCACCGCACGAGTAATTCAGGTATATCTCCAATTGCTCATCACATTACAAGCACTTTCAGTTTTTCCTGACAAAGGTAAGCTGGGCGAGCTATCAGGATAAATATGAAAGAAATCGAAAAAAATTTGAACGGTGCAGGAATGCGCATTGGTATCGTACAAAGCCGCTTCAATTCTGTAATTTGCGAAGGCCTTCTGGCTGCTTGCAGAGCGCAGCTTGTCCAGCAAGGTGTGAGCGATGCGGACATCACGTTGGCAAGCGTGCCGGGCGCACTGGAAATCCCATTGGTGCTGCAACGCATGGCACAAAGTGGAAGGTTCGACGCGCTTATAGCGCTGGGCGCGGTAATTCGCGGGGACACTTACCACTTCGAAGTTGTAGCGAATGAATCCGCGCGCGGGGTAAACGAAGTGCAGCTGCATGGCGGCTTGCCCATCGCCAATGCCATTCTTACAACCGATGTCGATGAGCAGGCAGAGGAACGCATGACGACTAAAGGCACAGAAGCTGCACTAGTGGCAATTGAGATGGCAAATTTATTGAAGGAATTGGCATGAGCGAAGAAGCAGTCAAAGCGAAAGCATCTCCCAAAAATTCGCGCCGCCGCTCGCGCGAACTAGCTTTGCAGGGTATTTATCAATGGCGCTTGACTAGCGACGACCAAGAGCAAATCGAAAAACAAATTCGCGCTGAAAAGGGAATGGGGCGCTACGATGTAGAGTTTTTCAGTAAGCTGCTGCGTGGTGTATTGACACAACATGCCGCTCTTGAGACGGCAGTTGCCATGCATCTTGATCGCACCCTGGATGAACTCAGTCCGATTGAGTTTTCCGTGCTGCTGATCGGCGCATATGAATTAATATACCTTTCAGAAATCCCCTACCGTGTGGCAATCAACGAAGCGGTAGAACTTGCCAAAACTTTTGGTGGTACAGACGGGCACAAGTTCGTAAACGGCGTGTTGGACAAAGTGGCCGCGCAAGTTCGCGCAGTTGAAGTACGTGGTGATAGCGGCAAAATTATTGTGTGAAGAAGTTGCAGGCGTATCAAGCCGTGCAAGATAAAACAGAGCAATTCACCTGTACTAGCTCCGATCGGATCGGCTCATCGCCGATAGTATTGATCGTCCTAGCCTGCGTTTCATCAAATTGCCACACCCTGTTTCGCCACACCTCCAGATCGCAATAACCGTGTTTTACCAGCTCAGTCAGATTGGCTTCGATGGCAATCTGCAGCGCATTTTGATTGGCCTCAGCTGCGCCTTCGAAAGTGGTATTGGTCAAGCTCATACAGGGTGACGGTAGCATTGCTGCCCCCGCCAATAGGCGTTCTGCTGGTTAAATCACGCTTGGGCCGTTCGTTCTCATCTTTCATGTCGCGGATTTCACTGCTGCCTGTTGCAGTCTTTACAAATCCGCTTTCTCTTTGGTGAGGTGATAGGTAAATATGCCGTTTTAGCTACACCAGATTTCAATGGTTCACCCCCGACAGGGCATGGGTGTCATGCAACGCCACCAGCTACTGCTTGGCATGCAAATTATGGGGACGTCACTCTTGTTTGACCGATACACCAATAGCAATCTATTTTTTCTTTTCATCCAATTTTTTAACGGGTGAAAATTGATGTTGAATTCTTCCGCGATCGATTTCACCGTCCGCTCGCCACGAAGATATATCCTGAATAACGCCTGCGTGATTACCATTGTTGCCTCCACGCCTCATAGTTGAATTTTGAAGCGACAACTATTGATCCGGCAATAAATTGTTGAACTTAAGCTGCATCCTTTACAGGAGTATGTGCAAAGTCACTTTTTACACGCTCGGGTAATTTCTGTAGCTTGCGCATTTGGCTGGTAGTCGTCTTGAGAAGTTGGCCCTTTGTTCGGGCAGGTGCCTTGGTCGTCACTGCCTGTTTGAGATCGGCATTGAGCATTTCATCTGAATTCAACTCAGGACTGTCACTCGGCAGATAAAATACTTCAATTTCGTCCTGATGTTTTGCTAGCCATGCCTTAACCAGCTTGGCATGATGGACTCGAAAGTTATCCTGAATCAGGAATACCTTGCGCTTGGCATCTCTCTCCAATCGCTTCAGAAATACGATGAGCCGATCTGAATCCAACGCACCGTTCAGCACCATCCACCTGACCTTGCCTTGGTTCGTGACCGTATAGATAAGTCCCACGTTTTCGCGTTTGCTGTTGACTCGCACCACGAGGGCTTTCCCTTTGGGTGCAAAAGAACGTCCGCGCACGTCATCGCTACGTAATCCAGTTTCATCTCCCCAGTGGATTTCAGCGTTTTCTACTTTAGCGCGTTCAGCAATCACCGCCGTTCGACCCCACAGGGCGTAAGGCATCTTTATCTGGTCAGGGGTCTCGTCGCGAATCAGTTTCTGAACTTCGCGCTCCTGTTCAGTATTCAACCTTCGTCCTGCTCCCGTGGAGCGCCCGCAGGGTTTTAATGCCATCCCCGTCCAGCCACCCAGACAATATGTCTTATGCGCAGCGATGACCGTCCCACGCGATAGCTCACATGCCCGTGCAACTTCGTTCACCCGCATTCCTTTTTCCCGAAGTTTGACTGCACACCTGCGCCTTTCGGCTAATGCCTGCATCGAGAGTGTCCTTCTGTCTTGTCGTTCCATGCTCAATCATGGCATCAAATTGGCAATTAAGTTGAACATTTAATTGCCGAGTCAGTAGCCTGCGAAGGGGGCGTTACTCTTAAAATTTCGCCAGATTGCCCAATTTAGACAAGCCAGCCCCCAGGTCTTGTATGTAGCAAGGAGGACCGAAATCATCACAGAGCTGCCACCAAAATTATTGAGGATTAGCCGCATATTTACAAAGCAATTAAAGCTCGGCTTGAAATGTCCGATACTAGTAAACGCAAGCTGCTTTAATGAACCAAGGCTGTCACATACTGATCATCCTGCACTGAGCAACTTTATACTCCCTAACAGATTGCTTAACTTTGTAGCAAATTGTCATTAAGGAAACGCCATGGCAGCGGAAAAACTGAAAAAAAAAGAATCCCAATATCAATGGGAGGGTAAGGATAAATCCGGCAAACTGGTAAAAGGTGAGGTACGTGCTGTCGGCGATGCCGTTGCTGCCACTCAGCTGAGGCGTCTAGGCATAAATGTTACCCGTATAAAAAAATCCCGCACTAGTGGAGGGAAAAAAATCACAGAGAAAGATCTCACCCTGTTTACGCGCCAGCTAGCAGTTATGATGAAATCCGGCGTACCTCTACTACAATCATTCGACATTGTAGGCAAAGGACACCACAATCCTTCTGTTTCCCGCCTGCTGAGCGACATTAAAACCGACGTAGAAACTGGTAGTAGCTTGGAACAGGCATTCCGTAAATTCCCACTGTATTTTGACGATCTGTTTTGCAATTTGATAGGCGCAGGTGAGCACGCTGGTATTCTGGACAGTTTACTGGAACGTTTGGCGACCTATCAGGAAAAAACGCTGGCTATCAAGAGCAAAATCAAAGGCGCGTTAATGTATCCAGTTGCAATTATTGCAGTCGCCTTTATTATCACCGCAGTAATTATGATTTTTGTAATACCCGCGTTTAAACAGTTATTCTCCAGCTTTGGCGCAGACTTGCCCGCACCTACGCTAATTATGATGAGTATCTCCGATTTTTTCGTTGCTTATTGGTGGGCGATTTTTGGTATTTTAGGAGGCGGACTTTACGCATTTTTCTATTTCTGGAAGCGTAGCAAAAAAATGCAGGATGCCATGGATAGAATAATGCTCAAACTTCCAATTTTCGGAAGCGTAATCCGTAAGGCCTCCATAGCAAGATGGACACGCACACTGGCAACCATGTTTGCCGCCGGAGTGCCGCTGGTGGAGGCGCTTAACTCGGTAGCAGGCGCAGCTGGCAACGTGGTATATTTTGATGCGACCAAAGTAATCCAGCGGGAAGTCAGTCAAGGCGGCACCCTGACGGCAGCCATGCAAGATGTAGGAGTATTCCCCAGCTTGGTACTGCAAATGGTAGCAATAGGAGAAGAAGCAGGTTCACTGGATGGCATGTTAAACAAAGTGGCAGATTTTTTTGAAGCGGAAGTAGACGATGCAGTGGCGGCGCTGGCCAGCCTGATGGAGCCCATCATCATGGTGGTGCTAGGTACACTAATCGGCGGTATGGTGGTAGCGATGTACTTGCCTATTTTCAAGATGGGGCAGGCTGTTGGTTAAACCACATGTTGAATATTTTTGTATCGTACATTTATCCCAACAGCATTCTAAGATTGTATAGCTTTCACTAAAAATAGTGTTCAAATGGCGACAACTCATCATTTGTGCGAACTTTTGAGCCTTGGTTGCACGCTGGGTGCACCATGATCGCCGCCAGTGGTTTACATTTTCTATCAAGCAGTTAACACAAACCTCTGCGATAACAGGAATATTCGCATTCCTGAAAATCGAATCTTGTTCCACAGTTTCCGATTCCTGTCATGGTGCTTAAGCTAACCAAGCCGCGCTCAGCATAGATATTGCAGCAAAAATCACATTAAAATAATGTCGTATTGCTCTTGGCTATACAAGTTTTCCACCTGTAGTGACACCGGTTTACCGATATGATCAGAAAGCCGAGCCAAGCTTTGCGATTCTTCGTCGAGAAACAGGTCGATGACCAGTTGCGAAGCCAGGATGCGATATTCTCGAGCGTTAAACTGGCGCGCTTCGCGCGTAATTTCGCGCACAATTTCGTAGCATATGGTCTGCGCAGTCTTGACTTCGCCGCGTCCATCGCAGGTGGGGCAGGACTCACATAGTGTGTGCGCAAGACTTTCGCGCGTACGTTTACGCGTCATTTCCACCAGTCCCAAAGTGGAGAAACCGTTAACAGTGATACGGGTGTGATCGCATGCTAGCGACTTTTTTAATTCTTCCAGCACGGCATCACGATGCTCCTGGTTATGCATGTCAATAAAATCACAAATGATGATACCGCCCAAATTTCGCAGGCGTAACTGGCGCGCTATGACTTGTGCAGCATCCAGATTTGTTTTGAATATGGTGTCGTCAAAATTACGCGAGCCAACGAAACCACCGGTGTTAACGTCGACCGTGGTGAGTGCTTCAGTCTGGTCAATGATGATATAACCTCCCGACTTGAGATTCACGCGGCGCGACAGCGCACGCTCAATTTCCTCTTCTACTCCATACAGTTCAAATAGCGGACGTTCGCCGACATAGTGCTCCAGCAGAGACATCGCGCTAGAGATAAAATCCTGTGCGAAGGCAGCCATTCGTTGATAAGTTTCGAGTGAATCCACCAAGATTCGCGTGGTACCTTCGTTGACGTAATCACGTAACACACAGAGACTGATGTTGAGCTCTTGGTATAACAAAAAAGGCGCTGAAGATGTTTTCGCTTGCTCTTGGAGCTTAATCCACAGCTTGTTGAGATATTCCATGTCGGCGAACAGTTCTTTGTCTGTCGCAGTCTCCGCCATGGTGCGGATGATGTAGCCGCCGCTGCTATTATCAGGCAGCAACTGTTGCAGCTTGGCGCGTAGTAGTTCGCGTTCGACTTCATGCTCAATGCGTTGCGATACCCCGATGTGTGATCCCTGCTGCGGCAGCAACACCAACAGACGTCCGGCAATACTAATTTGCGTGGAAAGTCTGGCACCCTTGCCGCCGATGGAGTCCTTGATAACCTGTACCAGCAGTCTCTGCCCCTCGTACAGCATTTTCTCGATGGGCTTAGCAGCATCGCTGTTATTGCGGTTTTCCCAGATGTCCGCAACATGCAGGAAAGCCGAGCGTTCCAGCCCAATGTCGATGAAGGCGGATTGCATGCCTGGCAGTACGCGTTTCACGCGCCCGACATACACATTACTGACTACTCCGAGATTACTGCCGCGCTCAATGTGGAGTTGTTGCACAATTCCCTGTTGCACTACTGCAACGCGGGTTTCCTGCGGGGTAACGCTGATCAGGATTTCGTCACTCACAGAGTGGGATAACCGAATATTTTCAGCAGTTCAGCCGTTTCGAACAGGGGTAAGCCCATTACACCTGAGTAACTGCCTTCTATGTGTTGTATGAATGCCGCAGCGTGGCCTTGGATACCATACGCGCCAGCTTTGTCTAGTGGCTCGCTGGTGAGAATATAGCGCCGGATGCGCTCTTCGTTTAGCGTTGCCATGGTTACTTTACTGATCGACAAGCGCATTTCTGTACGTTCTTCGAAGGAAACTGCGACGGCACTCAATACTTGGTGTTGGCGTCCAGAAAGAACACGTAGAGTAGCTGCAGCCTGTTCACGATCTTGCGGCTTGCCAATAATCTTGCCGTCTAAAATAACGCTGGTGTCGGCAGCCAAAACCGGGAGGGGCAATAAATTACGGAATTGCAGTAACATCCATCCGGCATTCACTTTCTCCTGACAAACCCTTTGCACATGGGCTTCAGGTGACTCATCTTTGCGTGGAGTTTCATCCACATCCACTCTACGGGATAAGCTAGAACGTAACAGCAGCGTTTCAAAATTAATCCCAATCTGCTTCAGCAGCTCTCGGCGACGCGGGCTTTGCGAGGCGAGGTAAATACGAGTGCGGGGAGTCATGGCTTTTTAAAATCCTATAGTAGCGGACCGCATCATTCACGATGATAAGGGTGATTGTGCATCAAGCTATGGGCGCGATACAACTGTTCTGCCAGCAATACACGTACCAAGCCATGCGGCAGTGTCATAATTGACAGTGCTAGCAACTGCTGCGCACTGTTTTTTATGGATTCGTGCAAGCCATCCGCACCTCCGATAATGAAGGCCACGTCGCGTCCGCCGCCCATCCAATTTTGCATTTGTTGTGCCAGCTGTTTGGTGGAGAAATGCTCACCGCGCTCATCCAACGCGATGCGCAGCACCTCCTTCGGCAGAGCGGTTACTATACGTAGCGCTTCTGCCTCCATCATCTGCGCTACGCTCTTACCGGTGGTTCGCGGCTCCGGTTTTATTTCTATAAGTTCGATTTGGGCCTCGCGTGTCATGCGCTTAACATACTCTGTGAAGCCTGTGGTAATCCAGGCTGGCATCTTGTGCCCGACGGCCACCAGCCACAGTTTCATATTGTCTCGCTATCCGACTTAGGCGGCAGATGCCGCATGCTCCATAGCTCTTCCAGCTGGTAGTAGGCGCGCACTGCAGGCTGCATGATATGCACGACCACTTCGCCGAGATCAACTAGTACCCACTCCCCGCTTTCTTCACCTTCTATGCTGAGTGCTGGCTCGCCGCGTAGCTTGAGTTGTTTGGATACATGATCAGCTAACGCCCTGGTTTGACGCGGTGAATTGGCGCTGGCAATTACCATGCGCTCGAATAGCTGACTCTTTTTGCTGGTATCAAGTACGCTGATATCATTGGCTTTAATGTCTTCCAATGCGGTCACTACGGCCAGGATTTTTTCTTCTATGGTTAGCATGTTAGGTATATAGGTGATGTAATTGAATGTAACCGGCTACCAAGTCTGGTAGCAGGTAATGTATGTTTTTATTTTGGGCGCACCGTTTACGAATATCAGTGGCAGAAATTTCAAGGTCAGGCATATCTGCCACCAGGATCGCTCCAGCAGGCGAGTCACGCAGAATGCGGGGCACTGGAGCAAGGCGCGCCCTGTATTCATCGCGCAAAGCCTCGTTAGCCCCATTTATAATGTTGCCAAGTGGGTGCCCGGCACGTTGCATGACTACGATGTGTGCCAGTTCGAACAAATTTTTCCACTCATGCCAAGAGTGTAACAGCAGGAAGGCATCGCCGCCCATTAACAAACACAACGGCTGTTGCTTACCTAGCGCGGCACGCAGCGCAGTAAGTGTGTCCACCGTATAACATGGATCGACGCGAGATATTTCACGATCATCCAACACGAATGCCGCGTTGCCTTGCAGTGCCAGACGAACCATCTCCAGACGCTGCACTGCACTTGCTTGCGGCGCGGTGCGGTGCGGTGGCGTACCGCTTGGAATAAAGTGTACTGCAGCCAGGTTGCATTGTTCCAGCGCTTCCTGTGCCAGACGCAGATGACCGTTGTGGACAGGGTCGAACGTGCCGCCCAAGATACCGATGGGGGATTGATTCACAGGTTATAGCACCAATCGGCGAACATCGGACAATACGCTGCCAAGATAACTCGTGAAACGGACTGCCTCCGCACCATCGATTACGCGATGATCATATGACAGCGACAGTGGCAATATGAGCCTCGGCTCAAACTCACCCTCTTTGAATACTGGCTTTACGCTCGCTTTGGATACACCCAGAATAGCCACTTCTGGCGCATTAATTATAGGTGTAAATGCTGTTCCGCCGATGCCGCCCAGACTGGAAATAGTGAAACAGCCGCCTTGCATGGCGGTTGCAGGGAGCTTTTTCTCCCGTGCCTTGACGCTAATCTCACCCAACTCCTTGGCCAGTTGAACTATACCCTTTTGATCCACATCACGTAACACTGGCACCATCAGTCCATCCGGCGTATCCACTGCCACACCGATGTGAAAATACTTTTTCAGCACCAAGTTTTCACCGCTAGCATCTAATGATGAATTGAAATTTGGATATTGATGCATCGCTGTCACCACAGCCTTAAGCAAGAACACCAGCGGAGTAATTTTTATTCCCTGTTTTGAGTATTCCTCGCCCAGCTCCTTGCGGAAAACTTCCATCTCGGTGATATCAGCCTCATCGTGCTGGGTAATATGCGGAATGGAGAGCCAGTTGCGATGAAGATTGGCACCAGAAAGCTTCTTGATGCGCGAGAGCGGTTTGGTTTCGATGACACCAAACTTGGAAAAATCCACTATCGGCATGGCTGATACCTGTAAACCACCGCCAACCGTGCCTTCTTGCGGTTTTGCAAGCGAAGTTTTAACGAAGCTCTGCACGTCATTTTTGGTAATGCGTCCCTTTTCTCCGCTGCTTTTTACTCGCGTGAGATCAACTCCCAGTTCGCGCGCAAAATGCCGAATGGACGGACTGGCATGCGCCTTGCCTGTATGGTTACTTGGCAAACCAGTTGGCGGCGCGACTGCGGGCGTTGCAGGTGCTGCAGGTGCTGCAACAGATTGGGATGCACCTGAATTTTCAGCGTCTTTTTCCGGAGCTGGTGTTGTGGTGGGGCTAACTGTAGCAGACGTTTCCGTTGCACTGCTTTCCATCAATAAAATCAGTGTGCCTTCCGATACTTTGTCGCCCACTTTAACGCTAACATTCTTCACCACCCCATCAAATGGAGCGGGCACATCCATTGTAGCCTTGTCAGTTTCCAGGGTAAGCAGGGACTGCTCAGCCTTGACCTTGTCCCCCGCTTTTACCATTACTTCTATTATCGGCACATCTTGAGAATCACCGATGTCCGGCATAAGTACTTGTTTGATTTCTGCCACGCGTGTCTCCTGCCCGCTCAAACCGTCGTTGGATTCGGTTTGTCGGGATTGATATTGTACAGTTTGAGCGCCTTGCTGACTTCGCTCATGGCTACCGTTCCTTCATCAGCCAGCGCTTTCAGCGCGGTGACTGCAATATAATAACGATCAACCTCGAAGAAATGGCGTAGCTTTTTACGCGTATCGGAGCGGCCAAAACCGTCCGTGCCCAAAACTTTGTATTTGCCAGGCAAGAAGGCACGAATTTGATCAGCGTAGCTTTTAATGTAGTCCGTTGCAGCAATTACTGGCCCCTTGCGCTTACCCAAGCATTGTTCGGCATAACTTACACGTTGTTCTGATTCGGGATGCAGCATGTTCCAGCGCTCACAGTCCAATCCATCCCGACGTAACTCATTGAAGCTGGTCACGCTCCAGATGTCGGAAACTACGCCAAAATCCTTCATCAATAATTCAGCTGCTGCGATGACTTCGCGCAGAATAGTCCCACTGCCCAGAAGTTGCACCGTAAGTGTCGTATCGGATTGAGCATTACCTTCATTGAATAAATACATACCCCTGATAATGCCAGTCTCCGAACCCTCAGGCATGGCCGGATGCGCGTAATTTTCATTCATCACAGTGAGGTAATAGAACACGTCCTCTTGTTCCTGATACATGCGGCGCATACCATCTTGAATAATCACCGCCAACTCGTAAGCAAAAGTTGGATCGTAGGACACACAGTTAGGAATGGTCGCCGCCATCAGATGACTGTGACCGTCTTGATGTTGCAGACCTTCGCCATTCAATGTGGTCCGTCCGGCAGTGCCCCCCAGCAGAAAGCCGCGCGCACGCTGGTCGCCCGCCGCCCAGATTAAATCACCGACGCGCTGAAAGCCAAACATGGAATAGTAGATATAGAACGGCACCATTGCTACACCATGGTTGGCGTAGGCCGTGGATGCAGCAATCCACGAGGACATCGCGCCAGCTTCATTAATGCCTTCCTGCAAAATCTGGCCAGCCTTATCTTCTTTGTAGAACATCAGCTGATCCGCATCCTGCGGCGTATATAGCTGGCCAACTTGAGAAAAAATGCTGAGCTGACGGAACAATCCTTCCATACCGAAAGTGCGCGATTCGTCCGGCACGATGGGCACCACTAGCTTGCCAATATTTTTGTCCTTCACCAGAATGCCCAACATACGCACAAAAGCCATGGTGGTGGAAATCTCGCGCTCTTCGGTACCTTTAAGCAATACTTCGAAGGCATCCAGCCCTGGGATTTGCAAAGGCTCTGCCACTATTTTTCGATCGGGTACTGTGCCCATGGCCTTGCTACGCTCGCGCAGATAACTCATTTCCAAACTATCATCGGGTGGACGACAGAATGGCAATTTGCTGAGCTGATCATCGGTCACAGGAATATTGAAGCGATCACGGAATTTGCGCAATGCTTCATCGCCTACTTTCTTTTGCTGGTGGGTGATGTTTTGAGCTTCACCGGCTTCACCCATACCATAGCCCTTGATGGTCTTAGCCAGAATGACGGTGGGTTGTCCCTTATGGTTTGCTGCGGCCGCGTAAGCTGCAAAAACTTTATGCGGATCGTGGCCGCCACGATCCAGATACCAGATCTCATCGTCCGACATATCGGCGACCAGCTCCAGTAACTCGGGGTATTTGCCGAAAAAATGTTGGCGCACATAAGCGCCATTTTTGGATTTATATGTCTGATATTCGCCGTCTACCACTTCTTCCATGCGCTTTAGCAAAAGTCCTGTTTTGTCCTTCGCGAACAAACGATCCCATTTCCCGCCCCACACCACTTTGATCACGTTCCAGCCCGCACCACGGAATACACCTTCCAGCTCCTGGATGATCTTGCCATTGCCGCGGACGGGGCCATCCAATCGTTGCAGGTTACAATTAACGACGAAAATCAGATTATCCAGTTTTTCACGCGCGGCCATCGAAATCGCCCCCAGTGATTCCGGTTCATCAGTTTCACCATCACCGAGGAATGCCCATACCTTGCGTCCATCGGTACTGGCGATACCCCGATATTCCAGATAGCGCATGAAGCGCGCTTGGTAAATCGCCATCAGTGGACCTAAGCCCATGGACACAGTGGGGAACTGCCAGAAATCGGGCATCAGCCACGGATGCGGGTAAGAGGGTAAACCACCGCCATTTACTTCTTGGCGGAAATTGTATAATTGCTCCTCGCTGAGGCGGCCCTCCAGAAAGGCCCGTGCGTATATACCGGGCGAAGCATGTCCCTGAAAATAAATCAGATCGCCGCCGTGATTTTCGGTCTTGCCATGGAAAAAGTGGTTGAAGCCTACATCATAAAGCGTGGCCGCTGAAGCAAAGGTAGCGATGTGTCCGCCCAACTCAGACGACTCGCGATTGGCGTTTAACACAATAACCATCGCGTTCCATCGTGTCAGAGCACGAATGCGATGCTCAAGTTCATAGTTGCCGGTCGAGCGCGGCTCTTTGTCGAGCGGTATGGTGTTCAAGTAAGGCGTGATTGTGCTAATCGGCAGAGCGACACCGGCCAAATGCGCTTTTCGAATCAGCTGGCCGATCAAGTAATGCGCGCGTTCCGCGCTTTCATTCTCCAGCACCGAGTCCAGCGCATCCAGCCACTCTTGTGTTTCCTGTGAATCGGAATCAGGTAAATCTGCCATATATCAACTCTCTATCACTCGTTGTTGTTGGTCGATGCACGCACCAAGCTGTATATTTTGTGATGGCGTTAAGCCGCGCTATTTGCCCAGAGGCAGGTCAGAAACGCACTGTATCGTCTCGTTTTCCGTCACTACCCATTCCACTTTGTGATCGGTGGCTTCCTGTGGTAGACCTTCAACCAGCTGGATAGTAAATGCCCCGGCGACCAGCGCAGGACATAAACCCTGGTTCGCATCCTTAATTCGCGCCAGCAGCTTGTCATAAAACCCACCGCCGTAACCTAGTCGCGCACCGTCGCATCCGAATGCTATTCCCGGCAACAAGATAAAATCCAATTCTTGCAAAGAATTTATCTTGGCACAGCGCTCAACCAATGGTTCTCGTATATTCCACTGGCCAGGTGCCAAATCAGTCCGCAAATTCGTTACGCGGTAAATATCCAATTCTTTCGTGGCGCGGTTCACCTTGGGCAATAGTACGCTCTTACCATCGCGCAATGCCTGTTGCACCCATTCTTCGGTGGAGAACTCCGCGCCGAAGCTCATGTAAGCTAGCACCGTATTGGCCGTGCGATAAACATTCAAGTTTGCGATGCGCTCCGCGATGGCACGACTTAAGCATACCCTCTCAGCCACGGTCAATTGTTCACGGTCGGCAATTATACGTTGTCTGATAGCCTGTTTCATAACCTGAGTTGTCATGGGCGGATTATCTTTGCTCATAGATTCAAGTGAACGGTATTTTCTAAAATATCAGCAGACACTTCACAGCAGCTGTTCAAGACTCTTGCTGTGAACGCGGCAAACACCACCGGATGCTGACTTGAATAAGTCGTCACGGAACCCGAATTGATTTCGGAATGCCATCCAGTGTGGCGAAAAATATTCTCCGCCGTTTAAGTCATAACCGCAGAATATGAAGTTGCTATGAACAGCTACCCTGACAATCTTTCCAGCATGGACTCACGGAAGAAAGCTGCATATTTTATAAGTAGGGGAATCAAGTTCGCCCATACTAATTACAATTTAGCCGTCAGTTCAAGAACAGTTTGTATGCCGGATTATCGCTCTCATCCCAATAACGATAGCCGAGATTATCCAGGAAAATCCGCAGCGGTTTCTTGTCATGATTTGGCACTTGCATGCCGATCAGCACGCGGCCGTAATCCGCACCATGGTTGCGATAGTGGAATAAGCTAATATTCCAGCTATGGTTCATGCTATTAAGGAAAGTCATTAATGCGCCGGGGCGTTCTGGAAATTCAAAGCGAAACAGGATTTCATCCTGCAAACCAGGTGCATGTCCCCCTACCAAATGACGTACATGAAGCTTGGCCATCTCGTTGTCAGTAAAATTCAGCGTGGGCAGTTTATGCTTCCCCAGCGTGGCAACTAGCTTGGTGGTTTCAGACTGATCTTTCACCTGCACACCGACAAACACATGCGCCTCCTTGGGGTTCGCATAGCGATAGTTGAATTCAGTGATATTCCGCTGGCCTAGCAAAGTACAAAATTTGCGAAAGCTGCCAGGCGTTTCCGGTATGCTCACCGCCAGAATAGCCTCGCGTTTTTCACCGAGTTCTGCTCGCTCCGCGATGAAACGCAAACGGTCAAAATTCATGTTGGCACCGCTAGCAATTGCCACCAGCGTCTTGCCCTTTAATTTTTCACGCTCCACATACAGCTTGGCACCTGCAATGGCCAACGCTCCAGCAGGCTCAAGATTTGTGCGGGTATCTTCGAACACATCCTTGATCGCTGCACAGATGGCATCGGTATCCACCAGTATAATTTCGTCCACCAATTCACGACACAAACGGAGAGTCTCCTGCCCGACTTGTTTTACAGCCACGCCATCAGCAAATAAGCCGACATGCTCAAGCGTGACACGCCGACCGGCCTTAATTGAGCGGCTCATGGCATCGGACTCCAATGGTTGCACGCCGATAACCTTTATTTCCGGGCGTACCGTTTTGACGTAAGCAGCAATACCTGAGATCAGGCCACCGCCACCGATGGGCGCAAAAATAGCATGGATGGGCTGACTATGCTGTCGCAGAATTTCCATACCGATCGTTCCCTGTCCGGCAATTACGTCGGAATCGTCATAAGGATGGACGAAGGTCAGCTTGAGTTTCTGCTCCAGCTCCAATGCATGCAAATAGGCATCAGAATAAGAATCGCCATGCAATATTATTGACGCACCACGGCTGGCAACCGCTTCCACCTTAATCTGCGGCGTGGTCACTGGCATGACAATGATGGCCTTGCACCCCAGTTTCTGCGCCGACAACGCCACGCCCTGCGCGTGATTACCGGCAGATGCAGCAATGACACCGCGCTTCAACTGCGCCGACGTCAATTTCGCCATCTTGTTATAGGCCCCGCGCAGTTTGAAAGAAAATACCGGCTGCATGTCTTCACGCTTTAGAAGTACATTGTTTCCGATGCGCGCGGACAAATTGGGCGCAACATCCAGCGGGCTTTCAATAGCCACGTCATAGACGCGGGCGGTGAGAATGCGATTTAAGTAACTTTTCATGGCGGGTCTACGAATTAATTTATGAACAGATTATGATGCAAGACTAGCAGGAATTGAATCCAACCAGAAAGGGTTTCCGTAATGCCGCTACCAACTTTGGTCGCTATTCATGGTGCCCCTGCTTCCATCTTATCGCCGCAAAGTGGCTGCTCACCAAGTTGCGCTTTATAGAAGCGCCCTTGAGTCTGACTCAAACCTGCTTTCTTTAAAGCCATGAATTAATATTGCCACATCGCAAATGTGTATGTGTAGATTCATTTATACTGCTTTCCTTGGTCATTTAAGAGGTTACCATGCTAACGCAGTTCGACTCACTAACGATCTTACAATTACGATAGTTGCGAAACCGCATGACTCAAAAATTACTATGTGGTTACCGTCGGCTTGTCCTCAGTGCCGCAGCCTTATTACTGGTCGCCTGCTCCACTACAGAACCTGCCAAAAATAGCAAGCACATTCCTCAAAATAGTGACCGAAATTTACTGAGTCAGCTTGGCAAATCAGACATTGATCGTTTGGCTGATGTAGAGATACGTGAAAATACCCAAATCCTGCGTACGTTAATGACAAAACTATACAAGCGGAATCCGCGCGAACTTAGAAAAAACACCACAGCTAACGCGGAAGAGATGGTGAAATCAATATTCGAAAACCAGCATGGCTGGCGTTTCAAGGAAATTAACGAAGCACAAGGCTCCAATGCTATTCAACAGGCATTCCGGCCTGATTACCAAGGCGACCGGGTAATGTCGTTGATAGTAGGCCTGCAAACGATGCTGATCAAAGCACATGGCGGGAAAACCGAGTTTTATTTTACCGACAGCATAGAACCGCAAAACATCTTTAATGCCGCACGTAACATGGAAATCGTTGTGTGGCAGCTCTCCAATAAGCGCGATGACAAAGGGCAGCTTTATTTGTTCACCAATGAACTGAATGCCCACGAGCATAATCTTAGCTTTGAACGTGAGTTCGGCAAAATTATCGGTAGCCTGGATATGTTCGCAATTACGTTATCGGAAAAGATGCAGCGCGGCATTACACGCGTGGTGCAGACGTTATCTACAGCAATATTCTTGCCATTTGGACTTTAGCCCGCATTTAACGCCCCACCACCTAAAATCCCTAGCATTCCTCCCTGAAGTAAAGAGCAATACATAGATTCTTCTATACTTGACTTCTGTCTACACGAAATAACAATGAAGGGGGGCTGTTGAATATTGTTCATCACGCTTTGATTGGTGGTGCCGGATTTCTGGGGGGCACTGGATGATGATGTCCCCATTGCGAGAGTCGCATTCATCGCTGGGAGTATGTTTCCTGATATGGATGCATTGTTCATGGTGTTCGGTAAGCATTACTCTTTGCGCCACCATCAAAGCATCACACATTCAATTTTCTTGCGCCAGTCTATGCATTAATAATCAGCAGCTCGCTTTTGTTTTGCCCAAAATTGACTGGTCGTGGTCGATGTTTGGTGAGGCGCTAATGGACTCGCTGTTTCATATTACGTTTGACTGGTTCAATACCTTCCGCTGTGGTTGACAACTTGAGTTGACACGCTTTATCCATGCGCAGAGAATCAACGCGGACTTATATGCATCACGAACATTCATAAACTATGGAGGTCGTAATGAGTAACAAAGCCAAACTACAGCATCGAAGTGCAGGTATGAGTAAAGAGGCGATTCAGGCTTCACTTGCGGATCATCTGGTCTATTCCAACAGCAAATATCACAGCAATGCGACAACGCGCGACTGGTTTCAAACCACCGCTCATACCGTGCGCAACCGCCTTGTCGAACGTTGGATGGAGACGATGCAACGCTACTACGAGCACGATGCCAAACGTATCTACTATCTGTCGCTGGAATTCCTCGTGGGGCGCACTTTGAGCAACGCCATGCTCAATCTGGAGATGGAAGAGCAGTTCAAAGCTGCACTCTATGAGTTTGGGCAGGAGCTAGTGTAGTGCGCCATTCTGTTTGGAACTTAATCGACTGTTGGCACGAATGA
>NZ_CAKMLL010000097.1 GCF_927797785.1 Candidatus Nitrotoga sp. BS | reverse complement strand
AATGAGACAGGCACCATTGTTATTAGTTCCGTTAATTACGGTTCACTACACTAGCAGCCTGCCTGACTTAAAGAGAATCGCCCTTTCTAGGTGTGCATCCAATAGCTATTCGATATGTTGGAAATTTCTACGCAAATACTGCAATTGTTTCTTAATGCCCGCGCGTAGCTTCTTAACCTTTGGCCGACGCAGTTTCGCTATAACAAAATAGCTTTATTTGCCATTTGGCGATAGGTACGTGGCTTGGCTTTTGCTTCAGATGATAGCTATAAACCATCAACAATCCGCTCACTGATTGCACGGCTTTTATTCAGTAAACTCAGGCAGTAGGAAACACATCGCTTGTTCAACAGTATCTTTATCATCGATTGGTGCCGTTTCGTCTTGACTTGGGGACTCATCATCAATGTGATTACATTCTGTTCTGCCTTTCTCTGCGTCCGGCATTGCTCGCTTTGCTATTTAGGAAGTACTGATTTCTGCTCTAATAGGGAGGCTATCAATCTCGAAAGTGTAATCTCACTCTGTACCGCTCATACCCCCTTTCTTAAACTAACTTACGAAACTATGTTCACCTGCGATATGTGCACACATACGAGAAAGCGAACCGTCGCTGGTGTAGAGATAATAGCAGGTGGTTTTTTCGTGATGGTGTATTGATGCCGCACAGTCCGCAAACTATTACACTGACCTTACATGGCGCTAAAATAACTGGACGTTGAACCGGCCTGAATTACTGAAAATTTTACGGATATTGGTGCCCCGAAGACGAATCGAACGTCCGACCTACCCCTTAGGAGGGGGTCGCTCTATCCACTGAGCTACCGAGGCGCGCGCGCATTCTAACGCAAATGAGCTTGATTCACACCTTTGCTGCCCAGTATCTATTTAGTCTGAATCATTGACACGAATGGCAAGCAACGCTGTAACTGTTTTATATAAAACATGATATCTGCATAATAGAGCCCACTCAGAAATAACAGTTCCTTGATTAGGTTTAATAATTTTACGTTCTACGACACAACAATACTATCAAAAGAACCAATCATCCCAAAAACTTGCACATAATCACATGCAAAAGCCAGCAGCAACTTACCTTAAACGATTTTGAAACTCACTTGGAAGTAAAGCTAGATGCAGAGAAACGTTGGGTGAACTTAGTTGTACTAGTCTCAATGACTCAGATTGTGGTCAGGCGATAGTGACAATATTTACCGACTTCCCGAAGAGACTCAATTTAAATATCTATAAGCACCATACATATCCGAACGTACTTTTAATCACCTGATGGCCATTTAATCATTAAAAAATGGCAAACAAACCCGGAGTTAATTATTAAACGCGTTTACAAACAGGCTGGACTTGACACTTAAACACTGTTCAAAATACGCCCTGATACAGGCAAGCTAGGCTGGCCGTCAGGGCCGTATAAGCCAGTAGCACTATGTGTAGCATTGTGCAACATGGTTAGTGCCTGCTGGTTATGACGCATTTTTACTTGAATTAACTCACCATTGGTTCGATTCATATGCTGTGCATGGGTAGCCAGCTGTTGGATTTCGTTCCACGCAGATAAATGAAGTGCAGTGTGGGTTTGCAACCAGCTTTCCATACTACCTGACTCAATTTTTATACCCAGAGTAAGCATGTAATTCCTCCGCGCATTCACCAACTTGGTCAACTCCTGCACCATTTGGGTCTTGCTGTCAGCCAGCGTGTGTATCTGTTCGGTCTGTTCGTTGAGCAAGGCTTGTTGTTCAGTTTCGAGCAAGCGAATAAAAGCATGTAAAGCAGTGCGTTCCGCATGCATCTGAGAGATAAATTCTGCCATCTCAGCAGCAGTTGTACCATTAATCATATTGCGTCAAGTCTTGTGCGAACTAATCAATTCCTTCACCGTTTGGATTAGGCCATCAGCCACAGCAGCAGAGTTGACTTGAAAACGACCTTCACTGATAGCTTGCTTAATTTCTGCGACTTTAGCTGCATCCACGAGCGGTGTGTTCGCCATGCTACTTTCCATTTTTTGAAGTTGTGCGGTAGTTGCACCCAGATGTACGCTGGTAGAGGTAGACTGTGTGCTACCCGCAGAATTTGCGGTAGGCGCTCGCGCGGCTCCCGGCGTAGCAGTAGGCAATGGTTTACTATTTTTTCCGATTTTCATAGTGACCTTTTTTTCAAACGCAGATAAAATTTACTTATCGGCAGCTAAATGCATAACTTTAAGACACCCCTTTTATACACCAGCAAAACTTGCTGCACAATATGTACACGCAGAATATAAGTAATCAAACATACTGAATGATGAATTTCGACTGTATGGATGCGAATGTTACTTATTTTTTAATCTATCTTCAAACTGCTAGGGTCTGATGTTAACTGCCCCATCCGGCTGCACTATACCACTCACTACCTGACTGGATGAGGTTTTAACCTTCACAGTCTGTCCTTCCGCCGCGTTATTTAATGCTTGACCATCAGCGTAAACTTTAAAACCCTGTTTTTCAACTTGAATTCGTACAGTCTGTCCCTGCTTTACTGCGTAGGGTGCGCGCAGCATATCCTGCTTTAACACTTGTCCTGCCCTAACACTATATTTAAGTACTTTGCCAATGGCTTGCAAAGGATCGGTGAGAATACCTGTTTGCATCAGTTCACTTTTCTGATTTCCAATATCTTCAGCGAGTAGCAGATGCCCCTGTTGCAGTGGACTATTGGCGATAAGCAGACTCGCACTCACTTTAATTTGCACTGGCACAAACAATGTCCATTGTTTCATATCACTAGTGCAGCGGATACCTACTGTACTGTTGCCCATCAATCGTCCACCAGCAGGAAGAAATGCTTCCAGCGCTGGACAACTTGGGAGCGAGATACGCCGGTCTATCTCATCCACTGTGATAGTAACTTTTCCCGGCAGGGTAAGAGTTTGCTCTTGCACAAAAGCGGTAATGGTTTTGTATATTTCAGCATGACTTTGTTGCGGAACTGCCCATGCGGACATGGCGCTTAGTAATGTACCGAGCAACGTCCATTGCAAAAAAATTTTCATATTTATTTTGTCTGCTTATTTATAGATATAGGGACAAACATAAGGCAGATTTCAATACATCACGTTCGCTTACAATGATTAACAGATAAGAAACTTCTGCAAGTTTTAATTTCATCCAACGTATCACGTGGTGGCACCCAGCGCAATTAATAGCAGGATTGCATAGTATGCCACGCATTATCTCGAATGCCATCTTGTATAGCCTTACAATCATGTACTTTTCAAATTACTAATAAGCCAATTATATGCCTTTATTTATGAGCCCCCCCCCGCAACAATGCCGTTGGCAAAAGTTCAATACAACCGTAGAGCTGGAGCAAGCTGCAACACAAGCCATATTGCAGGCAGCGCTGCAAGACATTAGCCAGCGCGGAACATTCCATATCGTACTGGCCGGCGGTACAACACCGCGCCGTATATATGAGTCGCTGCGCAAGGCTGACGCAGACTGGGCTGCATGGCATGTGTATTTCGGTGATGAACGTTGTCTGCCAGCTGATCATGTAGATCGCAACAGCTGGATGGCCGCACAAGCGTGGCTAAACCATGTCGCCATCCCGCTTACTCACATTTACCCTATTCCCGCCGAGAATGGCCCGCAAGCAGCGGCCAGCGCTTATGCACAGACACTGGCAGGCATTGAGTTATTTGATTTTGTTTTGCTGGGATTGGGGGAAGATGGCCACACTGCCAGCCTATTTCCTGGTCACGAGCTGGGTAGCACAGCCGATTCTCCAGCCGTTATCGCTGTGGAAAATGCGCCAAAATACCCGCCACAGCGAGTATCGCTAAGCGCTCATCGATTGAGCGCTGCACGAAAAGTTATGTTTATGGTGAGCGGTGCTATGAAGCAACAGGCAGTAAGGGATTGGCGCTGTGGGGTCGCTATTCCCGCTGCTGCCATTAGTCCGACAAGCGGTGTTGATGTATATCTTGAAGCGGCACTGTTAGTGTAGCAACGTCTGTAATGCGTCGCAGTCGTATTGACTGTCACGGTAAGACGATCAGTCTCGGCTTTGGTTGCCACTGCTATGTCGCCATATGCAGTGCGGTAACAATGATAAGTTATAAGTCAAACCGTGGTGAGTCTCTCGGCGGAGCCGAGGGTTTACCGGCGCAGTGAATTATTGAGCTACGGGTGACATATAGTGAACTGATATTAGACGCCAGGCGGCAAATGCGAGCACGGCATCAAGAACCACGACGCATCGTACCACCCGCTTCAGGTAAACCACTACCTTGGCTGATTGGAGAGTTCAAGATAACTGGAACAGGTAATTTTAAGTAACAATATAACTGCATTAGATTGCTACGATAGAGACGATCAAAACTTTCCACTGCATGAGCAGGATTGTAATCACCAAACCACCAGAACCAGTCGGAACTTTCGCATGACGCTAATTGTTTTTCGGCAACCAAGCGCTCTGCCTCGTTCAAGCGGGCACTTACCATCACCAAGTCATAACTTTGTTTCGCTATACACAACAAATCCCAAGCGCGGTTTTTGTCGGGCGAGCCAATCCAAGTGGAGAAATTACCGTACACCCAACTACCGGCAACAAGGCGCGGCAGCTCTCCTTCCTTGGCAAGCTGTTGGGTTCCTTCAGCAGCATCACGCCGATCCAGATAACCGCTATAGGTCGTGGTGCTAATTGTCGAGTGCGCTTGTAACTCGGAATATAAATTGGCAAAAAAATGATAGCCATTATAGGGATAATATTCCCAAGCGTTTTCACCATCCAGGATAACGCTAACCACTGGCACTTCACCCTCAGGCGCCTGTTGTGCGATCAACTCCAACTGGGAAACAAAATGCAGTGCGGCATCTTTGCCATTCCAACGCGAATATTCAAAACCGATTAAATCTGATAGGCGATCATCTCGAAAAAAACAGCGCACACCACTTGCTTCACCTTGCAAATGATAGGGGCGATAGAGGTAATTGGCGCGATCAGGCAAGTTATGCTCTGCGGTGCGCAAGCTGTTAGCCAGTACACCTTCTCCACTCGCCGTCCAGCGGCATGCTTGTGCTGCAAACACTTCCAGTAACTCGGTTGAAACCGCTCCTTCAGCTGGCCAGATACCTTGTGGAATCACGCCAAAACGTGTCTGGTGACTTTTTTGGGCGGAAAGAAGTTGCGCCTGAACACGTGATTTTCCGCCGGAATAACATTTCGAGTGCGGCAGACTGATCTCCGGTATGCTTTCACTTGCACTATTGATATCCAACAACAACGGCGCAAGCGGATGGTAATGAGGTGTCGTGGAAAGTTCAATTTGACCGCTTTCAGCCAATTTGCGATAGCGCGGAATAATGCCGCCAACAATTTGCCCGATTAAATCAAATAACCACTTGCGATCATTATAATTAAAACCTTCGTTCTTACCCATTAGGCGAATGACCAAGTCGTGTTCGCGGCGCACACTTTCGCCACACCACGCCAAGTGATACCAAGTCAGCAAGTCGGAAAAGTATTGTCCAGACAGATAGGTAAGCTCTATGTCGCCGCCGGGCTCAAGCATTTTGTACAAGTCAGACAGGCGCTTGTAAGCGTGATACGGCGCAACCATGCTTTTGTGGTTACTGCGGAAACAACTCGTTAAAACCAGATTGCGTTCCGCTGTGTTCAGATCATTGAGGTTCTCGCGCGCCAGCAATCGCAACAGTGGGTCACGTATTTGGCCAGTGGTAAACTGCTGTACGTAGTCTTCCAGTTGATCCAGCAAAACCGGCACGAAATTTACTGTCCCCTTCACCTGAGGATGTTGTTCCAGATGAAAAGCCATATCGCTGTAATCCTTGATCGCGTGCAGATAAACCCACGGCAACAAGAAATCGCCACTGGCATAATCACGATAATCTGGCTGGTGCATGTGCCAGAGAAAAACCAAATCAAGGGGCTTAGGCATTAAAATTCCATTTATTTAATAACGGACTTAGGTTTAGCGCACACGGTGTATTTCCTGGCCCAGCATGTCGGAGGTGATAAGTGTAATACCGTTATCACTTACAAAAAAACGTCTCTTATCTTCCTCGCGGTTGATCCCAGCAGTCATACCCTCAGGAATCACGCAACCTTTGTCCACCACAACTCGCTTGAGCGTTACATTGCGTGACACCTTTACGTTGGGCAAAATCACCGACTCCTCAACATTACTGTAACTATGTACATGCACATTAGAGAATAGCAGCGAATCGCGCACGTAAGCTCCACTTATGATACAGCCTCCCGATACTAAAGAATCCACAGCCATGCCACGACGAGTACTGTCATCAAATACGAATTTGGCCGGTGGTAATTGTTCCTGATACGTCCAGATTGGCCATTCTTGGTCATACATATTAAGGGCGGGGGTGACCTTGGTAAGTTCCATGTTAGCTTCCCAGAAAGCATCTATAGTTCCCACATCTCGCCAATAGGGTTCTTCGCCATTCAGATGTACACAGCTATCGTCAAAGCTATGCGCAAACACTCGGTAGTGCTCGGACAACAAATACGGGATGATGTCCTTACCGAAATCATGGCTGGAGTTCTTGTCATCTGCGTCCCGCACCAATTGTTCGTACAGAAAGCGGGTATTAAACACGTACACACCCATACTAGCCAGCACCAAATCAGGGTTACCCGGGGTCGGAGTGGGGTGGTCAGGCTTCTCGTTAAAGCTCGACACTCGCAATTCGTTATCCACGCCCATTACGCCAAATGCACTAGCCTCGCTGACCGGCACCTCAACACAGGCAACAGTCATGTCGGCTTGCTTTTCTACGTGTGCGGCAATGAGTTTGCCGTAGTCCATCTTGTAGACGTGATCGCCCGCCAATATCAGCACGTACTCTGGATTAGTATCATGCATGATATCCATATTTTGGAATACCGCATCGGCCGTACCCCGATACCATATTTCTTCTATTCTTTGCTGTGCCGGCAGCACGTCAATGAATTCGCCGAACTGGCCATTAAGGAAACTCCAGCCGCGTTGAATATGTTGGATTAGGCTGTGTGATTTATATTGCGTCGCCACACCTATCCGTCTGATGCCAGAATTCACGCAATTTGACAGCACAAAATCAATAATACGAAACTTTCCACCAAATGGCACAGCAGGTTTTGCCCGCCAGTCTGTAAGTTGATGTAGACGAGTGCCACGCCCTCCCGCCAAAATCATGGCATAAGTGCTTTTAGTTATCGAACTCACAAAACGTAATTTTTCGGATGCCGACATAATTACCTCCATAGTCATTAAGTATGAATCTTGTTCATAACTGTATCAGATTGTAAGTATAGCCGCGCTTTAATTGTGGTTTTAATTTCCTCACTGATGACAAAAAATCGTTGTATCAAAGTTGATCCGCGTGCTGAATTATTGCTACAAGGGCGACTGCATAATCCTTCCGCTTATCTTGCCAACATCACGAAAATTAAAGATTTGTAGTACGGATATTCAACCCTCGCACTAAGTTAAGTTTGGCTGAAAACCGCGTTTGGTGCACGATTGTTATACCTTCGTACCACGAATTTCCAACTTCGACCTACGCCTAATTTATCAAAGGAAATTTACATCTGGCATATCGCTTACTGGACTCACATGCAATGACAATTAAAAGGTATGTGCATGGGAGAGTGCGACTCTCAACAAAATGCTAGGCGATTGCTGGCAGATATTTGCCAACCCGCAGTTATTGCTCGCATATCAAATGACGAATCCGGGCAAGAAACTCAACTTTATGGGCAATCAGTTGGTCAAGGTACATTTCCTTGGACTGATTGTCAGGACACCGAATCGCAGATTTCTTTTTTACGCCAGGGGCGAAATGGCGTGACAGCTGTAATGCCTTAATTTCACCCCAGCCCCACGTCACCACTAACACTTCGAAGTTCTGTTAAGCTGCGCTTATCGGGATAATTTTCAACAGTGATTCACACTAGTATGGCGGCAACAATCACGGCAATTTTATTGAAAATCATGCCGAATCTTTACCTTGGGTGGGGCAACTCCATTCAGTTAATACAGAATTATTGCTGCTCGCAAACAATATACTAACGTCGGCACAAGCATCATACTAAAGTTGCACATTCTTCTTTTGCCCTTCGTTTATCTTTTTAACTTATTGAAAAAATTTCACAATATTTATTTACGAGAATTATGAAACAAAGTATTTTTTAAATTGCCAGTTTTCTGACTGACAGAACAGCTGTCTGTAACATTAAAAATCGTCCATAATCCATAATGTAAATGTTCAATCAATATTATTAAGACAACTATGTCGACTCTAGTCAATTCGCCAGCTTGGCAAGCTTTAACGGCACATCAAACAGAAATAAACCAGCAGACCATGCGCGAGATGTTTTGTGATGACCCAAAGCGTTTCGACAAATTCTCTTTGCAATTGGATGGTCTGCTGCTGGATTACTCAAAAAATCTCATTACCGCAGAAACGCTCACATTGTTGTTGAACCTTGCACGACAGTCAAAACTGGATAGCTGGATTGCTAGCATGTTCAATGGCGACAAAATCAATACCAGCGAACAGCGTGCAGCGTTGCACATTGCATTGCGTGCTCCCCGAGGCACTTCGGTGTATGTAGACGGCAAAGATGTTGTGCCGGACGTACATCGCGTGTTGGATCATATCCGCGTTTTCTCCGAGGCAGTTCGCAATGGTAAGTTGTGTGGGCATACCGAAAAACCATTTCGAGACGTGGTAAATATCGGCATTGGTGGCTCGGCTTTAGGGCCGCTTATGGTCAGCGAGGCGCTCAAGTCTTATAGCAGCGCGCAATTGAACGTGCATTTCGTTTCTAATGTAGATGCGACGGATTTGGCAGAAGTATTGAAACGTCTTGATCCAGAAACTACTCTTTTTATAATTAGCTCAAAAACATTTACCACACTTGAAACACTTACCAATGCCCATTCCGCGCGCGCCTGGTTAGTTAAAAACTTAGGCACAGACGAGGGTGTCGGCAAACATTTTGTTGCAGTATCGACCAACCTTGCTGAAACATCAAAATTTGGCATCAACCCGGAGAATGTGTTCGAATTTTGGGATTGGGTTGGCGGCCGGTACTCTTTATGGTCGGCTATCGGTTTGCCCATTGCGCTTTATATTGGCATAAACAATTTTGAACGCCTGCTTGCCGGTGCTCATGCCATGGACGAGCACTTTCGTGAAGCGCCTCTGGAAAAAAATATGCCGGTCATACTGGGAATGCTTGGCATCTGGTACGCCAATTTCTTTGGTGCAGCTTCGTATGCCATTCTTCCCTACGATCAATATCTGCAACATTTGCCCGCTTATCTTCAACAGCTTGAGATGGAAAGCAATGGTAAGCGCGTAGACCGCAATGGGCAGGTTGTGGACTATGACACCGGCATGGTGATTTGGGGCGAACCTGGTACCAACGGCCAACACTCCTTCTATCAACTGATACACCAAGGCACGCGCATGGTGCCTGCAGATTTCCTCGCACCGATTACCAGCCACAACCCGATAGGCGAACACCACGCCATATTGCTGGCAAATTGCTTTGCACAGACCGAGGCATTAATGCTTGGCAAAACTTCAGCAGAAGCACGTGCGGAACTTGAGCTGCAAGGCCTAAGTGGTACAACGCTGGAATCGCTTTTACCGTTCAAAATATTTCCAGGCAACCGCCCAACTAACACCTTACTATTTGATCAGCTGGATCCATACACGTTGGGAATGCTGGTTGCTCTGTACGAACATAAAGTATTTGTACAAAGCGTGATCTGGAACATTAATGCTTTTGATCAGTGGGGGGTTGAATTCGGCAAACAACTTGCCGGGAAATTGTTACCTGAACTTCAAAGAAAAGAGCGCGTTTTTGTGCACGACTCTTCAACTAATGGCTTGATCAATCACTTTCTCGCACGCCAAGTATAGATATTAAATTGTGGCGTTGAACAGCAGTTAAATAAACCATGCTAAAAAAAATAAAAGTTGCTGACGTTCGTTTAGGTATGTATATCCAAGAGGTTTGTGGCAGTTGGATGGATCATCCTTTTTGGAAAAAATCATTCAAGCTGACTGAGTATCAAGACCTGAATACCCTCAAAAACTGTGGGGTGCTCGAAATATGGATAGACACTAACTTAGGCTTGGATGTCGATGTTGATGTAGTAGCGCTTTCGCAGCAAGAGGAGGAACTCAAGGTCGAGAATGAGCTGAAGAAAATCGAGCAAACCTTACATAAAACCGAAGCGAGTGTGTCTTTGCATGTCGAATTAATTGCAGCGAAAAAAATACTCTCCAAGGCTAAAGAGACAGTTGTCTCGCTATTCAGTGAAGTACGCATGGGTAATGCAATCAAGCTTGATGATGTGGTATCACTGGCAAACGAAATAAACAAATCGATAGAACGCAATTCCTCTGCATTAATCAGTTTGACCCGGCTAAAAAATACAGACGATTACACCTATTTGCATTCAATCGCCGTCTGCGTTCTGATGATTGCACTCGGGCGGCAGCTGGGACTGGAGCACGAGGTGCTAAAACAAGCTGGCATTGCCGGATTACTGCATGATGTTGGCAAGGTTTTTATCCCTCCCGAGGTACTCAACAAGCCGGGGAAATTAACGGATGAAGAGTTCAACATAGTCAAAGCGCATCCGCTAAAAGGTTGGGAATGTCTCAAGGATACTGATGGGATAAGTGATATCACATTAGATGTCTGCCGGCATCATCACGAGCGCGCAGATGGCAAGGGCTATCCAGACAAGTTATCCGGTGAGGCGTTAACATTATTTGCGCGTATGGGCGCGGTATGTGACGTATATGATGCAATCACTTCAAATCGCTGCTATAAAAAAGGATGGGGGCCAGCAGAATCCATTCGCAAGATGGCAGAGTGGAAAAATGGGCATTTTGACGAGGCCGTCTTTCACGCCTTCGTTAAAACGGTTGGCATCTATCCAACCGGTACCTTGCTTAAGCTGAAGTCCGGGCGTCTAGGCGTAGTGACTGATCAATCGAAGAACAGTTTGATCAAACCCTTATTAAAAGTGTTCTTCTCAACTCGTTCTAACACACATATCCTGCAAGAAATAATCGACCTGTCGAAATCGTCAGATAGCATTGTCAGCTTGGAAAACCCACTAGAATGGGGATTCAATTTGAGCGAGATTATGAGTGTTTAGCACCAGAGGTTTAGAAATACAACATATATCTCAGCGGCAAGTTAAAGTCAGTTCGATTCATTCGAAACCCAGCTTTACCTCTAATAATTTCTTCAATAATGCTGATGTTCTTGGTACCGGCGAACTGAGTGAAATTCGGAATGTGATGCTTGCAACATAACGTTTACAATCGCGTAAGTTCATGTTGCCAAATTTTTTCCGTCTGCCTTGGCTTCAATGCGGCGCTTCAACCAGCTCATACTCCGCGCCTTGAAAAATCTTTAAACCGAAAACCGAGTAACCACAGTACGGCGAAATAAACCGTCATACCCATCACCACCAACCCAGTAAGCCGCCAGATACGCACCCAACCGCCGCTAGTGAGCCAGCTTTGCTCACTACCCATACCAAACCAGAGCGTCAACCCCAGCACCAGCATTGCCGCACCCAGCTTGGCGAGAAATTTGCCCCAGCCAGGTTCCGGTTGGTAAATGGCACGCTTGCGCAGTAGGTAGAACAGGATGGCGGAGTTAAGGCAGGAACCAAGGCCGATGGCCAGCGCCAACCCTGCATGTTGCAGCCAACCAATGAACAGCAGATTCATTGCTTGAGTAGCAAACAAGGTGATGATGCCGACTTTAACCGGGGTCTTGATATCCTGACGCGCATAGAAAGCGGGTGCCAGCACCTTCACTGAGAGGATGCCGATCAGGCCGACGCTATACCCGACCAGCGCGTTGCGTGTCATAAGCACGTCGTGCGCAGTAAATGCGCCATGCTGAAAGAATGTTGCCAGAAGAGGCACTCCAACCATGCCTAGCGCAAGTGCTGCGGGCAAGGTAAGCATAAATGTCAGTCGTAATCCCCAGTCAAGCAACTTGGAATACTCTACCAGATGACCATTAGAGTGATGTTTGGATAGCGATGGCAGCAGAATAGTGGCAATTGCCGCACCCAGCACACCGGATGGAAACTCCATCAGGCGGTCAGCGTAATAAAGCCAGGATACACTGCCCGCCACCAGAAAAGAGGCGAAAATGGTGTTGATGATGAGGCTGATCTGGCTGATCGATACGCCGAATACCGCTGGCCCCATCTGTTTGATGACGCGCCACACGCCTGCATCTTTCAGGTTGAAACGAAGAGTCGGCAGCATACCAATTTTTTTTAGGAATGGTAGCTGGAATGCAAGCTGCACAAATCCAGCTACAAGCACCGCCCATGCCAGCGCCATGACGGGTGGATCAAAATAAGGAGCCAGCCACAGCGCAGCGCCGATAAAGCACAAGTTGAGCAGAATTGGGGTAAATGCAGGCACCCAAAATTTATTGTAGGTGTTGAGTATCCCCGATGCCATGGCAACGAGCGAAATGAAGAATATGTAAGGTGAGGAAATGCGCAGCAGCTGGACTGTAAGATCAAATTTCTCCGGCGTCGCTGCGAAACCCGGTGCACTGATGTAGATCAAAATCGGCGCTGCAATTATGCCTATGAGCGTAACAATGAACAGGATGATTGCCAGCAATGTGGTCACATGATCGACCAACAGCTTGGTTTCCTCATGCCCAAGACGATTTTTATATTCACCCAAAATTGGCACGAATGCTTGGGAGAATGCACCTTCAGCAAATAATCGGCGCAACAGGTTTGGCAGCTTAAAGGCAACGAAGAACGCATCGGTTGCCATGCCTGCGCCGAAGACGCGCGCAATTAAAATATCACGGATGATGCCAAGTATGCGCGAAGCTAGCGTAAAGCTGCTTATGGTACCAAAAGCTTTAAGCAGGTTCATTTATAGTCCGTTTGGAATGCGCATGAGTCATGAATCACGGTGTTCCGTGCACAAAGTCAGGTTTACTAGTTGCACAGGTATCATGTACGGTGTGCCCATCTGAGCGCCCCTGAATTCGCTTGATGGACGTATGAAACCTTGCAAGCTGGACAAAAAATTGTAACAAGGATATTGCACAGCAATCACATGTAACATATCACTGATATCGTGAAATTGGCTGAATGTAACTTCAAGTCTCCTCCTTCAGCATTCGCCATGCTGGATCATGCTTAAGGCCACCGCCTCAGCGACCTGTATGCCATCCACTGCAGCGGAAAGTATGCCGCCTGCATAACCCGCGCCTTCTCCGGCCGGATAGAGCCCTGAGATATTCAGACTTTGAAAGTCTTCGCGGCGCTTGATGCGTACGGGGGAAGAGGTTCGTGTTTCCACGCCAGTGAGCACGGCATCATACATTGCAAACCCTTTAAGCTGTTTATCAAATGCCGGGATGGCTTCTCTTATCGCTGTGATAGCGTAATCCGGCAGCGATGCAGAAAGATCGCATAGGTGTACGCCCGGAGCATAAGACGGCACAACAGACCCAAATGTAGTGGAAGGTCGGCTTGCGAGAAAATCACCCACTTTTTGTGCCGGTGCATGGTAATTACTGCCACCCAACTCAAAGGCGCGCGCTTCCCAGTACCGTTGCAGCTCTATGCCGGCCAAAGGATTTCCAGGATAGTCAGCGGGGGTAATGCCTACAACAATCCCGCTATTGGCATTGCGCTCATTGCGCGAATACTGACTCATGCCGTTGGTAACGACGCGGCCTTCTTCAGAAGCTGCTGCGACTACGGTGCCGCCGGGACACATGCAAAAACTATAGACTGAACGGCCATTGTCACAGTGATGCACCAGCTTGTAATCGGCCGCGCCCAGCAGAGGGTTACCAGCGTTCTTGCCAAAGCGGCAGCGATCGATCAGCGGTTGCGGATGTTCGATGCGAAAACCTATGGAGAATGGTTTGGACTCCATGTATACGCCACGCTGATACAACATGTGAAAGGTGTCGCGCGCGCTGTGCCCAACAGCGAGCACGACATGATCGCTGGCAATGAATTCACCACTATTCAGCACCACTCCCCGGACTTGTCCATTTTCTATGACGATATCTTCAACCTTGCTCTGAAAACGAATTTCTCCTCCCAGGGCTTCAATGCTCGCGCGCATTTCTTCCACCATCCCCACCAGCCGAAACGTGCCTATATGTGGCTTGCTCACATAAAGAATTTCCTCTGGCGCACCCGCCTTGACGAATTCCGTGAGTACCTTGCGACCATAATGTTTGGGGTCTTTAATTTGGCTGTGCAGTTTGCCGTCAGAAAAGGTTCCCGCTCCACCTTCGCCAAACTGCACATTGGATTCCGGATTGAGTTTGCTTTGCCGCCATAGACCGAAAGTGTCTTTGGTGCGCTCGCGCACGGCTTTACCGCGCTCCAAAACAATCGGACAAAATCCCATTTGTGCCAGAATCAAAGCCGCAAATATTCCACAGGGACCGGTACCAATCACGATTGGACGGGAAGCCAGTTTGGCTGGCGCATGAGTTACAAAATGGTAGCTTGTATCGGGCGTGAGTGAGATATGTTTGTCGCCTTGCATGCGTTGAAGCAGAGCAGCTTCGTCCCTGACTTCAATATCCAACGTATACGTAAAGACAATGGCCGATGGCTTGCGGGCATCATGGCCACGACGAAATATTGTATAGCCAATCAACTCATCCGCGCTTATACCCAGCCGTTTAAGAAGCGCGGCCTTAAGATCATCATCAGAGTGGTTTAAAGAAAGCTTAACTTCAGTCAATCGCAACATGCACTGTATTCCGTAGGAATTCTATCAGGGAGTAACAAGGAGCCAATGAGTGGCAGAAGATCATTTTACCGCAAATGGATTTATTAGAGATTAAGTGTCAAGTAGCACATGTCTTCATACTTTAATGTTGGGCTTCATTTCATTCTTTTTAACCCACCTCGCTAAGTGTGTAACTCGAAACATTTAGTGCATTAACTCTATGCCAGCAAATAAATTGTCAATGATGGCGTGTACAAATCCGCCGACGTCAAAAGCAACTAATGGGGTGAAGTGGATTGTGAGGACAAGGTCAGCTAGCAGCTGAAAACGAGATGCTTCGGCCGCTACCTGAAGGCGCGCTTTAGCGTTTCCGCTGAAAGCAATCGTTCAGTGCTGTATTGTATAAAGTCTACTTATAGCTTAACAATTACTTTACCCACGGTTCGACCGGATTCAATTTGCAAATGGGCACCTGCCATGTCCTCAAACGGGAAGATTTTTGAAACGTGAGGTTTCAGTTCGTCGGCTTCGAGCATGCTTTTCAGAGTATTCATGTCTACTCCACTCGACTGGACAAGGACGAACTCCAGTTCGACTTTACGCTGCCCCGCCTCTAACTGCAGATCTTCCGAGAATTGATGAGTGGGCAAAGTGACGATTCTGCCACCTTCTTTGACAACTTTCAGTGAGTTCTCTAGTACCTCACCACCCATGCCGTCGAGGACGAAATCTATATCCGACAGGACTTCTTCGAACTTCTGCTCACGATAGTCAATGTGCTCATCTGCACCGAGAGACAAAATGAAATCCCGGTTTTTGGCAGAAGAGGTGGCAATCACATATGCGCCAAGTCCCTTAGCTATCTGTATCGCGAAATGTCCCACACCACCCGAACCGGCGTGGATTAGAACACGGTCACCTTTTTTTACACGAGGCTGTAACACCTGCAGGGCGGTCAGTGCGGCCAGTGTGGTTGCCGCAGCTTCGTCAAACGTTACATTTTCAGGCATAACAGCAATATGGCTGGCCGGTGATGCAACATACTCGGCGTAGGCTTTGCCTTGGCCAGGAAAATTGATCATTCCGAATACCTTGTCGCCAACTTCAAATCCGCTGACCGCTTCCCCGACTGCAACAACGATCCCGGCAATATCCCAGCCAAGAATGACCGGACGATCTTCCGTACCCAGAATCATAGTGATTGCTTCGTCCATCAGTCTCACTTTTACATCCACCGGGTTAATGCTGATTGCTTTCGTTTCAATCAATACTTCGTCTGCCTTGATCTCAGGCATCTCGATTTCTCTTAGAAGTAAGTTCTCAGCGGCCCCTGCTTCATTTAGTACATATGCTTTCATAATATTTTCCTGCCTATTTACTTAGTAGAGTCAAGACTAGCTCTGTTGTTTCTTTCCTGGAGCGGAATGCCGCAATCAGCTGTCGCTTTTGCGGTCAGCTGGATTGCTTTGTTCTGAGGATTTCTGAACAACATTACTAATAATTTGCGGAACAAACCTCTCTGAAAATCCTGCAACGAATGACCAAAATAAGAATTTTGCAAAATCTGGACCTGTTAAAGGGTAGGTTTGGGTGAACAAATTGATCATAAAATCAGTATCTGGAATCGAATTAGAAGGCACAGGAATGTAAAAGACTGGAAATAAAGAGCCTGATACGATACCAGACAGAAACAAGCAGTATAGAACCAGCGAAAATACACCACCAAAAACTGGAACTAAAAGAATTGGAAACCAAGATCTAGTAAGTAATGTTAGCTCTTCATCGGACACGGTTTTAATTCTTTGTTGGATACTTACAAAACCCCCAACTATGCCGCATAAAAAACCAGCCCACGTCATCATAAATCGTTGACTGAAAAAATAACTTAAACCAAAAATTGCGCTAAATATCAACACAGATACAAATGTCATGACTATTAGCCGTTTTGTCAATATATGAATATTAGCAATTCTATCCATGATTTCCTCAGAACGGTAGTTAAGCGGCGCAGCGCAGCAAAGTTGTGTCCGTTAGAGCCAGCTTGCTGGCAGAACGTGCTTGAACGATTAGTTGAACGAAGCCGCTATTGCGGAGAAAAAAACGCCTCTCAGCAACGTGATTCAATAACATAATTCATCCTCACCCCGAAAGGGATTTATTTGTACTTTACCATGAGGATGAATCGTTATGACATCAGAATTTCCAGCGCATTTTGCGTGCAAATATCGATGTCTGCTCAATTGTTTGAAGCTGCACGGGATGCAGCCAAAAACCACGCACTGTATTCACACGGCGTTCGTCGAGCGGGAGACTATTATGATTATCGGATTGATGATTTGACCCGGCTTCAGTTGACCGATTATTTCGTGCATATCGCCAATTCGCTTTCCTGGAGTTCGCTCAAACATGACCTGCATAGGCTGAAGTTTTATTACACCCAGGTATTGAATAAACCCTGGCCAGGCGCAGATTTGGTAAAACCACCCAAGTCACACACTGCCGGATGCTTATCCCACCAAGTGGGTGGTGGATTGCAAAGCGGTCGGCGCAGACCGACAGGCACTGATTTGCCTCGGGCGTTATCTGTATCAGGGCGTGATTCAGGAGAAATACATTTTGTTCTGTGACAAGGGTAACGTCACGTTTCGTTATCAGAACAGCCAAACCAGGCAAATCGAAACCCGCACGCTCAGCGGCGTGGCATTCCTGCGCCTGATCCTGCAACACATCCTGCTCAAAAGTTACCGCCGCGCCCGCAATTTCGGCTTTCTGCACCCCAACAGCAAACTGATCCCGTTGGTGCAACTGCGCAAACGGGTCGTGCTTCCCTTGCAGCAATCGCGCCCGGCGATACGTTGTAAATGTTGTGGCGGGGAAATGAAGATTATCCGCACCCGCATCAAGCCATTCACCCACCAATTACGGACTCCCGCGTCGGACAGGGAGGTGGCCACGTAACGCAAACCCCCCGCCCACCTGCCGGACTTGGCAGGCAGGGGCGCACTCGCCCTGTAAAAGGTTAAAATCAGATAAAAACGCATCAAGAATGGCAGGTTAAGCGGAATAGGTTGCTGCTATGGCAACTTTTAGCGGTGAAATTTTGGTATGACGCGGAACAGAACCCGATGGCACCGCTACAGTCAGAGATATATTTCCATAACAAGCAGGTTCATGGCAGCCTCACCGGGCTTGTCCAACAAACGGTTCAGATTGTGGATCGCTTCGCGATCACAATCTAACCTTACTCGTTAAACATTACATGGAATGGAAGCCTATCATATTGCCTTCGGTGTCATGAACGAGGGAGATGAAGCCGTGTTCGCCGATGGAAAACTTTTCCTTGGCAATGCTGCCTCCATTCTCGGCGGCGCGGGCTGCTTCCACCGCGCAGTTTTCACTGCCAAAATACACCAGTGTGCCGCAACCGCCGGAGGGGCAACCATCCATTTTGATCAGCATACCGCAAGCGCCGTAAGTGGTGGAGCTGGTTTCCTTATCTGAGGGAAAGCTCCACATTTCCATATTTTCAGACTCAGCAGTCGGTGCGGGCATTTTTTCCAGTTTGATTGCGAGTACGGCTTCGTAGAATGCTTTGGCACGCGCCATGTCTTGTACGTAAATTTCAAACCAGACTACTGGATTACTTTTCATGGTATTTCTCCTTTATGGATCAGTTGTGATAGAGCCTAACGAGTAGCGTTTATGTACCGCCCTCCCCTAGTTTGTCAAACCCGCGACGTATTGATTGGCGGATAAACCTGGTTGGACTGAACCATAGGAGATCGGAACTTTTGGGATTGTAAGGTTTTGAAGTGTGGCGTCAATCCAATATCTTGAGAGGACGGCAAAAAATAAGGGATCAGCCAACTTAATTATTTACTATCACCACCATGCACTGTCAGCTTTGTTTCTCTTGAAGTGAATTGACAAAATCAAGCTGGCTGGATCCTTGATTAATTCAGATTGGATTTTATCTGTAATGCTGCACTCTCTCCTGGGAAAAATATTTGTACACGCGGTGCGGTACCGTCTGGCTGTGGATGGTGCTTCAGTAACCAGGTTGTTACAAAATCAGAGACCGATTTTCGCGCCGATTCGATGGCTAGTTTCTTGTAACCCGGAGCACGAGCCTCTAGTCTGGGGGAGAGGTCTTTTTCGAGTTTGTCTAAATTTGCGGCCTTGTTGAACCGTGCCCAGCCACTTGTCGTGTACTTTTCAATCGTGCGAGTATCAAACGCAACTGGCAGTTGAGTTTTAATCTCCCCTGCCTGCACAATAAGTGACTGTCCGTCAGACGTAATTGGCCATTCCTTGGCCATTTCAATGAAGTACCGATATATAACGGGCACTTGAACTTGCGAGACCGTTGTCCCGAGGTTAATTCCAAGCAACTCTTTTGGATCGGCAAGCTTGAAGGCCTCTGTTACTGTAACGGTGGCAACTTCAAGGCGGCCGCCTGAAGTATGCATTACAAGAGGAACGGACGCGGAAGCTGCCGTGTAATTCTCAGAAGGCTTGTCTCTCGACCAAAGCCACGCAGACAGGATGATCACCACCAAAATGAAAGCAACAGCGGCAGCTTGCTTTATTTTGTTTTCGTGCATTTCATCGTCCCTTGGCTGTGGAATTCGAGCGTCTAACGCTAAGCTGACAGGTGTTTGCCGAGACGCCAGGTTCTGGGTGGAGCCCAGGTTCCGGTGGCTTGGCAAACATCCAAATCTAGCGTTGAGCTAGACCGTGACGTAGTTTACCAATCAAAGGCAATTCGCGAAAGAGTGATCATTTCGTAAGCAGGGTGCCGACATCTCCATACGCGCCCGCGATGACGACGATGTATCCGTCGGGATCACGAAGCCAGATTTCACGGTGATTTGCGCTCGAATTGACTTGTGGTCCTTCCACTATCTCGGCACCAGACTCCCGGATTCGCACCAATACCTCATCAAATTCGTCGTGCTGAAACCAGAGTGCCACGCCGTTGCCCGGGGGCTTCATCTCCGTTGTTCCGAGGTTGGCATGACCGTGAACGTCCCAACGATGGAGTTGCATCACCATCTCTCCACCAAAATGGAGCCGCTCATAGTCTTGACCGCCGTGAGCGCTTTTCATACCGAGCGTAGACTGATACCATCGGCTGCTTGCTTCGACGTCTGTAACGCAGATCAGGGGTTGAGGATTCATTTTAAACTCCGTCATTCAGAATAGATATACCGGGGCGATGGCGAAGCGAAGGTTTCTGGCGCAGCGCCTTGTTGACTCGTCACCATGGATCGTAGGTGCCGACGTTCCACAAATGGCCTTCCATATCTCGGCAGCTAAAGCCTCGGCCTCCGTAGTCTTCGTCTTTGATTTCAATTTCGATTTTTGCTCCGGCAGTCTTTGCTCGCTGATAAACAGCATCGGCATCTGACACAATGAGGTATGGACTTTGTGTTTCCATGCCCCCAATCTCATCGGGCTGCCTGGTGAGCTGACCGAACTCGTTTTCGACTTTCGAAACAGAGCCCAGCATAATCATCCCATTGCCAAGGCTGAGCTGAGCATGGGCAATCGTGCCGTCGGCGTTTGGCACGACTAGATGCTTCTCGAAACCGAAGACCGAGCAAAGCCATTTGATCGCCTTCGGCGCGTCACGGTAGCGTAGACAAGGAATTACTGTAGAGCGGGTGTTCTTTGCGGTGCTAGACATTGAAGTCACCTTTTGAAATTGCGAATCAAGGGTTCAGCCAGCTTGAGCATTCACTATCAGCTTTATTACTCTTGCAATTAAATGATAAAATAAATCTGGCTAAACAATTGATTATTTAGTTTATATCCGCATGGAAGCAATCATCAGTAACCTGATATTAGGCTGTGATCATGGGTGGTTAAAATTGATAACCCACACCCATTAGCACACCTTGTTTTCCCAAAAGAAACAAATCAAAACCCCATTGGTTTTTTTGATAACCAATACCCGGTACGATAACAGGCGCGACCCCTAATTCCTTATTAAGGAATAAATTATCTTTGTATTCACCCCTATAGCCGTGAATCAGGCCACCGGTAAGTTGGGCGTGCAGCCCGGGATAAGTCTCATCGAGCCTGAATATTTTGCCGTAAAAGAGATATTGAGAAAACTGATCAAAAGAGTTATTGAACAACGCCAAGCCATAAAGATGATCGTTGGGTTTGATCACCTCTAAGCTGACCAGAATATTCGCACCTTTGTAAGAGTCTTTGTTGTGAAAGTGGGTGTAAGTACCACCCCATAAATATAGGCTGTCCTTATCCACATCATAGAGTTTCCAAGCTGCGGCCTTGTCTGAGATGAGCAAGAGAGCCATTAACAGCAAAATTGTATAAAAACGATCCATTGTTATTTTGTAACTACTCACCCCATCCCTCAAGAGCCTTACCCGCCAAAGCGATTTGAAT
>NZ_CAKMLL010000096.1 GCF_927797785.1 Candidatus Nitrotoga sp. BS | reverse complement strand
TATTTAATAAAACGGATATTTAATTTATACGCCGTGTGTTTTATAAGATCAGTAACTGGAATTTCATATAAAAAATGTAAAAACAATTATAACTATTTGTGATAAAAACTAACCCTTGGGCACCTCCAAAAACCATAGCTTTCAAACTTTCCGATCTGAATTTTATGAACGCGAGCAAACCGGTTCAGATTATTCGATGGATTGCATATTGTTGCGCAGTTCCACTCCATTTTTCACCTAGAATCGCTCATTTTTAAGCAAATCGGACTATTGCGAACGTCAGAAGGTCTCAATTCCAGCCCGCTTAAGATAAACCAGACGCTTAAGGTTGTAGCCATGATGGCTCTTGCCATTCTTCTTGGTCTGAGTGGCCTCCAGGTCTTTTTGGCAGCGCTTGGCTGGGTTCCAGTCCACAGGCATGGTGCCTTCCTTGAGCTGTTTCTTGTCGTCCCGGGTGAAGGTGCTGCTTCGGGCCGGAACCAGGGTAGCGTCGAAGATCTGGCCACTGCGGGCGATGTAGCCTTGCTTTGAGCAGTTGTTGCTCCATACCATCGAAAAAGCCTGGGCACCCACTTCGCCAATTCGGTTTTAAAAAATCCAGACGGTGGTGCAATCCGGAATGCTCGCCGAATCAGCCAGTCCGCAGAAACGCTGGTAGCTCATCCGGTCAAGCAGTTGATACTCCATCTGTTCATTCAAGAGGTTGTTGCACCGCTTCAGAAATAGATGCGCACCATCGTCTCGGTGGGGAACGGTGGACTACCGCCTTGCAAGCTCTCCGGCCTAGCCGCTAGCCGGTCCATTTCTTTTGCTAGCGCAACACAAAATCGATATGTTCTTCAAATGCCAGGAGCGGATCGCCCAGGCGGTCTACCTTCTCCCGCCTTTGGTCGGCGGCAAACAGGTCTTTCTTGATCGCGCTACGGAGTTTCATCGGCATTGGGTAAGACTCGAGTTCAGACAGATGAATTTTATCAAAAGAGCTTCAAAAAAAGGGTTTTTCGAGGTACCCCCTTATAGGGCACTTCTATAAATCCCGTTAATCTCCACCTGCCGTCATCAAATTTCATTTTTTGATAATGTTCCGGTGAGACTTACAACA
>NZ_CAKMLL010000095.1 GCF_927797785.1 Candidatus Nitrotoga sp. BS | reverse complement strand
TTTCTTCGGCGCGATTTTCGGCAACCGCCGATTACTGCGCTAACATTCAAACAAAATATTGTAATGTTGGAACTGACCCCAATGCCCTGCCACTAGTCTGACTCCAATCCCATGCAAAGGTTGAGACAGGCCTGTCATAATGCACGCTGCGAAATGTATCCTCCCTTTTTCCACCACATCGCCATAACTCAAAATGGAGATCCAAAATTGAATTACTATTCGATCATTCTCGGCCTCTTCATCATCGGCGGGTTTGGTGCCGTCCTATGGGGCTGGATCATTTTCGCCAAGGCACGAAAAACGCTGCGCTGGCCCATGGTGGAAGGCGTCATTGAACAATCCGCGCCCACGTCAGAAGCTTACGACCTGCTGCCACACATCCAGTTCAGCTACTCAGTGGCTGCGCATATTTATCAGCGCACACTGGAGTTTCCAGATGGTACCAGCCCATCGCCGGAGCTCGCCACCAGCTATGCCAAAAAATACCCTGCCGGTGCCAAAGTATCCGTGTATTACAACCCGGATCAGCCGGATCAAGCCACACTTGAGCCCGGCCTGGCCAGGGGCGACTGGATGATACCCGCCTTGGGAATTGCCGCAATGGCCTTGGGGATCTTCGCCCTTTTTTTCAGCAGCTATAATTGAATTGGGGTCAGTCTGACCCCAAGTCCTGCGGAATTATCTGGAGCAAGCGTAGCCTGGGCTAAAGTAGGTTGGTGCTGAGCTTGCGAAGCCCAACATCACAAGCAATTATGGCCACTGGCCAGGTCTTGCAATCATGTATTTTTGAGCGAAGTTTTATGGGGCGTACTGCTGACAGTGGAATTATGCACCCCAAGGCATCGGTAATTTTCTGCATCGTATAATCATCGGTCTTATAAGCCTTCTACATTTTGTATTGCAAGATTTGGCTCCGTTGCTTCCTGATAAAAGCTGCGACCTTGCGACAACCACCTCGGCGTATTGATAAATTCTGTTTCAGTCACTCCCAGTCTTGCCTTTATAATCCCGTTTTGTTCCATTTTAGTGAGAATGCAACCATGCGTATGACCGGTATTATGGTGCTGTTAGCACTTCTGTTGCAAAGCTGCGGAACCAAGGGGGCGCTATTTTTGCCACCGGCGCAGCCCTTAGTCCAGCTACTTCCTGATCAACATAAATAGCCATGACCGATTATTTCAAATACCAGCGTAATCAGCTTTATGCCGAACAAGTACCTCTAGCTGATATCGCACAACGATTTGGAACGCCATGCTACGTGTACTCACACAGTGCGTTAGCCGATAGCTATCGCCAGTTTGCTGAGGCATTCGAAGAGCGCAATCATTTGATTTGCTACGCGGTGAAGGCCAACCCTAATATCGCTATCTTGAATCTGTTCGCCAAGTTGGGTGCCGGCTTTGATATCGTTTCCGGTGGCGAATTACAGCGTGTGCTGGCGGCTGGAGGCGCGGCGAATAAAGTGGTGTTTTCCGGTGTGGGCAAAACCGTGGCAGAAATGCAGCTGGCCCTGGAAGCGGGCATTCTGTGCTTTAACGTGGAATCGGAAGCGGAACTCTCTCGTCTGAATGAAGTGGCCGGACAAATCAATAAGGTGGCACCAGTCAGTCTACGCGTGAATCCAGACGTGGATGCCAAGACACACCCCTATATTTCCACTGGCTTGAAACAAAATAAGTTTGGCGTCGCTTATACGGAAGCGCTGGCGTTATACCGCAAGGCGAGTGAGCTACCGCATCTGCGCGTGGTTGGTATGGATTGTCACATTGGTTCGCAGTTGACCGAACTTAGTCCATTTATTGCCGCAACAGAAAAAATGTTGGTGCTGGTAAATGCGCTGGCAAGCGAGGGGATTCATCTTGAGCATCTCGACATGGGTGGTGGATTAGGCATCTGTTATCAGGACGAAACCCCGCCTGCCATTGCCGATTATGCCAAGGCGCTACTCAGCGCCTTGCAGGGACGTAGCGAAAAAATTATTATTGAGCCGGGAAGGGTGCTGGTTGGCAATGCCGGCGTGCTGCTGACCAAGGTTGAATATCTCAAGCATGGCGAAGAAAAACACTTCGCCATCGTCGATGCGGCAATGAACGATCTGATGCGTCCGGCTTTGTACGATGCTTATCATCGCATCCAGCCAGTTCAGCCAAGTGATATGCCAGTGCAACAATATGAAGTGGTGGGGCCGGTATGCGAAACCGGCGACTTCCTTGGGAATGCTCGTAAACTGGCTATCTCGCAGGGTGATCTGGTTGCGGTGATGTCGGCTGGCGCCTATGGCATGAGCATGAGTTCAAACTACAACACGCGCCCACGTGCAGCCGAAGTAATGGTGGCTGGTGAAGTCGTTCAACTTATCCGAGAGCGTGAAACGGTGGAGCAACTGTTTGCCGGCGAAAAACTTTTTTGTTAAAAACAAAAATAAGAAAATTGCTTATTCACTTTTCTGTAGCTGACGATCTATTATGTTTGTCGGCTCAATTCATATGAACTCTATGAAATGTACATGAAATCGTACGAAGTCGCTTTTCTGTTCCAGAGTTGATTCACCTGATTGGGACTGGAAGCGAAATGGGGAATCATATAGGCTTCGGGCTGCTAGCGTGAGAGCGTAACTCTATAAATAGGAGAATATCCATGGTAAAGAAGCGCGTAACAAGCAAATCAGTATCCGCAGTAGCTAAAGAATCTGCCCCAAAAACTACCCGACCGGAATCAGAATCCAGGCGCGTAAAACCCGATGGCAGAAGTGTCGAGAATAAAATTAGCAGAACACTAGATGCGTTTCCTGACAAGATTGATCTTAAAGACTGGGAATATTTGCCTACACTCCAGGCTCTACCCGATGAGATTGTTAACATCCACGCGGTTCCTGACATTCTTGATCAAGGCACTGAAGGCGCGTGTACGGGCTTTGCCCTTGCGGCAGTTATCAATTTCTTACTCCATAAACGCAAGCTAAAGCGACGCATTAGTCCGCGCATGATTTATGAACTTGCCCGTCGCTATGATGAATGGCCGGGAGAAAGCTATTCCGGATCCTCGGCGAGGGGTGCCATGAAGGGCTGGGAGCGCCATGGTGTATGTACGCAAAAACTCTGGCCTGACGAACTGCACGGTGCAAACAATTTTGATCAAAAGCGTGCCGAGGAAGCAACTCTGACACCAGGCGGCGCTTATTACAGAGTCGATTTCAGGCAGGTGCGTCATGTGCATGCAGCCATTCATGAAGTCGGCATCGTATATGCCACATTAATGGTGCATGCAGGATGGGGACAGCCCGGACCATCTACGGTTTCAATCACAACGGGTGTTGGCAGCAAGTCCCAAAAACTTAAAATTCCCGTGATCCAGCGTCAGGGACATGCGGACGGTGGACATGCGATAGCCCTTGTCGGCTATACCTCTCAAGGTTTCGTAATCCAGAATTCATGGGGGACAAGATGGGGCCAAAATGGGTTTGCCTTGTTGCCATACGAAGACTTTATGATTCATGCCACCGATGTTTGGGTCGCTCAACTCGGCGTGCCTGTAAAAGCGGATCTCTGGGCGAAGGGCGCGGCAGATGTCACGAGCGGAACCTTCCGCGCGGGACAGGTTATCCCTCTAAACGAAATTCGGCCATACGTAATCGATGTTGGAAACAACGGCAAGCTCTCAGACCGAGGTAACTACTGGACCACGGAAGAAGACTTGGAAAGATTGTTTGTAGAAACCATACCAGCCAAAACTAAGGATTGGGCAAAAAAACGAGTGATGTTATACATTCATGGGGGGCTGAATGGCGAACAGGATGTAGCCAAACGGATTATTGCATTTCGCAACGTTTGTCTTGCTAACGAAATTTACCCGCTACACATTATGTGGGAGAGCGATTGGTTCAATACCACCAAGAATATCATTAAGGATAAGTTCACTGCAGCTGATGAGCGGGCGGGTGGCGCATTTCTTGACCACTTGCGCGATGCGAAGGATCGTGTGCTTGAGCTAACCTTAGCCTATCCGGGCGGAAAGCTGTGGGGAGAAATGGTGGAAAATGCAGCGCTGGCCTCCAAAAATGACGCAGGCGCGATGCAGCTCTTGGCAAAATATGCGAAAGCAGCGAAAGAAAACCTTGGCAAAAAGGCGGAGGGCGATTGGGAGCTTCATGTGGTTGGCCACAGCGCCGGTTCCATATTTGCCGCATACGCCATTCCGCAATTGGCCAGTCTGGGTATATCCTGGAAAACGCTTCAATTCATGGCCCCAGCCATTCGGATAGATCTGTTCAAAAAGATAGTGCTGCCAAAAATAATGGATAATAGCTGTCCAAAGCCCAGCTTATATAATCTGAGTGAGGTGGGGGAGCGTGACGATGATGTCGGTCCTTATGGGAAATCCCTACTGTATTTGGTCAGTAATGCCTTTGAAGGGTCTCGGGAAGTACCGTTGCTCGGCATGCAAAAATTTCTGGAAGAAGATCGACAGTTATTTAAACTTTTAAATAGTGCAGTCGATGGCCTGCCTGGCATCGTAATATCCGGGGCAGGAGACAAACCCGGAGTAATATCTAAAAGCGAGACCCACGGTGGCTTCGACAACGATCCTAACACCATGAACTCGGTTCTTGTCCGGATTCTTGGTGAGTTGCCCAAGGTTCCTTTCACCGCTCGAGATCTGAATTTCTAATATCGGAATTGATAACCGAATTTACGAGATACTTCCTTTTTGTCGTAGAAATTTCAAAGTAAAATATAAGCGGTCGAAAGGAATATTTCATCCAAGGGATCAAACGCTTTGGAGAAATTAGTCGTAATGTTTAGTGCCAGCCTGGGATTCCGCAACTTGGTCGCTTGCGCCATTCTTGTGTCGCTGTGTAACAGCTTTCCCCGGTTGGCTTTGCGCTGATTCATCCGTGCATGTTCAGTCACCTACTTATCAGGACGCAAATATGAAATCGATATTTTCTGCTCTAGTGATTTATTCATTTTTTTGTGTTTCAGCTTTCGCTGCTCCAGCTTCATGGTATCAATGGAAAAGCAAATTAAATAACGAACAATACTGCGCACAAACCTCTCCCGGTTTTGGATGGGAACAGAATAGTGGCCCCTACAAAGATGCTCATTGTGAGATTCGTGTGATCGACAGAAACAAAGTTGTACTGCCAAACCCAACAGTAAGTCACATCTTGCACCATGACATTTTGCAACAGTAAGAAATTTTTTCAGCATCAAATAAATGTTTAGCCAAACTTCTCGCTACGACAAGCATCTGCTATGGCGAGAAGTGTAAGTAAAACCACTGCTGTCCGGTTAATACGCGAATAGATTCAATTGATTACTGGGGGTGACATT